>NZ_SZVX01000011.1:0-186197 GCF_007210685.1 Dickeya sp. ws52
AAAAAATGATGAGGCTATTGTCGTCTACCCACTGGATCGTTCAACCGATCATTTGCTTAACCGATCGGTGTTAGCCAATTGGCGGGTTTTTGCTATCACGTGGAAATGTCGTGACAGAATAGCAAGGGCATCATGTCACGCCATTTTCTTATACTTGATGCGATGCGGTTCCAGCGCTTCGGCACCCAGCGTGCGTTTTTTGTATTCTTCGTATTCCGTGAAGTTGCCTTCAAAGAATTCCACTTTACCTTCATCCTGGTAATCGATGATGTGGGTAGCGATACGATCCAGGAACCAGCGGTCATGGGAAATCACCATCGCACAGCCGGGGAATTCCAGCAGGGCGTTTTCCAGCGCGCGCAGGGTTTCGATATCCAAATCGTTGGTCGGTTCGTCGAGCAGCAGCATGTTGCCGCCGACTTGCAGCAGCTTGGCCAGATGTACGCGGCCGCGCTCACCACCGGAGAGTTCCCCGATCCGCTTACCCTGATCGACGCCTTTGAAGTTAAAGCGGCCGACATAGGCGCGGCTTGGGAGCTCGAAATTACCGATACGCATAATGTCCTGACCGCCAGAGATTTCTTCCCATACGGTCTTGCTGTTGTCCATTTTGTCACGGAACTGGTCTACTGACGCCAGTTGAACGGTTTCACCCAGTGAGATAGCACCGGAGTCCGGCTGCTCTTGGGAAGACAACATGCGGAACAGCGTCGATTTACCTGCGCCGTTGGGGCCGATAATCCCGACGATGGCGCCTTTCGGAATCGAGAACGACAGGTTATCGATCAATACCCGATCACCGTAGGATTTAGTGAGGTTCTCTACATCCAGCACCTTGTCGCCAAGACGCGGACCCGGCGGAATAAACAGCTCGCTGGTTTCATTACGTTTCTGATATTCCACGCTGTTGAGCTCGTCAAAGCGGGCCAGACGTGCTTTGCCTTTAGCCTGACGCCCTTTCGGATTCTGGCGTACCCACTCCAGCTCTTTTTCAATCGACTTGCGTCGGGCGGCTTCGGTCGAGGCTTCTTGCGCCAGGCGCTGGTCTTTCTGCTCCAGCCAGGATGAATAGTTACCTTCCCATGGAATCCCTTCGCCACGGTCCAGTTCCAGAATCCAACCGGCGACGTTATCAAGGAAGTAACGGTCATGGGTGATAGCAACGACGGTGCCTTCGTAGTCGTGCAGGAAACGTTCCAGCCAGGCGACGGATTCCGCATCCAGGTGGTTGGTCGGTTCGTCGAGCAGCAGCATGTCGGGTTTTTCCAACAGTAAGCGGCAGATAGCGACACGACGGCGTTCACCACCGGAGAGGTTGGCGATTTTGGCATCCCACGGCGGCAGGCGGAGCGCATCGGCAGCGCGTTCCAATTGGTTATCAAGGTTATGGCCGTCGTGAGCCTGAATAATGGCTTCCAGCTCGCCTTGTTCTTTCGCCAGCTTATCGAAGTCGGCATCCGGATCGGCGTAAGCCGCATAAACTTCGTCCAGACGAGTCAGAGCACGCTTCACTTCGCTGACGGCTTCTTCAATCGCTTCGCGGACGGTATGTTCCAGATTTAACTGGGGTTCCTGGGGGAGATAGCCGATCTTAATCCCCGGCTGCGGACGCGCTTCGCCTTCGATGTCTTTATCAATGCCCGCCATGATGCGCAGCAGGGTGGATTTACCCGCCCCGTTTAAACCCAGTACGCCGATTTTGGCCCCCGGGAAGAAACTAAGGGAGATGTTTTTCAGGATATGGCGCTTCGGCGGGACAACTTTACCGACGCGATGCATGGTGTAAACGTATTGAGCCACGTTGCTCTGAGCCTCTTTCTGTCCAGTTTAGCGTTATGCCATTAAAAGCATGGCGCCTATAGGGGCATGATGCCGGAAGATCATGGATGCTCCGCCGACAAAAGGAAATTATTGTCGACGGAGTTTAGCTGTTTTCGCCTCATGATCCCAGCTATCCGGTTATTGTGTTGCCGACTCTGCGAAGCGGCTTGCGCCTTTATTGGCACAATCGCGACGAGTATCAACAGAAACGTCGAGCTCTGTTGATAAAAAGAAAAAAACACGGTGAATTTCGCTCTGTTTTAAGGCGCTTTCGGCGTATCGTTGCCGTGCCGGATATGCCACACTGATTTAATTGAAAAAAGCCTGAAGTAGTCGGTGTACGGCGGTCGTAGTGACCGGATGGATGGTTGAGAGCATTGATGACGGCATCAGATTTGGCAGCAAAACAGAAACGATAACGAGTGAGGTCTGGGCAGTATGTTCAAAATAGGGTATTGGCGATATGTGGCCGCCGTGCTGTGTCTCGTTGGAGCCTCCTGCCAGGTGTTGGCAGATTCGCTGGATGAGCAGCGGCAACGTTACCAGCAAATCAAGTCCGCCTGGGATAACAATCAGATGGACGTGGTTTCGCAATTGATGCCGACACTCCGTGATTACCCGCTTTATCCTTATCTGGAATACCGTGCGTTGACGCAGGATCTGTCGACGCTCAGCGCCGCTCAGGTCAGGCAGTTTATCGCCGCACACCCGACGCTGCCTGCTGTGCGTACGCTCAATAACAGCTTTATCAATGAGCTGGCCCGCCGTCAGGATTGGAATGGCTTGCTGGCCTTCAGTCCGAACCAGCCAAAACCGGTCGCTTCACTCTGTAATTACTTGTACGCCAAAGTTATGGTCGGGCAGTCGCAAGGCGTCTGGGAGCAGACGCGTGACATCTGGCTGACCGGTCGCTCTTTGCCGCCTACCTGCGACAAGCTGTTTTCCAATTGGCAGCAACAAGGTGGGCAGACATCAATCATGGTGCTTGAGCGGATGAGGCTGGCGATGGATGCCGGCAGTGCAGGTCTGGTCAATCATCTCGCCAGACAACTGCCGGCAGAGTACAGAACCATCACCGATGCGTTGCTGAAATTACAAAACAACCCTAAAACCATTGAGCGATTTGCCCGGTCGGTCGGCCCGACGGATTTCACCCGCAGGGCGGTATTGTCGGCGTTTGGCCGTATTGCGCGTCAGGACCCGGATGAGGCTCGTGCGCTGTTGCCGCAGTTGGTTCGTCTGCAGAAAATGCGCCCGCAGGAGCGCCAGAGTATGGAGGAGGATGTCGTCTGGCGCATGATGGGGAGCGATGTCACCGATGAGCAGGCCCGCTGGCGCGATGCGGTGATTTTGCGTAGTACTTCCGCCCCACTGCTGGAGCGGCGTGTTCGTATGGCGTTGGGGCAGGGAGATAAAGCCGGCCTGGCGCAATGGATAGCCCGACTGCCGGCCGATGTGCAACAAAAGGATGAGTGGCGCTACTGGCGAGCCAGCTTGTTGCTCGATCAGGGGCAACAGCAAGAAGGTGAAAACCAATTGCGCGAGCTGATGAAAATCCGTGGTTTTTATCCGATGGCGGCGGCGCAGAAGCTGAATGTCAATTATCCATTGACGGTTGTTATTGCCGCTAAACCAGAGCGAACGATTGGGCAGTTACCTGAGGTGGCGCGGGTACGCGAACTGATGTTCTGGGGCTTGGAAAGTTTGGCTCGCTCTGAATGGTCTGGCTTGGTCGCCAGCCGGGAACGGCCGCAACAGGAAGCACTGGCGCGTTTTGCCTTTGAACAGCGTTGGTATGATTTGAGTGTGCAGGCCACCATTGTGGCGAAGCTGTGGGATAATCTCGAAGAGCGTTTCCCGCTGGCATGGAATGACGATTTCCGCCAGGCAACGCAAGGTAAAGGAATCAGCCAAAGTTATGCGATGGCGATTGCGCGTCAGGAAAGTGCCTGGAATCCACAGGCGCGTTCTACTGTGGGCGCGTCTGGGTTGATGCAACTCATGCCGGCTACCGCCCAGCATACCGCCGAGATGTTCAACATCGCCAGTTATACCAACAGCAGCCAACTGCTGGACCCGCAGATGAATATCCAGATTGGCACCAGTTATCTGGACTATGTTTATAATGCATTTGGTCAAAACCGTATTCTGGCGTCGGCCGCTTATAACGCAGGGCCGTCACGAGTGAGCAGTTGGCTGAAAGACAGCAACGGCCAGATTGATGCCATCGCGTTTGTGGAAAGTATTCCGTTTTCCGAGACGCGCGGATATGTTAAGAACGTGCTGGCGTATGATGTTTTTTACCGTAGTTTGATGCAGCAGCGTCAGACAGCCCTGTTGATGGATAACGAGTGGCGGCGGCGCTACTAAGCGGTTATTGAGCGACAGCAGTGACGAGAAACGTTTTAATGGCGATGAGCGTCGTCATACAGAGCGTGATTCTCTGAACCTCCGCCTTGCCGAGGCGGAGGTTATCCTGTTTTCTATGCTTTTTTTCTTCATGAAGAGTATGTTATGCTGATTGTACTAGTTTAATAGTATGGTGACTTTATGACATTACCTTCATCGCACGACCCCGGTTTTTCCGAACAAGATGATGTGCACTGGCAAGCTTTTGTCAGCCTGTTGCAGCAGGCGATAGCAGAAGGGTTGGAGCAGCCACTGCTGCTGTTGTTGTTAACACCGGATGAGCGAGCCTCTTTGGGAACGCGAGTACGCATTATTCAGGAGCTGATGCGAGGTGAAATGAGCCAGCGTGAATTGAAAAATGAGCTGGGCGCGGGTATCGCCACCATCACCCGAGGCTCCAACAGCCTCAAATCTGCTCCAGCCAGACTAAAAATATGGCTGGAGGAGCAACTGTTGCCGGAGAATAAGGCGTAGCGTTTGGGGCGCTATCACACGGATGCCGTGTGAATGGGGTGTTGATAAACCGGGTTATGAAAAGGCACCAAAGCCAGTAACAGCGCCTGATAATACACGCTGGTTCTGGAGAGTTTGCCATCTGTGAATACCCCGATCGCCCCTCCCTGACGCTTGATATCCTGAATGCCGGTAATGCGTGCCATTTCATCACCTAATTCACGGCCTTCGCCAATACCCCGCAAAATACTTTCAGGTAATACCAAACTGGCTGAGCGTGATTCACCGCGAATAGTGGCGTTTTCAATCACCATCCAGGCGAACGTCATACTTTCCTCGATACCGGCTTCCACCCCAACCCAGAAGTCGGCTTCCGGGCGAACCTGGCGAGCTCTCATCACGCGATTTCTTGCACCTGTTCGGGTTTCAACCGATCCGAGTGGTTGACTGGGGACGCCACTGTCTACATCAACCCCTTCTATACGGCAATTATCTGCACCAAATACGTCGGCAAATGCTAAAGTGATAGCACTAATCTTGGCCGGGTTGGTCGTAGATGCGACAACATGGTACATAGTGTTTCCCTACCTTGTAGTTAGTTTGACGCAGTATAACGGAAAAAGATCATGTTACAGGTATATCTTGTTCGCCACGGTGAAACTGAGTGGAATGCGGCGCGACGCATTCAGGGGCAATCGGACAGTCCGTTAACCCTTGGTGGTGAACATCAGGCTCGGTTGGTGGCGGACCGGGTTAAAAAATTGGGCATTACCCATATTTTTACCAGCGATCTCGGACGTACCAGACATACAGCCGAGATTATCTCGCAGGCATGCGTCGGTTGTTCGGTCATTCTGGAACCCGGTCTGAGAGAGCTTAACATGGGGGTGCTGGAGGAACGGCTGATTGATTCGCTGAGCCCGGAAGAGGAACGCTGGCGTAAGCAATTGGTGGACGGTACGCAAGATGGCCGTATTCCAGGTGGAGAGTCGATGTCGGAGCTGGCCCGTCGTATGCATCTTGTGCTGGAAAGATGTCTTGCTTTGCCGGAAGGTAGTCGGCCACTGTTAGTGAGCCATGGTATTGCGCTGGGCTGTCTGTTAAGTACGTTGCTGGGATTGCCTGCCTGGGCGGAGCGTCGTCTGCGGCTACGCAACTGTTCGCTGTCTCGCGTTGATTATCAACAAAGCCCTTGGCTGGCGCCGGGATGGATAGTGGAAACGGCCGGAGATGTCTCGCACCTTGACGCTCCGGCGTTGGATGAACTGCAACGTTAACGCTGGATGGGAATCAGATATTCACAGCGTATGATTTTAGGGGGCTCGGCGTCGGCGTCCCCTTTGGGATGAAAACGTTCGGCATCGAACCCTTTGCGCCGGGTCAGTTTATAGGTCGGCAGGCAGGTGTCGTACAGCGTGATGATGAAATCCTGCAAATCGTCTGCCGGGCCTTCGTAGATAAACAACGCGTAATCGCCGCCAGGAAATGTTACCGGTTCGCCGGGGTGTACGCCTTCCGGTACATGATGAGGTTCCAGCGCGGTGGTATACAGCACTTCGTGTTCATCATCCTTCTCCGTACTTGGGCGAGAATGATGCAACCCGTACAGTACTGGTGGCACCTGTTTCACTTCTCCCAAATACTGGCGCCAGAAATGAATGCGTATTTCAGTGCGAAAACAGGTAATTTCCTCCAGATTACAGGTATAGCTCTGCGTCAGGCCAACTAACTGCGTCTCTGGCATGGTGATGAATTGCGGTTGCGGCATGGTAAACGTCCCCAACCGAATCGGTGGGTGGATACCAAAGGTATTCCAGTCATCCGCGCGGCGGTAGGAGGCTGGTGTCTGTGCAAATTGCTTTTTGAACGCCCGGGTAAACGTCTGTTGCGAGTCAAAACGGTACTGTAAGGCGATATCAAGAATAGGGCGGCTGGTTAGACACAGCGCAACAGCCGCTTTGGTGAGCCGACGGGCACGAATATAGGAGCCGATGGCATGACCCGTTACGTCCTTGAACATTCTCTGCAAATGCCATTTGGAATAGCCGGCCTTGGCTGCAACATTATCCAGCGATAAAGGCTGGTCCAGATGACCCTCCAGCCAGTTGAGCAGGTCACGTATGATACTGGCTTGATCCATAGATCGTCCTCATAGAACACACCGAGAGCTAAGCGTATAAGCCCGGCATGATAGCAACTTTTTTCCTGTGGCACTTACCAAGTTTTTGTGCCTTATGCATAAAGAATTTGATTAACATAGGCCGCTAAAGAACTCTATCCGACAAACGGTCTTTGGACCACAGAAACTACACCATGGGCAACAAAGTGAGGGAAAGGCAATGATGAAAAAGCGAGTTGTGTTGACGTTTGCGGCCTTGCTCTGCGGCGTGACGTCAGCCTGGGCCGAGGAGATAGGCTCAGTGGATACGGTTTTCAAATTGTTAGGGCCGGACCATAAAATTATCGTAGAAGCGTTTGACGATCCCGATGTGGCGAACGTGACCTGCTATCTGAGCAGGGCGAAAACGGGGGGAATCAAAGGGGGGCTTGGTCTGGCGGAGGATACCTCGGACGCTGCGATTTCCTGTCAACAGGTGGGGCCCATTACCCTGAGCGATAAGATCACCGGCAGTAAGGGAAAAGGCAACGTGGTGTTTCAGCAGCGTACCTCGCTGATTTTCAAAAAATTGCAGGTAGTACGTTTTTACGATGCTAAACGCAACGCGTTGGTTTATCTGACTTATTCCGATCGCTTGGTCGAGGGCTCGCCAAAAAATGCGCTCAGCGCGGTGCCGATTCTGCCTTGGAGCAAGTAACAAGCGCTCTTAACGTGCATAAAAAAGCCGGGAGGGTATCCCGGCTATTGCATGTGCTGTAAGGTGCGGGTAATCAGTCTTCCAGATCGCCGCAGAAGCGATAACCTTCACCATGAATGGTGGCGATGATTTCCGGCGTATCGGCGGTAGACTCGAAATGTTTACGGATACGACGGATGGTCACGTCTACCGTACGATCGTGCGGTTTCAGCTCACGGCCGGTCATTTTCTTCAGCAGCTCGGCACGCGACTGAATTTTCCCCGGATTTTCGCAGAAATGCAGCATGGCGCGGAACTCGCTACGCGGCAGCTTGTACTGTTCGCCGTTCGGGCTGACCAGCGAGCGGCTGTTGATATCCAGTTCCCAGCCGTTGAAACGGTAGCTTTCTACCAGACGGCGCTCTTCCGTGCCACCGCCCAGATTCATGGTGCGAGACAGCAAATTGCGCGCGCGGATGGTCAGTTCACGCGGGTTGAACGGTTTGGTGATATAGTCATCTGCGCCGATTTCCAGGCCCAGAATCTTGTCGACTTCGTTATCGCGCCCGGTCAGGAACATCAGTGCGACGCTTGCCTGCTCGCGCAGTTCACGTGCCAGCAATAAGCCATTCTTGCCCGGCAAGTTGATATCCATAATGACCAGATTGATATCATGCTCGGATAAGATGTTATGCATCTCGGCACCGTCGGTGGCCTCGTGAACAACATATCCCTCAGCCTCAAAAATGCTTTTGAGAGTGTTACGAGTTACCAACTCGTCTTCGACAATAAGAATGTGGGGGGTCTGCATGTTTGCTACCTAAAATTGCCAACTAATATAGAGATTCGAAAGTACAGAAGTCCTGGTTCTCTCGGGCGCTTTGGGAAATCGTGTTCACCGTTTTTTCGCCGACTGACTCAAGTACGTAAATACGTTTTGATGCACTTGTTTCCACCTGACGCGCGGCCTGATAACAGGTGGCGATGAGGCTTTTCAACAGAGCCTATTGTGGCGCACAGTTTAACCTTATTAACAGCAACATAACAGTGAGCACTGATTTCGCCGACTGGCAAATCTACGGTTCCATTGACATATATCAAACTTCATTGTAGCACGTTAGTAATTTGTGGAAAACGCGCTGCGAATGCCGCTATCTATCACAATTTAACATTTTTATATTCACCACGGCATAATAAATGCTGATAGCTGAAGCGTTTCCATTTTCGCCGTGTCATTCGACGGCAGTCGTGTGCCAGGACGGCGTTTCAGGTCATCGGCCGGAGGCGTCAAATCCCGGTATGGACTTATGTTCCAGCGTAAATCATCGCTACATTTTGAATCGTCAGCGCACCTGCCAGGTGCCGGCTGGGAGGTTGTGTGCAGTTTTATATCATTTTGGTGGCGCCTGCCCGGGCCGAGAACGTGGGAGCGGCGGCACGAGCTATGAAAACCATGGGATTTGGCCGGTTGCGGATTGTGGATAGCACCGCGCATCTTGAACCTGCGGCGCGTTGGGTGGCGCATGGCTCCGGCGATATTCTTGACGGTGCGGAGGTCTTCCCGACGCTGACCGACGCTCTGGCGGATGTTGAGTTCACCGTGGCGACTACCGCCCGTAGCCGGGCGCGTTTTCATTACTATTGTTCGCCGGCGCAACTGTTGGGGGTGCTGGAGGAAAAACGGCAATGGGTGAAGTCTGCTGCGCTAGTGTTTGGTCGTGAAGACTCCGGGCTGACCAACGAGGAGTTGGCGCTGGCGGACATTCTGACCGGCGTGCCGATGGCGGCGGATTATCCTTCATTGAATCTGGGTCAGGCGGTAATGGTGTATTGCTATCAACTGGCCTCGTTGATGCAGGTTGCAGCGGCCGAGCCGACACCGGCTGAGTCTGGGCAATTGTCTGCATTGCGCGATCGGTTTGCGCGTTTGCTGGTTCGGGTCGGTGCGCAGCAGGATGAAAAACTGCGCGACTGGTTACAACAGCGTCTTGGTTTGCTGGAGCAACGGGATAACGCCATGCTGCATACGCTATTGCATGACGTGGAAAAAACGTTGTCGGCAGAAGATAAGGAAGAATGAAGCTAATGCGGCGAAACATTTTGGTGTGCTGATTTTTCTGAATTATTGTCCGGTTTTTTGTTTTTTATGTAGAGATTTTGTCCGGCAAGATTGGTGCGGCGCGAGCAGCGAAATGAAGAAATCCGTTGACTTAGCAAGGCGATTGCCCTAACTAATAGGGCAGATAATTTTTCGGTTTACGAGAACGTTACGCAATGCATTACATCAGCCTGGTTACCACCACCATTATTATTACCACCGGTACTATCAGTAACGGTGCGGGCTGACGCGTAATAGATGAATCCAGAAAAAGCCCGCACTTCACAGTGCGGGCTTTTTTTTTAACAGTTACTGCGGGTTTAATTTTGGCCCGTCAACGATACAAGGCCGTTTGCAAACGGTTTTCAAAAACGCTACCGGCGTTTTTGGTCACTGAAAATTCAGGAGAATAGACAAAAATGCGAGTGCTGAAATTTGGCGGGACCTCGGTAGCCAACGCAGAACGATTTGCGCGTGTCGCCGATATCATCGAAAGCAATGCACGTCAGGGACAGGTCGCTACGGTACTGTCGGCACCGGCGAAAATCACCAACCACCTGGTAGCCATGATTGAAAAAACTGTGGCTAAACAGGATATCCAGCCAAATATCATCGAAGCGGAAGTCATTTTTGCCGATTTATTGCAGGGGTTGGCGCAATCTCAGCCCGGTTTTGCGTATGACCGGCTGAAAGCGCGAGTGGATGAAGAATTTGCCCAGCTCAAACAGGTACTGCATGGCATTGCCTTGCTGGGGCAGTGCCCGGATAGCGTTAATGCCGCTATTATTTGCCGCGGCGAAAAACTCTCCATCGCCATTATGGAGGCGGTATTTCAGGCGCGTGGCTATCAGGTGTCGGTCATCGACCCGGTGCGCCGCTTATTGGCGCAGGGGCATTACCTGGAGTCTACGGTAGATATCGCCGAATCTACTCGTCGGATTAACGAACAAGCGATCCCTGCTGACCATGTCATCCTGATGGCGGGCTTTACCGCCGGTAATGATAAGGGCGAACTGGTGGTGTTGGGGCGTAACGGCTCCGATTATTCAGCGGCGGTGCTGGCGGCGTGTCTGCGGGCCGATTGTTGTGAGATCTGGACTGATGTTGACGGCGTCTACACCTGTGACCCGCGTCAGGTGCCGGATGCGCGATTGCTGAAGTCGATGTCCTATCAGGAGGCGATGGAATTATCCTACTTCGGCGCCAAAGTTCTCCACCCCCGCACTATCGCCCCCATCGCTCAGTTCCAGATTCCCTGCCTTATCAAGAATACCGAAAACCCTCAGGCCCCCGGCACGCTGATTGGGCTGGAAAGCAACGATACGCAATATCCGGTCAAAGGTATCACCAACCTCAATAACATGGCGATGATCAACGTCTCCGGCCCTGGTATGAAAGGCATGGTCGGGATGGCGGCGCGCGTATTCGCCGCGATGTCCCGCGCCGGTATCTCGGTGGTGCTCATTACCCAGTCTTCTTCTGAATACAGCATCAGCTTCTGCGTATCCCAGAATGAGTTGCCGCGTGCGCGCAAAACGCTGGAAGACGAATTCTACCTGGAACTGAAAGAAGGCGTGCTGGAGCCGCTCGATGTGGTGCAGCGGCTGGCGATCATTTCGGTGGTGGGTGATGGTATGCGCACGCTGCGTGGCCTGTCGGCGCGTCTGTTTACCGCGCTGGCCAGCGCCAATATCAACATTGTCGCCATCGCGCAGGGCTCATCCGAGCGCTCGATTTCGGTGGTGGTGAATAACGATGTCGCGACCACCGGCGTGCGGGTAGCGCACCAGATGTTGTTCAACACCAATCAGGCGCTGGACGTGTTCGTGATTGGCGTCGGCGGCGTCGGCGGCGCGCTGTTGGAGCAGATCCAACGTCAGCAGTCGTGGCTCAAGCAAAAACATATCGATGTGCGGGTATGCGGCATCGCCAACTCCAAAGCGATGTTGACCAACATGCACGGCATTCCTATGGATCGCTGGCGTGACGAGTTGGCGCGTGCGCGTGAACCGTTCAGCCCGGCCGCGCTGAGCCGTCTGGTAAAAGAGTATCACTTGCTGAACCCGGTGATCATTGACTGTACCTCCAGTCAGGCGGTTGCCGACCAATACGTCGATTTCCTGGCGGAAGGTTTCCACGTCGTCACGCCCAACAAAAAAGCCAACACCGGCACGCTGCGTTATTACCACCAGTTGCGCCAGGTGGCGGCGAAGTCACGCCGTAAATTCCTGTATGACACCAACGTTGGCGCAGGCTTGCCGGTGATCGAAAACTTACAGAACCTGCTGAACGCCGGTGACGAGTTGATTCGTTTCAACGGTATTTTGTCGGGTTCGCTGTCCTTTATCTTCGGCAAACTGGATGAGGGCATGTCGCTGTCCGCCGCAACGCTGCTGGCAAAAGAAAAAGGCTTTACCGAGCCGGACCCGCGTGACGATCTGTCCGGTATGGATGTGGCGCGTAAGTTGCTGATTCTGGCGCGTGAAGCGGGTTATGAGTTGGAGCTGGACGACATTCAGGTCGATTCTGTGCTGCCGCCGGAGTATGCGCAAGGCGATGTCGCCGGTTTCCTGTCGCGCCTGCCGGAGTTGGACGCCGAGTTTGCCCGTCGGGTTGAGGCGGCGCGCGCAGAAGGTAAAGTGTTACGCTACGTCGGTAAAATCGAAGACGGCAAATGTCAGGTAACGATCAGCGCCGTAGGCAGTAACGATCCGCTGTTTAAGGTGAAAGACGGTGAGAATGCGCTGGCGTTTTATAGCCGCTACTATCAGCCGTTGCCGCTGGTGTTGCGGGGGTACGGGGCAGGTAATGATGTGACGGCGGCCGGGGTATTTGCAGATCTGCTGCGTACGCTGTCGTGGAAGGTGGGAGTGTGAGAATGGTGAAGATTTATGCCCCGGCATCCATCGGGAATGTCAGCGTGGGGTTTGATGTGCTGGGTGCGGCGGTATCGCCGGTGGACGGCTCGCTGCTGGGCGATTGCGTCACCGTGCGGCAAGCGGATCTGTTCAGCCTGCACAATGAAGGGCGTTTTGTCAGCAAGCTGCCGGATAATCCGAAAGAAAACATCGTTTATCAATGCTGGGAACGCTTTTGTCAGGAGATTGGCAAGACTGTGCCGGTCGCGATGACGCTGGAAAAAAATATGCCGATTGGCTCTGGGCTAGGTTCCAGCGCCTGCTCGGTGGTTGCCGGGCTGATGGCGATGAACGAATTCTGCGGCAAGCCGCTGGATGATACCCGGTTGCTGACGCTAATGGGTGAACTGGAAGGGCGCATTTCCGGCAGTGTGCATTATGACAACGTGGCGCCGTGCTTTCTGGGCGGAATTCAACTGATGGTGGAAGAGATGGGCATCATCAGTCAGCCGGTGCCGGGATTCGACGACTGGTTGTGGGTGATGGCCTATCCGGGCATCAAGGTATCCACGGCTGAAGCGCGGGCGATTCTGCCGGCACAGTATCGTCGGCAGGACTGCATCAGCCACGGCCGTTATCTGGCGGGCTTCATCCATGCCTGCCATACCGGCCAGGCGGAACTGGCGGTGAAACTGATGAAAGACGTGATCGCCGAGCCGTATCGCACACGTCTGTTGCCCGGTTTTGCCGAGGCGCGTCAGGCCGCCGATGAATTAGGCGCGCTGGCCTGCGGCATTTCCGGTTCCGGGCCGACGTTGTTTTCCGTGTGCAATGACATGGGCGTTGCGCAGCGTCTGGCAAGCTGGCTGCGGGAAAACTATCTGCAGAACGACGAAGGTTTTGTTCATATTTGCCGTCTGGATACCGCAGGCGCGCGACAATTGGGATAACGCATGAAACTGTACAATCTGAAAGATCACAATGAACAGGTGAATTTCGCCGAAGCGATCCGCAAAGGGCTGGGAAGCAATCAGGGCCTGTTTTTCCCGTTGGAACTGCCGGAATTCGACCGCACCACGATTGATGAGCTGCTGGAGCAGGATTTTGTCACTCGCAGTAGCCGTATTCTGTCGGCGTTCATTGGTGATGAAATGTCCGAGGAAACCGTCTACCAGCGCGTTAAAGCGGCGTTCCGTTTCCCTGCGCCGGTGGTGCCGGTGAGTGAGGACATCGCCGCGCTGGAGCTGTTCCACGGCCCGACGCTGGCATTCAAGGATTTCGGCGGCCGCCTGATGGCGCAGATGCTGGCGGAAGTGGCGGGCGATCAACAGATCACGATTCTGACCGCGACCTCGGGCGATACCGGTGCCGCCGTCGCGCACGCGTTTTACGGCCTGAAGAATGTACGGGTGGTGATCCTGTATCCGAACGGCAAGATCAGTCCGTTGCAGGAAAAACTGTTCTGTACGCTGGGCGGCAACATTCACACCATCGCTATCGACAGCGATTTCGACGCCTGCCAGGCGCTGGTGAAGCAGGCGTTCGATGATGAAGAACTGAAACGCACCATTGGGCTGAATTCCGCCAACTCTATCAACATCAGTCGTCTGCTGGCGCAGATCAGCTACTATTTCGAAGCGGTGGCGCAGTTACCGCAGGACGCGCGTAATCAACTGGTGGTATCGGTGCCGAGCGGTAACTTCGGCGATCTGACCGCCGGCCTGCTGGCGAAATCGCTGGGCTTGCCGGTGAAACGCTTTATCGCCGCCACCAACGCCAATGATACCGTACCGCGCTTTCTGCGAAGCGGCGCCTGGCAGCCGAACCCAACGGTGGCGACGCTCTCCAACGCTATGGATGTGAGCCAGCCGAACAACTGGCCACGCGTGGAAGAGCTGTTCCGCCGTAAGAACTGGCAACTGAAAGAGCTGGCGTTCGGTGCGGTGAGCGATGAAACCACCAAAACCACCATGCTGGAACTGGATGCGCTGGGCTATACCTCTGAGCCACATGCGGCGATCGCTTACCGTTTGTTGCGCGATCAGTTGCAGCCGGGTGAATACGGCCTGTTCCTGGGAACCGCCCATCCGGCGAAATTCAAAGAGAGCGTGGAAGCGATTCTCGGTAAAACATTGCCGTTACCGCCGGCGCTGGCCGAGCGTGCCGAACAGGCGTTGCTGTCGCACTACTTCGCGCCGGATTTTGCGCAGTTGCGTAAATTCCTGATGGAACTGCCGCGCTAACGCTGCAAGGTTGCTCAGTCGGAAATGTAATACGGCCGGAAAACGGGAAACCGCGTTCCGGCCGTATTCGTTTATGGCGCTGCGCGCCGGTGTTATTCGGCGTTGCGCTCGTGTCGCCTGAAGATCAGTTCGTCCGCCGAGGAAGCGGCGGCATCAAAGTAATAACCTTCGCTGTCGAATTCTTTGAGTTGTTCCGGTTGCGTCAGACGATTTTGAATGATGAAACGGCTCATCAGGCCGCGTGCTTTCTTGGCGTAAAAACTGATTACCTTAAACTTGCCGTTCTTTTCATCCAGAAAGACCGGTTTTATCAGCCGAGCCTGAAGTCTGGCCGGTTTGACGGATTTAAAGTATTCGTCTGAGGCCAGATTGATCAGCACATCGTCGTTCTGTGCGGCTAACGCCTGATTGAGCGTTTCGGTAATGGTATCGCCCCAAAACTGATACAGGTCGTTGCCCACGTCGTTTTTCAGGCGGATACCCATTTCCAGCCGGTAAGGCCGCATCAGGTCTAGCGGCCGCAGCACGCCGTACAAGCCGGACAGAATACGTAAGTGTTGCTGGGCAAAATCGAAATCCGCTTCGCCGAACTCTTCCGCCGCCAGCCCGGTGTAGACATCGCCTTTGAATGCCAGCAGCGCCTGACGCGCGTTATCCAGCGAAAATTCCGGATCCCATTCCTGAAAACGAGCGGCATTCAGGTCTGCCAGTTTGTCGCTGATCCCCATCAGCGAGGCGATCTCCGCCGGCGTCAGTTGTTTGCAGTGCTGTATTAATCGCAGGGAATACGCCAGCAGAGCGGGCTGCGTGTAGCGTTGAGTAGGCAGCGGACTGGTGCAATCCAGCGTTTTGGCAGGTGAAAGCGTGATAAGCATAGACGTATCCCGTTGGTGTCTTGAATGGCCTTACTGTAGCAAAAGTCGGTAAAAAAGGGGCGATGGCTGTGACAGGCGCCATAAATCAGCGTTGTTTGAGGCATCGTGCGATTTTTGGTTAAAAACAGGAAATAATAAAAATGAATAGCATTTATTTTATTGATTTTTAATCTTAATTTTTTATTTATTCACCTTTTCGGTTTTTTGCTGGTCCGCTTGCGCGGTCTTGGGCGCGTGTTATTATCAGGCTCTGGCGACAGTTCCTGCCACCAGTTCATGCACAAACAATGAGAAAGGCCAACATGACGGATAAACTGACTTCCCTACGCCAATTCACCACCGTAGTGGCGGATACCGGCGATATCGCGGCAATGAAGCTTTACCAGCCGCAGGACGCCACTACCAACCCTTCCCTGATTTTGAATGCCGCGCAGATTCCGGAATACCGTGCGCTGATTGATGACGCGGTGGTCTGGGCCCGCGCGCAGAGCAGCAAACGCGAGCAGCAGCTTGTTGATGCGACTGACAAACTGGCGGTTAATATCGGTCTGGAAATTCTTAAGCTGATTCCGGGCCGTATCTCTACCGAAGTTGACGCCCGTCTTTCCTATGATACCGAAGCTAGTGTCGCCAAGGCGAAACGTCTGATCAAACTGTATAACGACGCCGGTATCAGCAATGACCGTATTCTGATCAAGCTGGCATCCACCTGGCAGGGGATCCGCGCGGCTGAGCAACTGGAAAAAGAAGGCATCAACTGTAACCTGACCCTACTGTTCTCGTTCGCCCAGGCACGTGCTTGCGCAGAAGCCGGCGTATTCCTGATTTCTCCGTTCGTGGGCCGCATCCTGGACTGGTACAAGGCCAATGGCGACAAGAAAGAGTTTGCCCCGCACGAAGATCCGGGCGTTATCTCAGTGACCGAGATTTATGAGTACTATAAAGAACACGGTTATGAAACCGTGGTTATGGGAGCCAGCTTCCGTAACGTCGGTGAAATTCTGGAACTGGCGGGCTGCGACCGTCTGACCATTGCGCCGACCCTGCTCAAAGAACTGGCGGAAAGCCAGGGCGACGTAGTGCGTAAACTGTCTTATCAGGGCGAGGTGAAAGCGCGTCCGGCTAAGTTGACCGAATCCGAGTTTTACTGGCAGCACAACCAGGATCCGATGGCGGTAGACAAACTGGCCGACGGCATCCGTAAGTTTGCCGTAGACCAGGAAAAACTGGAAAAAATGATCGCCGAACTGCTGTAAATTTGACGTCAGACGGCAGAAAACGGTCAGCCAATGCTGGCCGTTTTTGTTTCCGTCATATCCTGCCAGGCCAGCGTGGGCGGCGTGGTGATGGTACAGTTGCGCGTTCGCTTTGCCCGATACAGGTTGACGTCCGCACGGCGGATGATTTCATCCAGCTCTTCATCCGGCAATTCGGCAGCCACCAGCCCGATGCTGACGGAAATTCCCGGCGATATTGATGAAGCGCTTTGCCCGAATTCGTAGATACCTTCTCTGACGCGCTCTGCCACACGTATTGCATTTTCCTGCGTGATGTTGGGCAATACGACGGCGAATTCGTCGCCGCCCAGTCGGCAAATAATGTCGCGATTGCGAAATGAGTGCCGAATGATATCCGCAACGGCTTTTAACGCCTTATCGCCAGCCGCATGTCCCAGCGAGTCGTTCACCTGCTTGAAGTGGTCGATATCAATCAGCATCGCGCAGAGAGGCGAGTTTTCCTGATCCGCGGTTTTCAGCGCCCGTTGAGATAACTGATAAAATGCATCCCGGCGCAGAAAACCGGTGAGATCGTCATAACGCGCGGTGGCAGGGAGTTCAATCAAATATTTTTTCGCCACCAGCGACAACAGGCTGCCCATAACGGCAATCATCAAGCTAATGCAGCCCAGCGTGATGATTTCAGGAGAGGACGTGAGGAGCGTGCCAACGCCGGGAGCGGGGCTTAATGTGGTGATGCGTATACGTGCGCCAATCAGTTTATCGGTTGGCGATAGAATCGGCATGATGGTAATGAGTTGATCTTTTTCCTGCGCATTACCGGATGAAGACAACAGATTCTGACAAACCCGGATGATCGCCATGTCGCTGAGCGGCAGGTTGAGCTCCGACAAGCGGTTGATGCATTCATGGCTGGCGTCACGCGTGTTGAACGCCATAGTACGCACCTGCGATAACATCGCGTTGCCGACTTTGTAGTATTGGTCGCTTTCAGTGACGTCGCTAACGGCATTATAGGATTCATACAGCCGAATAATATTGTCGAAATTGCGCTTTTCTTCCTGCCAGTCTTTTTGATGGGAGTTAAGCAACAACAGGCTAATCAGGGCAACCGAAAACAAACCGAACAGCACGAAAGCGGAAAACGGATTGGCAAACAATCTTACAACGTGACTTTTAATTATATTCATTCACTTTTCCTGCTCTGCCCGGAAACCCGGAATGGCTTGCAGAGTCTGCCCGTGAAGGTGTTGTGCCTGCCGGATAGCATTCGGGTGGCACCCGGAATCAACACACGGTATTCACGTTGTGGTTTCCGTTCACTTTCCCTGTTCAATCTGGCTGCGACAATCATGCAGTCTGGGATAGACTCTTAATTATTGTTATGGTCAGAAATATTAACCAGTAATTTAGGATTAACTCCTTGAATCATTAGATATTGTGTATGGTTGTATCGCGCTGTTTTTGGGGGCCGCGCAGATCTTGAGCATTGTCTCATTAGTAAGCAAATTTTTGAATGGATTTAATGCATCGGATAATTAATCGGGCTGATAGAATAAATTTTTTGATAAACAAGAGGGGCTTATGAACGGTCTACGTGTTGGTTTGGTATCCATTTCTGATCGCGCGTCCAGTGGTGTCTACCAGGATGAGGGGATCCCGGCTCTACAGGCATGGTTGACGGAAGCACTGACGACGCCTTTTGAGGTACAAACACGCCTGGTGCCGGATGAGCAGCCGCTGATTGAACAGACGCTGTGTGAGCTGGTGGATGAATGTGGCTGCCATTTGGTCTTGACCACCGGCGGTACCGGTCCGGCGCGGCGGGATGTGACGCCGGACGCCACTCTGGCGGTAGCTGATCGTGAAATGCCGGGGTTTGGCGAGCAAATGCGGCAGATCAGCCTGCGTTTTGTTCCTACGGCGATTTTGTCGCGTCAGGTCGGGGTTATTCGCAAACAAGCGTTGATTCTCAACCTGCCCGGACAGCCGAAGTCTATCCGTGAAACCCTTTCCGGTCTGAAAGACTCAACGGGGCAGGTTATCGTGCCGGGTATTTTCGCCAGTGTTCCTTACTGCATCCAACTGTTGGAAGGACCTTACATCGAAACCAATCCGGATGTGGTAGCGGCTTTTCGTCCTAAAAGCGCGATACGCGATATAAAAGACTGAAATTATCCCGTTTTGTTTGTAATCATCGTGCGGTGCTGGTGTGTCGAAAATCTTCCGCTATAGTAATTTTTTATTTACACGATAATATGAATTTATTTTCTTATTCGTACTGGTATTGCGCGGTGATTTATGGCTGGTGAACAGCATCGTCGATTGAATCGACACGATTATCAAACCCTTTCTTTGGCGGCGTTGGGCGGCGCGCTGGAGTTTTACGACTTCATCATCTTCGTCTTTTTTGCCGCTGTTATCGGCGATCTCTTTTTTCCAGCCGACATTCCCGAGTGGTTGAGACAGGTACAGACCTTTGGCATCTTTGCCGCCGGTTATCTGGCCCGTCCGTTGGGCGGTATCGTAATGGCGCATTTCGGCGATCGGGTTGGCCGCAAGAAAATGTTTAGCCTGAGTATCTTGCTGATGGCCTTGCCTACGCTGGGGATGGGGATGTTGCCGACGTACGCTTCCATCGGCATCGCCGCGCCATTGCTGTTGTTGTTGATGCGGGTGCTGCAAGGGGCGGCGATTGGGGGGGAAGTGCCGGGAGCCTGGGTATTCGTCGCGGAACATGTTCCCCGTTCACGTATCGGTATCGCCTGCGGCACGCTGACCGCCGGCCTGACGCTCGGCATCCTGTTTGGTTCGATGATTGCTACGTTGCTCAATACCCTGTTGCCGCCTGCGCAAATCTCTGCCGGTGGTTGGCGCATCCCATTCTTTATCGGAGGGATTTTCGGGCTGGTTGCGTTGTATCTGCGTCGCTGGTTACAGGAAACGCCGATTTTTCGCGAGATGCAGGCACGCAAGGCGCTGGCTGCCGAATTGCCGCTGAAGACCATCGTATTTCGTCATAAAAAAGCGGTGCTGGTCAGCATGTTGTTGACCTGGATTCTGTCTGCCGGGATCGTGGTGGTGATCCTGATGGCGCCGGTGTATTTGCAGAAGTTGCACGGCATCCCGGCGGCGTTGACATTACAGGCCAACAGTCTGGCCACGGTGACCTTGATGGTCGGCTGCATTCTTGCCGGGGTGGCGGCGGATCGCCTTGGCGTCGGCCGCACCTTTGTCATCGGTAGCCTATTGTTTGCCGTAACGAGTTGGTTCTTTTATTCCTATGCCGCACAGAGTCATTACTTGCTGTTTATCAGTTATGCGTTGGCGGGATTGGGCGTCGGTGTGGTCGGTGCCGTGCCTTACGTGATGGTGCGGGCGTTTCCGGCAGCGGTGCGTTTCTCCGGTATCTCTTTCTCGTACAACATGGCGTACGCTATTTTTGGCGGCATGACGCCTATTTTCGTCACGTTACTGATGAAATTAACGCCGCTGGCACCTGCGCTCTATGTGCTGGCGTTGTGTTCATTAGGGCTGGTGCTGGGGATTTATCTGCAAAGTCACACCCATCGAGAAGTAGAAGCGAAGGCGGAGATGGCATCCCCTGCAAGCGTATAGGCGCGATGCGGGTGTGATGTAACAAAAAAAGAGAGGCACGAAAAGGCGCCTCTCTTTTTTATGTCATGGCGTTAGCCGTGTTTGTCCGTCAGTGTGCGCCGCGTGCGCCAATCGGCAGTACGGTGCGGCCATACTGTTCGTTCAGCACTTCAGCCATCGCCAGGTAGATGGCGCTGGCGCCGCAGATGATGCCTTCGTAACCGGCGAAGGTCAGCAGCGCGTGGTTACCCGTGATGTTACCGATCGCCAGCAGGGCGAACAGTACGGTCAGGCTGGCGAAAACAAACTGCAGCGCGCGGTTGGCGCCCAGCGTGCCGAAGAACATGAACAGGGTGAAGATGCCCCACAGGGCCAGGAATACCCCCAGGAACTGGGCATCAGCGGCTTCCGCCAGGCCCATTTTCGGCAGCATGATGATGGCGACCAGCGTCAGCCAGAATGCGCCGTAGGAAGTAAAGGCGGTGACGCCGAAGGTATTGCCTTTTTTATATTCCAGCAGGCCGGCCAGGATCTGGGCGATACCGCCGTAGAAAATGCCCATGCTCAGAATAATAGAAGTCAGTGGGAAAAAGCCTGCGTTGTGCAGGTTTAACAAAATGGTGGTCATCCCGAAGCCCATCAGTCCCAATGGGCCCGGATTCGCCAACGTTTTCTCGTGCATACATCCTCAGCAATAACAAAATGGTCAATGTGTTGTTGTGTCTCAAGGGTTGCCCGGCGGACGCGCCTCTGAGATGAACGGCGCGTCGCCGTTACCCGCTGCCAGGCTGGGTAAATCCCTTTTCTGTGGCGAGCGCGGCATCATAACGGGCGGCAATGGGCGATACAACCAGATAGGTTGCGAATAATTTGATCAAAAACCGGGAAGATGCAGTTTTTTTTGGTTAGTCCCCCTTGATGCCGGGATTGTCGTCCCCATCTTAGAGTCATCAAAGCGGTTTGACTGAAAAAATAACGACGATTTTGGAGTGTTGAAAAGCAGCATTTCGCCCGCATAGTAGGTTAAACCACCACACCGGATATGACTTTTAAGTGGAGATGTTTAGATGGGTAAGATTATTGGTATCGACTTGGGCACAACCAACTCTTGTGTAGCGATTATGGACGGTACGCAGGTTAAGGTACTGGAAAACAGCGAAGGTGATCGCACCACGCCTTCCATTATTGCTTATACGCAAGATGGTGAGACTCTGGTTGGCCAACCGGCTAAACGTCAGGCGGTGACTAACCCGAAAAATACGCTGTTTGCTATCAAGCGTTTGATTGGTCGTCGTTTCCAGGATGAAGAAGTACAGCGCGACACCAACATCATGCCGTACAGAATTATTCCGGCCGACAACGGTGACGCCTGGGTCGAAGTGAAAGACCAGAAACTGGCTCCGCCGCAGATTTCCGCTGAAGTGCTGAAAAAAATGAAAAAAACAGCGGAAGATTATCTGGGTGAAACCATTACCGAAGCGGTAATCACCGTACCGGCTTACTTCAACGATGCCCAGCGTCAGGCGACCAAAGATGCCGGTCGTATCGCGGGTCTGGAAGTGAAGCGTATCATCAACGAACCGACGGCGGCGGCTCTGGCTTACGGCCTGGACAAAGGCGTTGGTAACCGCACTATCGCCGTGTACGACCTGGGCGGCGGTACGTTCGATATCTCCATCATCGAAATCGATGATGTGGACGGTGAAAAAACGTTTGAAGTGCTGGCGACCAACGGTGATACCCACCTGGGTGGGGAAGACTTCGACAGCCGCATGATCAACTATCTGGTTGACGAATTCAAAAAAGAGCAGGGTTTTGACCTGCGCAACGATCCGCTGGCGATGCAGCGTCTGAAAGAAGCGGCGGAAAAAGCCAAGATCGAGCTCTCTTCCGCGCAACAGACCGATGTGAACCTGCCGTACATCACGGCGGACGCGACTGGACCGAAACACCTGAATATCAAGGTGACCCGCGCCAAACTGGAATCGCTGGTTGAAGATCTGGTAACCCGTTCGCTGGAGCCGCTGAAGGTAGCGCTGCAGGATGCCGGCCTGTCCGTGTCCGAAATCCATGACGTGATCCTGGTCGGCGGCCAGACGCGTATGCCGTTGGTTCAGAAGAAAGTCGCTGATTTCTTTGGTAAAGAACCGCGTAAAGACGTGAACCCGGATGAAGCTGTGGCAGTCGGTGCTGCGGTGCAGGGCGGCGTGTTGGCCGGTGACGTGAAAGACGTGCTGCTGCTGGACGTAACGCCGTTGTCTCTGGGTATCGAAACCATGGGCGGCGTGATGACTCCGCTGATTACCAAGAACACCACCATCCCGACCAAACACAGTCAGGTGTTCTCGACGGCGGAAGATAACCAGTCTGCGGTAACGATCCACGTATTGCAGGGTGAGCGTAAACGCGCTCACGACAACAAATCGCTGGGCCAGTTCAACCTGGACGGCATCCAGCCGGCGCCGCGCGGTATGCCGCAGATTGAAGTTACCTTTGACATCGATGCCGACGGTATTCTGCATGTGTCCGCTAAAGACAAAAACAGCGGTCGTGAGCAGAAGATCACCATCAAAGCCTCTTCCGGCCTGAACGAGGAAGAAATTCAGAAGATGGTGCGCGATGCTGAAGCCAACGCTGAAGCGGACCGTAAGTTCGAAGAACTGGTACAGGCACGCAACCAAGGGGATCACCTGCTGCATAGCACCCGTAAGCAACTGGAAGAAACCGGCGACAAACTGGCCGCTGCTGATAAAACCGCTATCGAAGATGCATTGAAAGCGCTGGAAACCGCGCTGAAGGGCGAAGATAAAGCGGACATCGACGCGAAAATCCAGAAGCTGGCGGAAGTCTCTACCAAATTGCTGGAGGCGGCTCAGCAGCAACAGGCTCAGGCCGGTGCCGCCGGCGCCGACAATGCCGCCCGTCAGGATGATGATGTCGTTGACGCTGAATTCGAAGAAGTCAAAGACAAGAAATAATCGCCCTTAAGCGGGCGCAGTAGCGGTAGCTCATACTGTTGCTGGCAACCAGCACGGGCGTCGGGGAAACTCTGCGCCCGTGCACGCATGTTGAGGGCAGGAAAAAAAGAATGGCGAAGCAAGACTACTACGAGATTCTGGGTGTTGCGAAAGGCGCTGATGAACGCGACATCAAAAAGGCTTATAAACGGCTGGCGATGAAATACCACCCGGACCGCAATCCCGGTGATAAAGAGGCTGAAGCCAAATTCAAGGAAGTCAAAGAAGCCTATGAGATTTTGACCGATGCTCAGAAACGCGCCGCCTACGATCAGTATGGACATGCCGCGTTTGAGCAGGGTGGCATGGGCGGCGGCGGTGCCGGTGGTTTCGGCGGCGCTGATTTCGGGGATATTTTCGGCGATGTGTTTGGCGACATCTTTGGCGGCGGCCGCCGTCAACGTGCAAGCCGCGGCTCTGATTTACGCTATACCATGGAGCTGACGCTGGAAGAGGCGGTACGCGGCGTCACCAAAGAGATCCGTATCCCGACGTTGCAGGAGTGTGATGTTTGTCATGGCAGCGGTGCCAAACCCGGCAGCAATGCGGTGACCTGCCCGACGTGCCACGGCAATGGACAGGTACAGATGCGCCAGGGGTTCTTCACGGTGCAGCAGACGTGTCCACATTGTCATGGCCGCGGCAAAATCATCAAAGATCCTTGCACCAAATGCCATGGTCACGGGCGTGTTGAGAAAAGCAAAACGCTGTCGGTCAAGATCCCTGCCGGCGTAGATACCGGCGATCGTATTCGTCTGGCCGGCGAAGGCGAAGCGGGAGAGTTTGGCGCTCCGGCGGGGGATTTGTATGTTCAGGTTCAGGTGCGTGAGCATCCGATCTTCCAGCGTGAAGACAATAACCTCTACTGCGAAGTACCGATCAACTTTGCCATGGCGGCGTTGGGCGGCGAAATTGAAGTGCCGACGCTGGATGGCCGGGTCATGCTGAAAGTACCGCCGGAAACACAAACCGGCAAGCTGTTTCGTATGCGCGGTAAAGGGGTGAAGTCGGTACGCGGCGGCGTTCAGGGTGACCTGTTGTGCCGCGTAGTGGTGGAAACTCCGGTCAATCTGAATGATCGTCAGAAACAGCTGTTGCAGGAACTGCAGGAAAGCTTCGGCGGGCCGACGGGTGAAAGCAATAGCCCACGCTCCAAAAGTTTCTTCGACGGTGTGAAGAAATTCTTTGATGACCTGACGCGCTGAGCCTCTGTTTAGCCAGTCTTAATAAAAACCAGCCAGGTTAACTCCGGCTGGTTTTTTTACAGACGTTTTCTGAAGGCTCGGCTTTCCCGAGCATTAATCCAGTTTAAAACTGCTTTTAACGATGAGTGGTGTGGCTTAACCTTGCTTCTCATTATCAGGCGGTGATGCCTGCCGATGCAGTAAGGGAGAAAAACGTGATAAAGCTATTTCGCTATTTGACCGGCCAGGAAGCGGCTGCCGGTATGATTCTGATTATTGCAACGCTGCTGGCGCTGCTGGTCGCTAATATACCGGCCACCTTGTCGTGGTATCAGTCATTTTTAGCGATGCCGGTGATAATGGGAATTGGCGCGCTGGAGATTAACAAACCGCTGCTGCTGTGGGTCAATGATGGCTTGATGGCGTTGTTTTTCCTGCAGGTGGGCCTGGAAGTGAAACGCGAACTGGTGATCGGCGCGCTGGCGAGCCGGCGTCAGGCGATTCTGCCGGTGGTAGCGGCGTTCGGCGGGATGCTGGTTCCCGCGCTGTTTTTCCTGTTGTTCAATGCCAGTGAAGCGGAAACCCGCTCGGGCTGGGCGATCCCTACGGCGACGGATATTGCTTTTGCGGTCGGTATTCTGGTGCTGTTGGGCAAACGAGTGCCGACAGGATTAAAGGTGTTTCTGCTGGCGCTGGCGATTATTGATGACCTGGGCGCGATCGTCATTATTGCCTTGTTCTATACTCAGCAACTTCACTGGATGGCGCTATCCGGAGCGCTGGCGGCGATCGTGGTGCTGGCGTACATGAATCATCAGCAGGTAATGAAAACCTCGGCTTATCTGTTAGTCGGCATAGTGTTGTGGGTGTGTATTTTGAAATCAGGTGTGCACGCCACACTGGCCGGAGTCATCGTCGGATTTTTTATTCCGTTGCGTGTTCCGTCAGGCCATCCCTCGCCTGCCGGTACGCTGGAACACGGGCTGGCGAGTTGGGTCGCGTTTCTGGTGATCCCGCTGTTTGCCTTCGCCAATGCCGGTATTACGCTGCAGGGGGTTGCCGCTGAGCACTTGTTGTCGCCATTGACGTTGGGCATCGCCAGCGGGTTGCTGCTGGGCAAACCGATTGGCGTCTCGTTGTTTAGCTGGCTGGTGATTCGTCTGGGGTTGGGTCGGCTGCCGGCAGGCGTGGATTTTCGTCAGGTCATGGCGGTATCGGTGCTGTGCGGTATTGGGTTCACCATGTCCATCTTCATTACGTTGCTGGCGTTTGGTGAGGTAGCCGAGCAGGATATTCTGTACGCCAAATTAGCGATTTTGCTGACGTCGCTGACCACGGCGGTGTTGGGTTACCTGACGTTGCGCTCGGTGCTGCCTGCCGCACAACGCTGAATGTGAATAGGGGCGCGAACCTATGTCGCACATCAACTTCAATCATCTCTATTATTTCTGGCAAGTGTGCAAGACCGGTTCGGTGGCGGGGGCCGCCGAACGGCTATTTTTGACGCCGCAGACCATTACCGGGCAAATCAAGTTGCTGGAAGAGCGGCTACAGGGAAAGTTGTTCAAGCGTAAAGGGCGCGGGCTGGAGCCGACGGAGTTGGGGCAGTTGGTGTTTCGCTATGCGGACAAGATGTTTGCACTGAGCCAGGAAATGCTGGATATCGTGAATTACCGTAAGGAATCCAGCCTGCTGTTTGATGTTGGTGTGGCGGATGCGTTGTCCAAACGATTGGTGAGTCGGGTACTGGAAACCGTAGTGAATGAACAAATGCCGATTCACCTGCGCTGCTTCGAGTCGACCCATGAAATGCTGATTGAACAGCTGAGTCAGCACAAGCTGGATATGATCCTGTCGGATTGCCCGGTGGATTCCGGCCAGCAGGCGGGGTTATTTTCCCGCAAGCTCGGCGAGTGCGGCGTGAGTTTCTACTGCCGTCGGCCAGGCCCGGAGGTGCCTTTTCCCGCTTGTTTGTCGCAAAGCAAGTTATTGATCCCGGCTCGCCGTACCATGCTGGGCCGCAAGCTGCTCAGTTGGTTCAGCGAGCAGAATCTACCGGTCGATATTATGGGCGAGTTTGATGACGCGGCGTTGATGACCGCTTTCGGCATGAGTCACGATGCGATTTTTATTGCACCGTCGCTACATGCGGATGAAATGGCGGCTCAGGGCGAGATTATGGAAATCGGCCGCATTGATAATATTCAGGATGAGTATTACGTTATTTTCGCAGAGCGGATGATTCAGCATCCGGCGGTGCAGCGTGTCTGCAACGAGGATTTCTCTTCCCTGTTTCGTGAATAACGCGTTTTGCCGGGGGGGGGGGGGGGGTACAAAAAAACCGGCCTGAGCCGGTTTCTTTAGCGATTCATCACGTAAACGTGATTATTGCATCGCGTTGATCTGCGCAGTCAGATTGGATTTATGACGAGCAGCTTTGTTTTTGTGGATCAGACCTTTGCTGGCCTGACGGTCCACGATCGGTTGCATGTCATTAAATGCTTTCTGCGCAGCTTCTTTATCGCCGGTGGCGATAGCCGCATACACTTTCTTGATGAAAGTACGCATCATGGAGCGACGGCTTGCATTGTGCTTGCGGCGCTTCTCAGACTGTACGGCGCGTTTCTTAGCTGATTTGATATTAGCCAAGGTCCAACTCCCAAATATATTCTATCGAGGACAATTCAAAGGCCGAGGAATATGCCCTTTTAGCCTTCTTTTGTCAATGGATTTGTGCAAATAAGCGCCGTTTGTACGCCAGCGCTTGGTACGTTGTGATGGCGCGGGATTTTAGCAGCTTAAGCGTCGGGAATACAGCCTTTCGCGTCATAAATTCACCCTTTGCCGCCTTTGTTGCGTCAAGCGTTTGATTACGGGTTAAAAGCCGAGTGCCCGGCGATACGCCGGATTTTTGCGTACATGAAAAATTCTCATTGACGCAAGGCGGTGAAATCCGCCGGAGCGGCAATAAAAGGCATGAATCGCGGGTTAACCTTGTTCGCTGTACAAGGTATAATCCGCCGATTTCCACTGTTTTGAGCCAGTTATGCAGCTAATACGCGGTATACACAATCTTCAGGCCTGCCATTACGGCTGTGTGCTAACAATTGGTAACTTTGACGGTGTCCACCGCGGGCATCAGGCACTGCTCGAACGCCTGAAGCAAGAGGGGCAAGCACGTGGGTTGCCGGTTATGGTGATGATTTTCGAACCTCAGCCGCTGGAATTGTTTGCCCCGGAAAAAGCGCCCGCGCGTCTGACCCGGCTGCGCGATAAGGTGAAATATCTGGCGCAGGCCGGTGTGGATTATCTGTTGTGTGTGACCTTTGACGCCGGCTTTGCCGCTAACCATGCCGATACGTTTATTTCCAGCCTGCTGGTAGAGAAGCTGGGGGTGAAGTTTTTGGTGGTGGGCGATGACTTCCGCTTCGGGGCTGGCCGCGAGGGGGATTTCCTGTTATTACAGAAAGCGGGTGCCGAGCAGAATTTCGAGGTGATCAGCACCGCTACATTCTGCAGCAGCGGTAAGCGCGTGAGCAGTACCGCCGTACGCGAGGCGTTGGCGCAGGACAACCTGGCGCTGGCGCAGGAGCTGTTAGGGCATCCATTCAGCATTTCTGGTCGAGTGGTGCATGGTAATGAGCTGGGGCGCACCATCGGTTTTCCAACGGCTAATTTGCCGCTAAAACGTCAGGTGTCGCCGGTCAGCGGCGTGTATGCGGTTCAGGTGTATGGGCTGGGCGAGACGCCATTGCCCGGTGTCGCCAATATCGGCACGCGTCCTACCGTAACAGGCGATAAACGCCAGCAACTGGAAGTACATTTACTGGATGTCACGCTGGATCTGTATGGCCGACATATAGATGTGGTGATGTGTAAAAAATTACGTAGTGAGCAGCGGTTTGCTTCGCTGGATGCGCTGAAGCAGCAAATCGCCGACGATGTGGTGGCCGCCCGTGAGTTCTTTGGGTTGAAGGCACCGGTTTAATTTTTCTCTAGCCGAAAACGAAATCGAGAAGCGAATGAGTGACTATAAAACTACCCTGAATTTGCCGGAAACAGGGTTCCCGATGCGTGGCGATTTGGCCAAGCGCGAACCTGACATGCTGAAACGTTGGTATGAGCAGGATTTGTACGGGATTATTCGTGGCGCCAAGAAGGGTAAAAAAACCTTTATCCTTCACGATGGCCCGCCGTATGCAAACGGCAATATTCATATTGGTCACTCAGTTAACAAGATTCTCAAAGACATTATTATCAAGTCCAAAGGTCTGTCGGGCTATGACTCGCCGTATGTGCCGGGCTGGGACTGCCACGGTCTGCCGATTGAGCTGAAAGTGGAACAACTGGTCGGTAAGCCCGGCGAGAAAGTCAGCGCCGCGCAGTTCCGTGCAGAGTGCCGCAAATATGCTGCCGAGCAGGTGGCCGGGCAGAAGAAAGATTTTATCCGTCTGGGCGTGCTGGGCGACTGGGATCGTCCCTACCTGACGATGGATTTCAAAACCGAAGCCAACATCATTCGCGCGCTGGGCCGCATCATCGAAAACGGCCATCTGCACAAAGGCGCCAAGCCGGTGCACTGGTGCGCCGACTGTGGTTCCGCGCTGGCGGAAGCGGAAGTGGAGTATTACGACAAAACTTCTCCGGCCATTGATGTGGCGTTCAATGCGGTTGACCGTGCCGCCGTGCTGGCGAAATTCGGCCTGACGGCTGATGCCGTCGACGGCGATGTGGCGTTGGTCATCTGGACGACGACGCCCTGGACGTTGCCGGCTAACCGCGCGATTGCCCTGAATGCCGACATTGATTACGTGCTGATTCAGGTTGCCGGTAAAGCGATTATCGTTGCGCAAGGGTTGGCCGACGCGGTGATTAAACGTGTTGCCGGAAATGACGCCAGCCTCCTGTTGGGCCATACCGTCAAAGGTAGCGATCTGGAGTTGTTGCGCTTCCGTCATCCGTTTATGGGGTTCGATGTGCCGGCTATTCTGGGCGATCACGTCACGCTGGATGCCGGTACTGGTGCGGTACATACCGCCGGTGGCCACGGTCCGGACGACTATGTCATCAGCCAGAAATACCAACTGGAGATCGCTAACCCGGTCGGGCCGAACGGCTGCTATCTGGCGGGGACCTTCCCGGAACTGGATGGTTTGTTTGTGTTTAAAGCCAACGACAAGATCGTTGAGTTGCTGCGTGAACGCGGCGCCTTGCTGCACCATGAAAAGCTGCAACACAGCTACCCGTGCTGCTGGCGTCACAAGTCGCCGATCCTGTTCCGTGCTACGCCGCAGTGGTTCGTGAGCATGGACCAGAACGGCCTGCGTAAGCAGTCGCTGTCCGAAATCAAGGGCGTGCAGTGGATCCCGGATTGGGGCCAGGCGCGTATTGAATCGATGGTGGCGAACCGTCCTGACTGGTGTATTTCCCGTCAGCGTACCTGGGGCGTGCCGATGTCGCTGTTCGTGCATAAAGAAACGCAAGCGTTGCATCCTCGCACGGCGGAGCTGATTGAAGCCGTCGCGAAACGCGTTGAACAGGACGGTATTCAGGCATGGTGGGATCTCAACCCTGCCGATTTGCTGGGCGCGGAAGCCGCCGAGTATGAAAAAGTGCCGGATACGCTGGATGTCTGGTTCGATTCCGGATCGACCCACGCTTCGGTGGTGGATGTGCGTCCTGAATTCAGCGGCCATGCGGCGGATATGTACCTGGAAGGTTCCGACCAGCATCGCGGCTGGTTCATGTCTTCCCTGATGATTTCTACCGCTATCAAAGGCAAGGCGCCGTACCGCCAGGTACTGACCCACGGCTTCACCGTGGACGGCCAGGGCCGCAAAATGTCGAAATCCATCGGCAATACCGTCAGCCCGCAGGATGTGATGGATAAGCTGGGGGCGGATATTCTGCGTCTGTGGATCGGTTCGACCGACTACTCCGGCGAGATCGCGGTCTCCGATGAGATCCTCAAGCGTTCCGCCGATGCCTATCGCCGTATTCGTAACACCGCGCGTTTCCTGCTGGCCAACCTGAACGGTTTCGACCCGGCGCAGCACAGCGTAAAACCGGAAGACATGGTGGTGTTGGATCGCTGGGCGGTGGGCTGCGCCAAAGCGGCGCAGGATGAGATCGTCGACGCTTACGAAAGTTACGATTTCCACCATGTAGTGCAGCGTCTGATGCAGTTTTGTTCCATTGAGATGGGCTCGTTCTATCTCGATATCATCAAGGATCGTCAGTACACCGCGAAACACGATAGCGTCGCGCGCCGTAGCTGTCAGACTGCGCTGTTCCACATCGCCGAAGCGCTGGTGCGTTGGATGGCGCCGATCATGTCGTTTACCGCTGATGAAATCTGGGCGTATCTGCCGGGTGAGCGTGCGCAGTTTGTCTTCACCGAAGAGTGGTATGACGGTTTATTCGGGCTGGCCGACAGCGAGTCGATGAACGACACCTTCTGGGCTGAAATGCTGAATGTGCGTGGTGAAGTCAACAAAGTGATCGAACAGGCGCGTAATGACAAGCGTATCGGTGGTTCGCTGGAAGCGGCGGTGACATTGTATGCCGATGACGCGCTGTTTGCGCAGCTCGGCCGTTTGCAGGGCGAACTGCACTTTGCTTTGCTCACCTCTAAAGCGCATTTGGCGCATTATGAAGATGCGCCGGCTGATGCCCAGCAGAGTGAATTACCGGGCCTGAAAGTTGTCCTTACTAAAGCTGACGGGGAAAAATGCCCGCGTTGTTGGCACTATGAAACGGATATCGGCAGCGATGCCGCGCATCCGGATGTATGCGGTCGCTGTGCGACCAATGTTGGCGGCAATGGCGAAGAGCGTAAATTTGTCTGATGAGTAAATCTACTGGAACAACGGCAACAGGTCTGCGCTGGCTATGGCTGGCGGCACTGGTACTGGTGGTCGATCTCGGCAGCAAACAGTGGGTGATGACTCACTTTCAACTGGGCGAGTCGATACCACTGGTGCCGTTCTTCAATTTCACCTACGCCCATAACTATGGTGCGGCGTTTAGCTTTCTGGCCGATAAAGGCGGCTGGCAGCGCTGGCTGTTTGCGGCGATCGCACTGGTGATTATCGTGGCGCTGCTGGCGATGATGTATCGCTCCAGCGCCAGCCAGAAGTTGAATAACATTGCCTATTCGCTGATTATCGGCGGCGCGATCGGCAATCTGGCGGATCGGTTGGTACACGGGTATGTGATCGATTTTCTGGATTTTTATGCCGCCGGGTGGCATTACCCGACCTTTAATCTGGCGGATAGCGCGATTGTTGTCGGCGCACTGCTGATTGTGCTGGAGGGGTTTTTGGCCTCTCCGCAAAAAAAGCAGGCGGAAGGTAAATAACGCATGACGGAATTCGTGACGAACGGCAGTGGCGTGCTGGTGCATTTTACGCTGATGCTGGAAGATGGTTCTGTGGCGGAAGCCACCCGCGACAGCGGTAAACCGGCGATGTTTCGGCTGGGAGACGGTAGCCTGTCGGCGGCGCTGGAGGCTCAACTGCTGGGTTTGCAGGCCGGCGATAAGCGTCAATTCAGTCTGCCGCCTGAGTCCGCTTTTGGTCCATCGAATCCCGATTTGGTCCAGTTCTTCCTGCGTCGCGATTTTGCCCAAACCGGTGTGCCCGAAGTGGGCACCATCATGTTGTTCAGCGGTATGGCCGGTAATGATATGCCGGGCATCATCCGCGAGGTCGCGGAAGAGTCGGTGACGGTGGATTTCAACCATCCGCTGGCCGGACACACCATCACGTTCGACGTGGAGGTGCTGGAGATTCATCCCCCCTCTGACGGAGGCAATGCATGAAAATCCTGCTGGCTAATCCTCGTGGGTTCTGCGCTGGCGTCGATCGCGCCATCAGTATTGTCGAGCGGGCGTTGGAAGTGTATGGCGCGCCGATTTATGTCCGCCATGAAGTGGTGCATAACCGCTATGTGGTGGAAGGGTTGCGCGAACGCGGCGCCGTCTTCATCGAACAAATCGAAGACGTGCCGGATGGCGCGATTCTGATTTTTTCCGCGCATGGCGTATCGCAAGCCGTGAGGGCGGAAGCCAAAAGCCGCGAACTGACGATTTTCGATGCCACCTGTCCGTTGGTGACGAAAGTGCATATGGAAGTGGCGCGCGCCAGCCGTAAGGGAACGGAAGCTATCCTGATTGGGCACGCCGGGCATCCTGAAGTCGAAGGGACCATGGGGCAGTACAACAATCCTGACGGCGGTATGTATCTGGTGGAAGGGCCCGAAGATGTCTGGTCGTTACAGGTAAAAGATGAAACCAATCTCTGTTTCATGACCCAGACGACGCTGTCGGTAGACGATACGTCGGCGGTGATCGATGCACTGCGTGCGCGTTTCCCGCAGATTATCGGGCCGCGTAAAGATGATATCTGTTACGCCACGACCAATCGTCAGGAAGCGGTACGTAATCTGGCGGCGGAGGCCAACGTGGTGCTGGTGGTCGGCTCGAAAAACTCTTCCAACTCCAATCGCCTGGCCGAGCTGGCGCAGCGTGTCGGTAAGCCGTCATACCTGATTGATTCTGCTGATGATATTCAGGAACAGTGGCTGAAGGATGTCGCCTGCGTCGGGGTGACGGCAGGTGCCTCCGCGCCGGATGTGCTGGTTCAACAGGTGATTAAACGCTTGCAAGCCATGGGGGGGAAAGTTGCCATGGAGATGCAAGGGCGTGAAGAGAACATCGTGTTCGAAGTGCCGAAAGAATTGCGTATGGATGTGCGTGAAGTGGAATAAGCCCTTCGCGTTATCATGATGAGACGATGCCAGACGATGAAAATCGTCTGGCATTTTTTTGGAGAAAGCGCATGAATCGACTCCCCATTATTCTGGATACCGACCCCGGCATTGATGATGCCGTCGCCATCGCCGCAGCATTGTTCGCTCCTGAGTTGGATCTGCAACTGATCACGACGGTCGCTGGCAATGTGGATGTGGAAAAAACCACCCGCAATGCGCTGCAATTGCTGCATTTTTGGGATGCCGAAGTGCCGGTGGCGAAAGGGGCGGCGACGCCGCTGGTGCGTCCGGTGCGCGACGCCGCTTATGTTCACGGCGAGTCAGGGATGGAGGGCTACGACTTTGTGGCGCATGAGCGCACTGCGCTGGAAAAATCCGCGGTACAGGCAATCTATGACTGCCTTAACCGTAGCCCGGAGCCTGTTACATTGGTGACCATCGGGCCGCTCACCAATATTGCCTTGCTGTTAACCCTCTATCCGCAGTGTAAAAAACAGATCAAACGCCTGGTGATGATGGGCGGTTCGTCAGGACGCGGCAACTTTACGCCGAATGCGGAATTCAATATCGCGATTGACCCGGAGGCGGCGGGGCGCGTGTTTGGCAGCGGAATCGATATCGTGATGTGTGGCCTGGATGTGACGAATGACGCCATGCTGTCGCCGGAGTATCTGGCGGCATTGCCGGGAATGAACCGTACCGGTGCCATGTTACATGCGTTGTTCAGTCACTATCGTAGCGGCAGTATGGCGACCGGTTTGCGTATGCATGACCTGTGCGCTATTGCTTATCTGGTGAAACCGTCATTGTTTACCCTGCAGCACTGTTTTGTCGCGGTGGAAACGCAGGGGGAATATACCGCCGGCACTACGGCGGTGGATCTCGAGCATCGGCTGAATCGACCGGCTAATGCGCAAGTGGCGCTAGCGCTGGATGTAGCGGGTTTCCGCGCCTGGGTTGCGCAGGTGTTGGCTTTGGCGCCTTAACAGGCCGCCGTGCCGGCCTATACGCGGTCGCGGAGTTTCTGCTGGGCAGCGGCCGGGATGTCTTTACTAAACGATAGCTTTTACTGATATCCCGGCTGTTTTGTCGTAAATTTCTAATTATGGGTGTTTTCGGCTGGCAGCGCTTGTGCGGGCTGGTTAACCTGAGAGCCTTTTCTCATTCATCAACAGATAAAGAGTACGAATATGCGTGATGCACAAATCCGCGTCGCCATCGCGGGAGCGGGTGGTCGCATGGGGCGGCAGTTGATTCAGGCTGCGTTGCAGATGGAAGGCGTCGTACTGGGTGCGGCGCTGGAGCGTGAAGGGTCGTCGTTGCTCGGCAGTGATGCAGGGGAACTGGCTGGTGCCGGGAAAACGGATGTTACCGTACAAAGTAGCCTTGAGGCGGTGGTGAACGATTTCGATGTCTTTATCGATTTCACTCGTCCGGAAGGGACGCTCAAGCACCTGGCTTTTTGTCGTCAGCACGGCAAAGGAATGGTAATCGGCACCACCGGTTTTGACGAACAGGGCAAAGCGGCGATCCAGCAAGCGGCGACCGACATTGGGATTGTGTTTGCCGCAAACTTTAGCGTTGGGGTTAATGTGTTGCTCAAGCTGCTGGAAAAAGCGGCTAAAGTGATGGGTGATTACACGGATATTGAAATCATCGAAGCACACCACCGCCATAAAGTGGATGCGCCGTCGGGCACGGCTCTGGCGATGGGCGAGGCGATTGCCGGCGCGTTGGGACGCGATTTGAAAGAATGTGCGGTTTATGCACGTGAGGGGTACACCGGCGAACGTGATCCGAAAAGCATCGGTTTTGCCACTATTCGGGCCGGCGATATCGTAGGAGAACATACCGCGATGTTTGCGGACGTTGGCGAGCGTATAGAGATAACGCACAAGGCTTCCAGCCGGATGACGTTCGCAAATGGCGCTGTCAGGTCTGCATTGTGGGTAAGTGCCAGAAAGCATGGTCTTTTTGATATGAGAGATGTGCTTGGGCTTGATGATATATAACAGAAAATTATTTTTATTTTTTTAATTTGTTGATTTTAATGGCGCTAAATTTGGCGCCATTATGTTTTTATAAAAAATACCGGTTTCGTGATTTATTTTTTACTAATCTATTTTTTATTGCTGTTATCTGTCCTTTTCTTATCTGTACGTCAGACATTTATCATTCCATCTACCGATTTTGGTGTGATTTTAATCGTTTCATCACTCATTGACGCTGGCAACCGTTTACTTTCGATAGTTGATGTGTGTTTTTGCGGGTATAGCTGTGTATTATCTTCTTAAGCCATAAAATAGTGAAAAAAAATTCGGTTTGGCTAGACAACGGTCAGGGGCCTCATTAAAATGCGCGCAATTTGCCAAAAATTTGCCTTACAGGTGGTTTTTGCATTGATTTAGTGCGTCAAATCTGAATTAATATGCAAATAACATGATTTTTTATTCCTTGGAGGGTGTTTTGATTAAGTCAGCGCTATTGGTTCTGGAAGACGGAACCCAATTCCACGGTCGGGCCATTGGGGCAGAGGGAGCGGCAGTGGGGGAAGTCGTTTTCAATACGTCAATGACCGGTTATCAAGAAATCCTCACTGATCCTTCCTATTCCCGCCAGATTGTCACTCTTACTTATCCCCATATCGGAAATGTCGGCGCCAACAAAGCCGATGAAGAATCCCCCGCCGTTCATGCTCAGGGCTTGGTCATCCGCGATTTACCGTTAATCGCCAGTAACTACCGCAGCGAAGAAAGCCTGTCTGATTACCTCAAACGCAACAATATTGTGGCGATTGCCGATATCGACACCCGCAAACTGACGCGCTTGCTGCGCGAAAAAGGCGCGCAGAACGGTTGCATCATCGCGGGCGATGCGCCGGATGCGGCGCTGGCGCTGGAAAAGGCCAAAGCGTTCCCTGGTCTGAAAGGGATGGATCTGGCGAAAGAAGTCACCACCCGTTCCAGCTATAGCTGGTTGCAAGGCAGTTGGACGCTGGAAGGCGAGCTGCCGGCGGCGAAAGAAGAGAGCGAACTGCCGTATCACGTGGTGGCGTATGACTACGGTGTGAAGCGCAATATCCTGCGTATGCTGGTGGATCGCGGCTGCCGCCTGACGGTAGTGCCGGCGCAAACCCCGGCGGAAGAGGTGCTGAAACTCAATCCGGACGGCGTTTTCCTCTCCAACGGCCCTGGCGATCCGGAGCCGTGCGATTATGCCATCAAGGCGATTAAAGCCTTCCTGGAAACCGATATTCCGGTATTCGGCATTTGTCTGGGCCACCAGTTGCTGGCGCTGGCCAGTGGCGCGAAAACCGTCAAAATGAAGTTCGGCCACCACGGCGGCAACCACCCGGTGAAAGATCTGGACGGTAATCGTGTGATGATCACCGCGCAAAACCACGGCTTTGCGGTAGATGAAACGTCGCTGCCCGCCACACTGCGCGCGACGCACAAATCACTGTTCGATGGTTCGCTGCAGGGCATTCACCGCACCGATAAAGCGGCATTCAGCTTCCAGGGGCACCCTGAAGCCAGCCCCGGCCCGCATGACGCCGCGCCGCTGTTTGATCACTTCATCGAGCTGATTGAGTCTTACCGTAACACCAAATAATCAGAATCCGTTTAGTCACGCTGCGATAAAAGAACAAGGCGAAAGCGCCGGCGCGGCGGTGAGTAAACGGGTTCGCAGGAGCGAAAAATGCCAAAACGTACAGACATAAAAAGTATCCTGATTCTCGGTGCCGGCCCGATCGTGATCGGTCAGGCGTGCGAGTTTGACTACTCCGGCGCTCAGGCGTGTAAAGCGCTGCGCGAAGAAGGCTACCGCGTGGTTCTGGTGAACTCCAACCCGGCCACCATCATGACCGACCCGGAAATGGCCGACGCCACCTATATTGAGCCGATCCACTGGGAAGTGGTGCGCAAAATCATCGAAAAAGAGCGTCCGGACGCAGTACTGCCGACCATGGGCGGCCAGACGGCGCTGAACTGCGCGCTAGAGCTGGAACGTCAGGGCGTGCTGGCGGAGTTCGGCGTGACCATGATCGGCGCGACCGCCGATGCCATCGATAAAGCGGAAGATCGTCGCCGTTTCGACATCGCGATGAAGAAAATCGGCCTGGAAACCGCGCGTTCCGGTATCGCGCACAATATGGACGAAGCGCTGGCGGTGGCGGCGGATGTGGGTTATCCCTGCATTATCCGTCCGTCCTTCACCATGGGCGGCACCGGCGGCGGCATCGCTTACAACCGTGAAGAATTTGAAGAAATTTGCACCCGTGGTCTGGACCTGTCGCCGACCAAGGAACTGCTGATCGACGAATCGCTGATCGGCTGGAAAGAGTATGAAATGGAAGTGGTGCGGGATAAAAACGACAACTGCATCATTGTCTGCTCGATCGAAAACCTCGATGCGATGGGCATCCACACCGGTGACTCCATCACCGTAGCGCCGGCGCAAACCCTGACCGACAAGGAATACCAGATCATGCGTAACGCCTCGATGGCGGTACTGCGTGAAATCGGGGTGGAAACCGGCGGTTCCAACGTGCAGTTTGCAGTCAACCCGAAAACCGGCCGTCTGATCGTTATCGAAATGAACCCGCGCGTGTCTCGCTCCTCGGCGCTGGCTTCCAAAGCGACCGGCTTCCCGATCGCCAAGATCGCCGCCAAACTGGCGGTGGGTTATACGCTGGATGAACTGATGAACGACATTACCGGCGGGCGTACCCCGGCGTCGTTCGAACCGTCCATCGACTACGTGGTGACCAAGATCCCACGCTTCAACTTCGAGAAATTCGCCGGTGCCAACGATCGTCTGACTACACAGATGAAGTCGGTGGGCGAGGTGATGGCGATCGGCCGTACCCAGCAGGAGTCGTTGCAGAAAGCGCTGCGTGGCCTGGAAGTGGGCGCGACCGGTTTCGATCCTAAAGTGAGTTTGGACGATCCGGAAGCGCTGACTAAAATCCGTCGCGAATTGAAAGACGCCGGCGGCGATCGTATCTGGTATCTGGCGGACGCGTTCCGCGCAGGCATGTCGGTTGACGGCGTATTCAACCTGACCAACATCGACCGCTGGTTCCTGGTGCAAATTGAAGAACTGGTGCGTCTGGAAGAGCAGGTGGCGGAGCAGGGCGCCAACGGCTTGACGCTGGAGTTCCTGCGCGTGCTCAAACGCAAAGGCTTTGCCGATGCCCGTCTGGCAAAACTGGCCGGCGTGTCTGAAGGTGAAATTCGCAAACTGCGTTACAAATACAACCTGCACCCGGTCTACAAGCGCGTGGATACCTGCGCTGCCGAGTTCGCCACCGATACCGCCTACATGTACTCCACCTATGACGAGGAGTGCGAGGCCAACCCGAATCAGGACCGTGACAAGATAATGGTGCTGGGCGGCGGTCCGAACCGAATCGGCCAGGGCATCGAGTTCGACTATTGTTGCGTGCACGCGGCGCTGGCGCTGCGTGAAGACGGCTATGAAACCATCATGGTCAACTGTAACCCGGAAACCGTCTCTACCGATTACGACACCTCCGATCGCCTGTACTTCGAGCCGGTAACGCTGGAAGACGTGCTGGAGATTGTACGTATTGAGCAGCCGAAAGGCGTGATCGTGCAGTACGGCGGGCAGACGCCGCTGAAACTGGCGCGTCAGCTTGAAGCCGCCGGTGTGCCGGTGATCGGCACCAGCCCGGATGCCATCGACCGCGCAGAAGACCGTGAACGCTTCCAGCAGGCGGTCAACCGTCTCGGTCTGAAGCAGCCGGCCAACGCCACCGTCAGCACTATCGATCAGGCGGTGGAAAAAGCGGTCGGTATCGGTTATCCGCTGGTGGTACGTCCGTCTTATGTGTTGGGCGGCCGGGCAATGGAAATCGTGTATGACGAAGTCGATTTGCGCCGTTACTTCCAGACCGCCGTCAGTGTTTCCAACGATGCGCCGGTACTGCTGGACCGTTTCCTGGACGACGCGGTGGAAGTGGATGTGGACGCTATCTGCGACGGCGAGCGCGTGCTGATTGGCGGCATCATGGAGCATATCGAGCAGGCCGGCGTGCACTCCGGCGACTCCGCCTGTTCGCTGCCGGCCTACACCCTGAGCAAAGAGATTCAGGACGTGATGCGCCGTCAGGTGGAAAAACTGGCGTTCGAACTTTCCGTACGTGGCCTGATGAACGTGCAGTTTGCGGTGAAGAACAACGAAGTGTACCTGATTGAGGTTAACCCGCGCGCCGCTCGTACCGTGCCGTTTGTTTCCAAGGCGACCGGTGTGCCGCTGGCGAAAGTGGCAGCCCGCGTGATGGTTGGGCAAACGCTGGCTCAGCAGGGCGTCACCAAAGAGGTGATTCCACCGTACTATTCCGTTAAGGAAGTGGTGCTGCCGTTTAATAAATTCCCGGGTGTTGACCCGATCCTCGGGCCGGAAATGCGTTCCACCGGTGAGGTGATGGGGGTGGGGCGTACCTTTGCCGAAGCCTTTGCCAAGGCGATGCTGGGCAGCAACTCGCCGATGAAGAAAACCGGTCGCGCGTTGCTGTCGGTGCGTGAAGGCGACAAGGCGCGGGTGGTGGATTTGGCCGCTAAACTGCTCAAGCACGGTTTTGAACTGGACGCCACTCACGGTACCGCGGTAGTGCTGGGCGAAGCGGGTATTAATCCGCGTCTGGTGAACAAGGTGCATGAAGGCCGCCCGCACATTCAGGATCGCATCAAGAATGGCGAGTACACCTACATCGTCAACACCACGGCGGGCCGTCAGGCGATTGAAGATTCCAAACTGATTCGCCGCAGTGCGCTGCAATATAAAGTGCATTACGACACCACCATGAACGGCGGTTTCGCGACGGCCATGTCGCTGAATGCCGACCCGACCGAGCAGGTGATTTCCGTTCAGGAAATGCATGGCCGTATTCAGGGATAACGCGTAAAAAAACCGTGCCGAAACCGGCACGGTTTAGCGAGAAGTAAAACCGGGCGGTGTCATCTGTCCGGTTTTTTTTCGCCTGTATTTAACCAGGGGGATATTTAGCTTAAAGCGACTTTGATGCCGAGAGTGATAAGCACGCCGCCAAGCAGTTTGTCGATCAGTTTTTGGGCCTTACTCAGACCGCGACGCACTGGTTCGCTTTGGATAAGGACAATCAGCAACGGCCACCAGATCAGCGTCAACCCCAGGATAATCCCGGCATACCACAGTTTTTCGCCCATGCTGGAGTCCAGCCCCAGCACTTGGGTAAAGACTGCCAGAAAGAACAGCGTGGCCTTCGGGTTCAGCAGGTTACAGAGGTAGCCCTGCATAAACGCTTTCCAGAGGCCGATGCGTTGCGGCGTCAGGCCGGATAAATCCAGTTTGCTGCCGCCACGCGAGCGCAGCGCCTGAATGCCCAGCCAGATCAGGTAGGCGGCGCCGACGTATTTCAGCAGGCTAAACAACCAGGGCGTAGTGGTGATGACGACGGCCAGGCCGGCGACACAGTAGGCCATGTGTGTGGCAACGCCGGCAATCACGCCGATGGCGGTCATCATGGCGGCCAGTCGCGGGTAGCGTATCGCGTTTTTGATCACCAGAAAGAAGTCCGGGCCGGGAGAAATCATTCCCAGTGCGGCGATGGTCGCCACGAATAAAGAGGTCTCAAGCATGATGGATTACGTATGACAATCAAGGATTCGTCGGAAAAAGGTGGGCATAATACCGTCAGTGGCATGTTTTCGCACTATCAATCATCGATTTGAAATGTTAATAAACTTATAAAAACCACGCATATAGTGGTTGTATTTGAGGCAGGGGACGGGAACGTAACATGGTAAATGAAACCACACAGCAGCGGGATATCACCCGGTTGTGTATTCAGTGCGCGCTGTTGCTGTTACAACATGGCGCGGAAAGTATGTTGGTCGAGCAGCTGTCATCGCGGCTCGGCGTTGCGCTGGGGATGGACAGTGTGGAGAGTTCTATCTCGGCCAACGCGATAGTGCTGACCACCATTATGCAAGGGCATTGCCTGACCTCCACCCGTAAAAATGTCGATCGCGGCATCAACATGCACGTCGTAACGGAAGTGCAGCATGTGGTGATCATGGCTGAACATAAGCTGCTGGATGTGGCCGGAGTGGCAAAACGCTTTAGTCATATCAAGCCGTTGCGTTATCCACGCTGGCTGATGGTCACGATCGTGGCGTTATCGTGCGGCTGTTTTAGTCGTCTGAACGGCGGTGGTTGGGACGCGTTTCTGGTGACGCTGATTGCCAGCGGCATGGCGATGTATGTCCGACAGGTGCTGACTGCCCGGCATCTTAATCCGTTGATTAATTTCTGTATTACCGCCTTTGTGGCGACGTCGGCGTCCGGGCTGCTGATGCGCGTGCCCGGTCTGGAACAGAGTTCCTCCGTGGCGATGGCCGCCAGCGTGTTGCTGCTGGTGCCGGGATTTCCGCTCATCAATGCGGTGGCGGATATGTTCAAAGGCCATGTCAATACCGGGCTGGCGCGCTGGACGATGGCCAGCCTGCTGACGCTGGCGACCTGTATTGGTGTGGTAACGGCAATGGCGATATGGGGGCTGCACGGATGGTCATTGAACTGATTTGGGCGCTGATTCAGGACATGGTGCTGGCAGCGGTCCCGGCGGTAGGGTTTGCGATGGTATTTAACGTACCGGTAAAAGCATTGCCGTATTGCGCGCTGCTGGGCGGACTCGGGCATGGTGTGCGTTTTCTGATGATTCGTTTCGGCATCCCTATCGAATGGGCGACATTTGTGGCATCGATCATGGTGGGTATCATCGGTATTCGCTGGTCCCGCTGGTTTCTGGCCCATCCCAAAGTATTTACCGTCGCCGCCGTTATTCCGATGTTCCCCGGTATTTCGGCCTATACGGCGATGATTTCGGTGGTTCAGCTTTCCCATCTGGGGTACAGCGAAGCGTTGATGCAAACGTTGATCACCAACTTTTTGAAGGCCAGTTTTATCGTTGGTGCGCTTTCAATCGGGCTATCGCTGCCGGGGATCTGGATCTACCGTAAACGTCCGGGAGTATAGCGATTGAGGTGTTCTCTTAAATAGTGGTCGGCGTTCCGGTAATCATATCGACGCCTGCTCGGGCTTTCCGTATAGTGGCACCAATTTTGTAGCCTGTAGGGTTTTACCATGGTGATTAGTTTGATTGCCGCACTGGCAGTGGATCGTGTTATCGGAATGGAGAATGCCATGCCGTGGCATCTGCCGGCCGACCTGGCGTGGTTTAAGCGCAATACGCTCAACAAACCTGTGATTATGGGGCGCAATACGTTCCGCGCCATCGGCCGACCATTGCCGGAACGGCTGAATATTGTCGTCAGCAGCCAACCGGGCGACGATGAGCGTGTCACTTGGGTGACATCGCTTGCGGCGGCGCTGGCTGCCGCCGGTGATGTAGATGAAGTGATGGTGATCGGCGGCGGCAGCATTTATCAGCAGATGTTGCCGCAAGCCAGCCGCCTCTATCTGACGCATATTGATGCTGAGATTGAAGGTGATACCCATTTTCCGGATTACGAGCCGGATGAGTGGGTGTCTACCTTCAGCGAATTCCATGATGCAGATGATAAAAACTCCCACAGTTATTGCTTCGAAATCCTCGATCGTCGCTGATCTCTTCTTCTAAAACCCGCTCCATCAAGCGGGTTTTAGTGTATCTGTATGTGTGGCCTGACACCTTAATCGCCTGTCTATCTCAGTTGAGCCATGCCAGAAGGAATATTGTCTAACTAAAATTGTTGATAGCACTAATCATGCAACTTAGCCCTTATTTCAATAGGTGCTTACTCATCAAGGTGTCTGAAACCAGGGAGTAAATAGGTTGATGGTGTTATACCCGTCATACTTCAAGTTGCAGATGCGTTGGCTTTCCTCGCTCACCCCAGTCACTTACTTGTGTAAGCTCCTGGGGATTCGCTGCGTCGCCGCTTTCCTGCAACTTGAATTATTTAGGGTGTATATATTATTTTTTCAATATTTTACAATATTACTGACATTTATTTTGAGGCACTATTTTAATACCTTGCCAAATGACCTATAAAAAGCAGTAAATCAGGAACAAGGTCGTTCGGGGATAGATATATGAAAATCACGTCAATTCAGTATTTGCGCGGCTTTGCTGCCTTACTTGTAGTCGTAGCGCATAATTCTTCCCTGTTGGTGGGTAACTGGACAAAGCATATCCCTGGGGCTCTTGGTGTGGATGTTTTTTTTATAATTAGTGGTTTTATTATGACATTCATTACCCACCATACGCCTGATGGTCCGGTTACATTTATAGTTAAACGCTTCTTTCGCATATGGCCCGTCTTTTTTCTCGTTTGGCTGCTTTCGTTTATCTTCGTGTACCATGAAAGAAGTTTCAGTCAGATGGCGTGTACACTTTATTTTTGTCTTCAGGACTATAGCCAGCCGGGTCCAACCTTTGGTTACAGCGCTCTTGGCCCGCCATGGACGTTATCCTACGAAATAATGTTTTACTTCATTTTTGCCGTTTCAATGAGCATTAGCTACCGCTATCGCAGCTACATCTGCACATTGATTTTCGTGGCTGCCATGACAGGTTTTCAATGGTATTACAACGGTAGCTTTGATTTCTCATCACAGGTATCGCCAAATATGAGTGTGATACACTGGTGGCAGGCTTGGATTAAGTTGATAAGTAATACAATCGTGTTTGAATTCATCGCCGGTATGCTGCTGGCTGAATTCATGATCAGGAGTAGAATCAGCCAGTTTCTTTATCGAAGAATAGTGGCAAAAATAGTATTTACTATTGCAACGGTAAGTGCCGTTATTATTGGCCCACAGGTTTTCGGCTTAAGCGGTGGTTTCTGGCTGGCGTTGATTATCATGATTTCGGCAATTCTATTGAGTGATAATAATGAGGCCAAATATCATCGGATACTGACTTTTTTTGGGGATATCTCCTATTCACTTTATCTCATTCACTATCCTGTAATGGTTTTTTTCAGAAACTATTTATCAGACACTACGGCATCCACCGAAAGAGTGACAATATTTATCCTCTCTATTGCTATCAGTATCGTAATATCATCAGTGATGTTCATATGGGTTGAAATGCCTTCAATTCGGTCAGGGAAAAAGCTAGCGGGAATTTTATCTACGAGGATGAGATCTTATCAGCCTTGAGCTTTAGCTATATTGGCTTGGGGCAGGGAGGATATAGGTAGCTGGTGACGGGTTAGCCTTCCATGGCTCGCAGGCGAGCTTTGGCCGCTGCGTTTTGATTACCTTAAAGGTGTTGCTGATGTGTTCCAACTGCTCTGAGATGTCTGGTATGCACTTTCTGTCCACCTTAGTATCCACGTTCGCGAAAATGTCCATGGTAGGTGACAAGACGAGGAATGAAAGGTGGCCTGAACAAGGCGATTACCTATATGTAACTATTTGGTCACATTAATTGCATAACCTATGTCTGTATTTGTCATCATTGCGTGAGTACCGAACGGGGAGTCGCGCGAGAATCGGAATGAGAGCAAGAGGACATAGTCGAGCATGACTGACAAGATTAAGCACCTGAGCGCCGATGCGCTGAATGTCGATCGCCTGAGTAATCCCGCCCGTCGTAAATTGTTAGGCAATGCGGGCGCGCTGGGCCTGACAGGTTTCCTGGGCGGCGGTATCTGGTCTTTTCCGGTAACGGGATTGGCGGAAGGCCAGCCGGCTGGCAGCAAACTGTTGGGTTTCAAGGGGATTGCGGCTTCCGCCGAGGATCATATCGTCATTACGCCCGGTTACCGGGCTGAGGTGTTGATCTCCTGGGGCGATCCGCTGGTAGATGGCGCTCCGGCGTTTCATGCCGAAGGCAAGAACAGTGCTGCCGATCAGGAAAAACAGTTTGGCGATAACAACGACGGCATGAGTTTTTTCCCGATTGATGATCGTCACGGCGTGATGGCGATCAACAACGAGTATGTGAACGAGCAATACCTGTTTGCGCATGGCGGCGCCAAAGCCGCCAGCCTGGAAGATGTCCGTAAATCCCAGGCGGCGCACGGTGTATCGGTTGTAGCAGTGAAACGCGTCGCGGAATCGGCACGTTGGGAAGTGGAGCGCCCTTCACGTTATAACCGGCGCATCACGGCAAATACGGCGATGACGTTCAGCGGCCCGGCGGCGGGTCATGCATTGCTGAAAACCGCCGCCGACCCTCAGGGGATAAATGTGTTAGGCACCTTCGGCAACTGCGCCAACGGTAAAACGCCCTGGGGCACTTATCTGACTTGTGAAGAGAATTTCGATACTTATTTCGGTACCCGACAAGCCGATTACCAGACGACGCCGGAACAGAAGCGCTATACGCTCAAAGTTCATGAACCGGAACGCAACTGGGTGGATTTTGACGAGCGTTTTGATGTCGCGAAGCACCCCAACGAATTCAACCGGCATGGCTGGATTGTGGAGATAGACCCGCTGAACCCAACGTCCACCCCCGTGAAACGTACTGCGCTGGGGCGCTTTAAGCATGAAAACGCGGCGGTGACGGTGGCGAAGAGCGGCCATTTGGTGGTGTATATGGGGGATGATGAACGCGGTGAATTCATCTACAAATACGTGTCCAACGGCAAGGTGGATCACGCCAATCCCTCGGCTAATTCTCGTTTGCTGGATGACGGCGTGCTGTACGTGGCGCAGTTTGACGGCGATGCATCCGGTACGCCGCTGAAAGGCAAAGGGCGCTGGGTAGCGCTGGAGTTCGGCAAGAATGGATTAACGCCGGAGAACGGATTCAACAGTCAGGCTGAAGTACTGATCTTTGCCCGTAAGGCGGCTTCGCAGGTGAATGCGACGCGTATGGATCGCCCGGAATGGATTGCGGTTAATCCGCATGATGGCCGCGCCTATTGTACGCTGACCAATAACAGCAAACGCGGTGAAGAAGGTATGCCGGTTAATGCAGCCAATCCCCGACCGAACAACATCTATGGTCAGATCATTCGCTGGGACGAAAACGGCGATGCGACAGCGGAGGTATTCGGCTGGGACATGTATGCATTGTGCGGCAACCCGGCAGCGCATCCGGACGGCATTAATCGCGGTACGCCGAATATCACAGTAGAAAACAGTTTCAACAGCCCCGACGGGTTGGGGTTCGATCACGATGGCCGTTTGTGGATCCTGACCGACGGTAATTACAGCAACAAAGGTGATTTCGTCGGGCAGGGTAATAATCAGATGCTGGCGGGCGATCCGACCAGCGGCGAGATCCGTCGTTTTATGGTCGGGCCTAAATCCTGTGAGCTAACCGGCATTGCATTTACGTCTGATTACCGCACGATGTTCGTGAATGTGCAGCACCCCGGCGAAAAAGGGGATTCGCATTTCCCCAATAACAGCGTGCGGCCCCGTTCATCGGTTGTCATGATCACCCGTGAAGATGGCGGCGTGATCGGGGCGTAATGGCGTGAGGCGTGTTTCACCGGCGGCAATGCCGCCGGTCGTATCAGATAATGGCGGAGGCCGCATCGGCCTGCGGCGCCGTCAGCGACGGCTGGGTAAAATAGCGCTGATCTTCCCAGCGCAGACAGGTGAGCGCCCCGCCCCAACAACAGCCGGTATCCAGCGCGTAGATGCCTTCCGGCGTGCCTTTTCCTTCCAGCGATGCCCAATGGCCGAACGCGATGGCGTATTCGGCAGGAACCGGGCCCGGCAGATCAAACCAGGGTTTGAGTAGCGACGGCGCCTGTGAGGGGGCCTCTTTACACAGCATATCGAGCTGACCGCCGGAAAAGCAGTAGCGCATACGGGTAAATACGTTGGTGCTAAAGCGCAGGCGCGCCAATCCGCTCAGTTCCGGGCTCCAGTGATTCGGCATATCGCCGTACATGGCATCCAGAAACAGTGGGTAACTGTCGCTGCTGAGGATCGCTTCCACTTCCCGAGCGCACATTTTGGCGGTATCCAGATCCCACTGTGGCGTAATGCCGGCATGGGCCATCACCAGTTTGCGTTCCTCATCCACCTGTAACAGCGGCTGACGGCGCAACCAGTTGATCAGGTCGTCCGCGTCTGGCGCCGACAACAGCGGATCCAAGCGATCCTTGGGTTTATTACGGCTGATACCGGCGTAGACCGCCAGCAGGTGCAAATCGTGGTTGCCGAGTACCAGGCGTACCGCATCACCCAGCGAACGGACATAGCGCAGCACGTCCAGTGAATCCGGGCCGCGGGCAACCAGATCGCCGGTCAGCCACAGTACGTCGCTCTCAGGGTTAAAGGAAACTTGCGCCAACAGCGCTTTGAGCTCGACGGCGCAGCCGTGAACGTCGCCAACAAGATAGGTCGCCATAATCTTTCAGTGTATCAGTGAAGGGATGGCCAGGCGGAATACCGTAATAGGAACCTGAAATGTTTCACCCTGATGGTCAATCATCTGGTAGTGGCCTTCCATGGTGCCCATCGGGGTTTCCAGAATAGCACCGCTGGTGTATTGGAATTCGCTGCCCGGTTGAATAACAGGCTGCAGGCCGATTACGCCTTCACCCTGGACTTCGGTTTGCTTGCCGTTACCGTTGGTAATCATCCAGTAACGGCTAAGCAGTTTGACGTCATGACGACCCAGATTGCGGATAGTGATGGTATACGCGAAGACGAAACGACCTTCTTCCGGCTGAGATTGTGCTTCCACATAGAAGCTCTGAACCTGTATACACACTCGGGGCGCATTCATCATGACGACAACTCCAGCTTATTCCTGCGATGTGGGATGCGCGGTCAGCCACTCGGCCAGACGGCAGTATTGCGCAATGGTGACGTTTTCCGCCCGGGCGTTCGGATCAACTTCCAAAGCGGTTAATTGCTCCGGTGTGAACAGGTTACCCAGGCTGTTACGCAATGTTTTGCGTCGCTGATTAAAGGCTTCCGTGGTAATCCGGCTCAAAATACGGGTATCGACGGTCGGATAAGGCGACGTCGTGTGCGGCACCAGTCGCACTACCGCAGAATCCACTTTCGGTGCCGGTTTGAAGGCGGTCGGCGGTACTTCAAGCACCGGAATAACCTGGCAATAGTACTGCGCCATGACAGTCAGACGACCATAAGCCTTGCTGTCCGGCCCTGCCACCAGCCGATTGACCACCTCTTTTTGCAACATGAAGTGCATGTCGCGAATAGCCTGAGTATAGCTGAACAGGTGGAACATCAGCGGTGTCGAAATATTATACGGCAGGTTACCAAAAACCCGCAGCGGTTGTCCCGCTTGTTGTGACAGTGCGGCAAAATCTACGGTCATCGCATCCTGCTGGATGATGGTCAGTTTATCCCTGAGCGTTGGGTGGACTTCCAGTCGGGCGGCCAGATCGCGGTCGAGTTCCACCACGGTAAAGCTGTCGATACGTTCGCCGACCGGGATGGTGAGTGCCCCCAGGCCGGGGCCGATTTCCACTATCGCCTGACCCGGCTGCGGGTGGATGGCGGAAACAATACTGTCGATCACAAACTGATCGTTGAGAAAATTTTGGCCAAAACGCTTACGGGCGAAGTGACCTTGATGGACGCGATTATTCATTACGGTTAGCAATCATATGTAGAGCGAGGTTTAATGCGGTGCGGAAGCTACCCGGATCGGCCTGGCCGCTACCGGCAAGTTCCAGCGCGGTGCCATGGTCGACGGACGTGCGGATAAACGGCAGCCCCAGCGTAATATTGACGGCCCGGCCGAAGCCTTGATATTTCAGCACGGGCAGGCCCTGATCATGATACATCGCCAGTACGGCGTCGGCGTGTTCGAGATACTTGGGTTGGAACAAGGTATCGGCCGGCAACGGGCCGACTAACTGGATGCCGGACTGACGCAGTTCATCCAGCGCCGGAATAATGACATCCAGTTCTTCACGTCCCATGTGGCCGCCTTCGCCGGCGTGCGGGTTCAGCCCACAGACGTAGATGACCGGTTGGGCGAGGCCGAACTTGCGCTGCAAGTCCTGATGCAGAATGGTGATGACTTCGTGCAGGCTATCGCGGGTGACGGCATCCGATACCGCTTTTAGCGGCAGATGGGTCGTCGCCAGCGCGACGCGCAGTTCTTCGGTCGCCAGCATCATCACTACGCGCGCGCACTGGCTGCGCTCGGCGAAAAACTCGGTGTGACCGGAAAACGCAATACCCGATTCATTGATAATGCCCTTGTGCACCGGGCCGGTAATCAACGCGGCGAAGTCGCCATTCAGACAACCGTCGCAAGCACGGGTTAGCGTATCCAGCACATAGCGGCTGTTCGCCACGTTCAGTTGCCCCGGCACCACGGTGGTGTCGGTGGAAACAGGCAGCAGCGTTAACGTTCCTGCGATTTGTGGCTGCGCCGCCTGCTGTGGCTGAAATTCACGCAATGTCAGCGGCAGTTTCAGCGCCAGCGCGCGGCTCAACAGCAGCTCTGCGTCAGCACACACCACCAGCTCCACCGGCCAGTCTTGCTGAGCCAGCTCCACCACTAAATCAGGACCAATCCCGGCGGGTTCGCCGGGGGTGATCACCACTCGCCGCACCTGCATTTCAGTTGGCATCAGTTCTGGCCATTCAGGATTTTCACATAAGCCGCGGCGCGTTTTTCCTGCATCCAGGTTTGCGCTTCCTCGGCGAATTTACGGTTAAACAACATGCGGTAGGCCCGCTCTTTCTGCGCTGAGTCGGTCTTGTCTACCTCACGGGTGTCCAGCAGTTGAATCAGGTGCCAGCCGAAAGAGGAGTGTACCGGCGTGCTGATTTCACCTTTTTTCAGTTGGGTTAACGCGTCGCGGAACGCCGGGTCATACATCTCCGGCGATGCCCAACCCAAGTCGCCGCCCTGATTGGCGGTACCCGGATCCTGTGACAGCTGTTTGGCGGCATTGGCGAAACTGAGTTTGCCGCTCTTGATTTGGCCGGCTACCTCTTCCAGTTTGGCTCTTGCTTGCGCGTCATTCATGACTACCGACGTCGTCAGCAGGATGTGACGGGCATGTACTTCGGTTACGGAAACGGCTTGAGCACCGCCGCGGGTATCGTTCACGCGCAGAATATGGAAGCCGACGCCGGAACGAATCGGCCCGACGATCTGCCCCTTCTGCGGATTGGTCAAACGCTCGGCGAACAGCGTCGGCAATTCCTGCGGACGCCCCCAGCCCATTTGCCCGCCTTTCAACGCTTGCGGATCGGCGGAGTAGGTGATGGCCAGTTTGCCGAAATCAGCGCCTTGAGACGCTTCTTTTACCAGACGATTAGCCAGACTTTCTGCCTTATCAACCTGATCCTGCGTGGGATTTTCCGGCAACGGCAGCAGAATCTGGCTCAGATTGACCTCCGGGCCGTTTGCTCCCTGGCTGGCGAGCTGCTGCGCCAGTGAGTCCACTTCCTGCGGCAGCACGGTAACGCGGCGGCGCACTTCGCTGTTCCGCACGTCGGCAATGATCATGTCTTTACGGATTTGGCCGCGGTAAGTGTCAAAGCTGACGCCTTCAGCCGCCAGACGGCTGCGCAATTGGTCGATGCTCATACGGTTTTGCGCCGCAATGTTGGCAATGGAACGATCCAGTTGTTCATCAGTGACTTGTACGCCCATCTTCTGCGCCATTTGCAGGATAATATTATCCATGATCAAGCGCTCCAGAATCTGATGACGGAGCGTAGCGTCGTCCGGCAACTGCTGGCCGGCTTCTTGCGCGTTCAGTTTGACGGACTGCAGCAGGCTATTGATATCGCTTTCCAGAACCACACTGTTGTCGACGACCGCGGCGATCTTGTTGACCTCCTGCGGGGCCGCAAACGCCATGTTGGCACTCAGTGCCAGTCCCAGAACAAGCGCTCTCCAGTTCTTCATACCTTTCCCGTTAATTTTATCCGCCAGGGCGGGTTAAATGTTTAATCGCTACCGGTCATTAGACGTTTCTTGTCGCCAGAGTTCCCGGCGTTACATCATCAGAACGCACGCTGGTAAGGCAAAATACCGGTTTTCAGCATTTTTTCCGTTCCCAGGCTGTAATTGCTGCTCAGACCGCGGAGTTCAAAGCTAAAGCCGATCTTATTGTCGTAAAGGCTTTTGCTGGTGACATTGTCCCATTTGGTGATTTTGCGCTCATAACCAACATTGACGGCCCAACAGCAGGTATTGTATTGCAAGCCCACTAACTGGTCGGCCGGCTGGTTCGCCTTGGTATCATAGTAGTAGGCGCCGACGATGGCCCAACGATCGGACAACGGCCAACTGGCGGTTGCGCCTACCTGAGAAATGCCTTGCTGGAAACCGGGGTTGGTGACGGTTGGCAGCATTGCCTGAATATATTTCGAGCTGGCGAAACGATAGTTCAACTGGAACATACGTTCGCCGCCGCCGCGGTATTCCAGTACCGCATCGCCGAGCGTGAAGTCTTTCAGGCGTTCATCGTACTGCGCGCCGCCGCGGATGCCCCAATTATCGGCAAACTTCCAGTAACTGTCGCCCGCCCAATTCAGGCTGCCGCGTTCGTCGTTCTGATCGATGCTTGAATTGGAACCTGTGCGCGGGTGTTCAAAGTAATAAATCTGCCCCAGAGAGGCGTTGAATCGTTCTGTTAACGTATCGTCATACAAACGCGTCGTCACACCGCTTGATACCTGATTAGCGGAGGCGATGCGATCCAGACCGCTGAAGGTACGGTCGCGGAATAAACCGGCATAATCGGCCTGCAGCAGCGTAGAGTCATAAGCACGAACCGAAGACTGGTCACGGTACGGTATATACAGGTATTGCATCCGTGGTTCCAGCGTCTGGGTGTAGCCTTTCGCCCAATCCATATCGCGTTCAAACACCATCTTACCGTCAGTTTTAAACTGCGGCATGACACGGTTAACGCTGTCTCTTAATTGCTGTGCTTCCAATTGCTGGGCAGCGGTATTATTCGGATTGGATCTGTAGGTATCCAGGTTTTCCTGCTGATAGTGAGTCGCCATCAGCTTGGCTTCGGTATTCAGACTGGCCCACTGATTGGACATGGGCAACGACAACGTCGGCTCTATGTGGAATCGTGTGGCGTCCGGCAGGCTCGGATTAACGTTGGTAAATTTGGCGGCCTGGCCATAAAGGTATAAATCAAAGGGGCCGATGTCATTCTGGGCGAAATTGATATCCAACTGCGGTATAGCACGGTACACATCGCGATTAGCCAGGTTGCTGAATATTTGATACTGGCGAGTTGATACTGTGGCATCCCAGTTACGGGTGGCGTAACCCAGGCTGAATTTCTGGGTGGCATAGCCGTCAGTGGTGTTTCCGTAGACGGAGTCCAGATCAGTGAAATAGTTTTGATCACTGACCTTGGTATAATCGACATTGATACGCCAGACCTGATCGACGACCCCAGTATGTTGCCAGTGGAACAACCAGCGAGTGTAATCGTCGTCAGGGGCGTAGCCCGATTTTCCAGACAGCACATCGTTTTTATACTGTTTATCGTTTTGCAACCAGTCGAATTCGACCACGCTAAAACCAAAACGAGACAGATTACGGAATTCGTTCTGCCACTGAGTGCCGCGATTGGTTTGTACATGCGGCGTAATGGTGGCGTCGTAGTCAGGCGCGATATTCCAGTAATAAGGCGTAACCAGCTCAAAGCCGTTACTATTGCCGTATTTGGCGTTGGGGATCAGGAAGCCGGAACGGCGCTTATTGCCAATCGGCATTTGCATGTAAGGGCTATAGAACACCGGAACACCGGCGATGCGGAAACGGGCGTTCCAGATTTCCGCCACTTCTTCCTGTCTGTCCTGGATCACTTCCGAACCGACCACGCTCCAGCTATCATCACCGGGCAGACAGGACGTAAATGAACCATGATCCAGAATGGTGTAACGGTTATTTTCGCGCTGTTTCATTTTGTCGGCGTCGCCACGGCCCTGACGCCCAACCATCAGATAGTCGCCGTTTTCGACGTCGGTATCTTTGGTATTGAGGTTGGACCAGGCGCGCGGACCTTTCAGGATGACCTGATTGTCATCGTAGTGCACGTTACCGATGGCCGTTACGGTGCGAATCGGGTCAGCCTGACCGGCCTGTTGCTGTTGATGCAACTGCACCTGATCTGCGGTCAGCACACGGTTACCTTGCTCAATATTGACGTTACCCGTAAAAACGGCGCTATCCGGGTAGTTCGCCTGAGACTGATCGGCTTTGATGTGCACCGGCAACTGACTGGTATCTCCGGTCACCAGCGGGCGATTATATACGGGAACGCCCGACATACACTGAGAGGCGAGATCGGCCAGCGCCTGCTGGCTGTACAGCGCCGACCCAATTAATGAGGCCAGCAGGGTTGGAAAACTTTTTTTCATACGCGGTATCAGGTGTTCCGTCATCAAGGGCATCATGCCGGCAAACGGTCAGAGACTATATCAGTCGCCAGCGTGGTGCCAGCGCAAAATCCCCGCCATTTTCTATGCGTTGCCGTTAGGAGCAAAGATAAATGACGGGTATGATAAAGCAATTTTTGGCCGACGGCATGGGGATTTGAGGAGTATATGCGGTATTGGGGAAAGTTGCTGGGACTCGCGTTGGGGATTGCGTCCAGCGCCGGTGTCGGCGGGTTGATAATCGGGCTCCTGCTGGGTCATTTGCTTGACAGAGTCCGTGCATCCCGTCAGCGCGACTTTTTTTCCGCGCAAGCCACCCGGCAGGCGCTGTTCTGCCTGACGACCTTTCAGGCGATGGGGCACCTGGCGAAATCGAAAGGGCGGGTGACGGAGTCTGATATCCGTATCGCTACCTCCATGATGGACCGGTTGGAACTGCATGGCGAGGCGCGTAATGCCGCACAGCAGGCGTTTCGTGAAGGCAAGGCCAGCCAGTTTCCGGTACGCAATAAATTACGCAAGTTACGTGATGCCTGTATCGGGCGTTTCGATTTAATCCGCATGTTTCTGGAGATCCAGTTACAGGCTGCGTTTGTGGACGGTGCGTTACATCCGAACGAGCGGCGGCTGTTGTATGTTTTCGCTGATGAGCTGGGGGTGACCCGTGAACAGTTCGAACTGTTTATACGCAGCATGGAGCGCAACACTCATCAATCATCAAAACAAAACAGTAATAATGGCTACCAGTCACGGCAGGGGAACACCTACCAGTCGCGACAGGGGAGCAGCCATCAGTCCCGGCAGAATAGCCAGCAATCATCGTGGCAGGGCAATAAATCTTATCAGCGACGTAATCAATCCTATGGCGGGCAGTCCTACGGTCAGCGGCCGCCGATATCGTCGCGTGGGCCGACGCTGGAAAGCGCCTGCCGTACATTAGGGGTTCGTAGCACGGATGACGCCGCGACGGTAAAACGTGCTTATCGTAAGCTGATGAGCGAGCACCATCCGGACAAAATGATGGGTAAGGGCCTGTCGCCGCGCATGATTGAGATGGCCAAGCGCAAAGCGCAGGATATTCAGGCCGCCTATGAGTTTCTGAAGATCAATAAGTTTTCTCGCTGACTTCTCTTGTTTCCCGAACACTTGCTTTCTTCTTCCGATTGCCTGCGCTTTCAACGCAGCCCTTTCTAAAGAATCACCGTTTTCAGAAAGAGGAATACGTGCCTGAAGAAGGGCTTGGAAGTCTGCTTCGCAGCGAATTAGAAATCTGCTTCGCAGCGAAAATGCATCGGTGTGTTAAAGACCGGATGGGTGATCGCCAGTTCCTGTGCATGAAGTAATAAACGGGGAGCCAGCGCTTTAGCTTCTGGGTGGGCGTAAAATCCGTCGCCCAGAATCGGATGGCCGAGCGCCAACATGTGGACGCGCAACTGGTGTGAACGCCCGGTGATCGGCATCAGCTTCACGCGGGTGGTACCGTCGTTGTCTCGTGATAACACGGTATAGTGGGTTTGGGCGGGTTTGCCCTGTTCAAAACAAACTTTTTGTTTTGGGCGGTTCGGCCAGTCGCAAATCAGCGGCAGATCGACCAGCCCGTCATCCTGCGTCAGGTGCCCCCAGACGCGTGCGATATAGGATTTCTTCGGTTCCCGTTCACGAAACTGGCGTTTCAATTCCCGTTCAGCCGCCTTGGTCAGCGCCACCACCATTACGCCGCTGGTGGCCATGTCCAGACGATGGACGGATTCGGCCGCGGGAAAGTCGGCCTGAATGCGGGTCATGATGCTGTCTTTATGTTCTTCGGCACGGCCGGGAACGGAGAGCAATCCGCTGGGTTTGTTCACCACCATGATGTGCTGATCCTGGTACAGGATGTGCAGCCAGGGATCGCGGGGCGGGTTATAGGGTTCCATGAAGGCTCCGGCATCGCGGCAAGGGTAGACCCTGCCGCGAAGTAGGTAGATAACCGATGGGGCTTACTGGTGCGCCACCATCACCAGACGGATGGCATCCAGACGCCAGTTGGCCTGTTGCAGATTCAGCAGTACCTGTTCGCGCTGTTCTTCCAGCGCTTCCAGCTCGTCGTCACGGATGTTCGGGTTGACGGCTTTGAGCGCCTCCAGTCGTTCCTGTTCACGGCGCAACTGCGTTTCGGCATTACGCTGCGCATCGGCGATCAGTTCCTGCGCCTGCGCTTCCACCAGCGGCTGGGCCTTCTGCAACATGTCGTGTACCTCGTCCTGCACCGCGTTCACCAGCTTGCTGGAGGTGTGGCGATTAACTGCGCTCAGTTGACGGTTGAAGCTCTCGAATTCCACCTGTGCCGCCAGATTAGTGCCTTTGCGATCCAGCAGGACGCGAATCGGCGTCGGCGGCAGGAAACGGGTCAATTGCAGTTTCTTCGGCGCCTGCGCTTCCACCACATAGATCAGTTCCGCCAGTAGGGTGCCGACCGGCAATGCCTTGTTTTTCAGCAGCGAGACGGCGCAACTGCCGGTGTCGCCGGACAGGATCAGATCCAGTCCGTTGCGGATCAGCGGATGCTCCCAACTGACGAACTGCGCGTCTTCGCGTGACAATGCCTGATCGCGATCGAACGTAATGGTGCAACCGTCCTGCGGCAGGCCAGGGAAATCCGGCACCAGCATATGATCCGACGGCGTCAGCACGATCAGGTTATCGCTGCGGTCGTCCTGATGAATGCCGATAATGTCGAACAGGTTGAGGGCGAAATTCACCAGATTGACGTCGTTATCCTGTTCGGCGATCGCCCCGGCCAGCGCCTGCGCCCGCTCGCCGCCGTTGGAGTGCATCTCCAGCAGGCGATCGCGACCTTGCTCCAGTTGGGCTTTCAGCGCGTCATGTTGCTGGCGACAGGTATGAATAAACTCATCCAGCCCGGTTTGTTCAGACGGTTTCGCCAGCAAGTTGATCAACTGCTCGTAGTGGTTATCATAAATCGCTCGACCGGTTGGGCAGGTGTGCTCGAACGCATCCAGCCCTTCGTGATACCAGCGCACCAGCAGCGCCTGAGCGGTATTTTCCAGATAAGGCACCAGAATCTGAATATCGTGGCTCTGACCGATACGATCCAGACGGCCGATGCGCTGTTCCAGCAGATCCGGGTTAAACGGCAGATCGAACATGATCAGATGGCTGGCGAACTGGAAGTTGCGCCCTTCGGAACCGATCTCGGAACAGATCAACACCTGTGCGCCTTCCTCTTCCGAGGCGAAGTACGCGGCGGCGCGATCGCGCTCGAGGATCGACAACCCTTCGTGGAACACCGCGGCGCGGATGGCTTCGCGGGTGCGCAGCACCTGTTCCAGTTGCAGTGCGGTGGCGGCTTTGGCGCAGATCACCAGGACTTTTTCGTCGCGGTGGCTGGTCAGAAATTCCAGCATCCATTCGACGCGCGGATCGAAACTCCACCAGGTGGCGTTATCGTCTTCGAACTGCTGATAAATCTGCTCCGGGTAGAGCATGTCGCGTGCGCAATCTTCGGCGGATTTACGGGCATTCATAATGCCGGATACACGGATCGCCGTCTGATACTGCGTGGGTAACGGCAGCTTTACCTGATGCAGTTCGCGTTTCGGGAAGCCTTTTACGCCCTGACGGGTGTTACGGAACAGCACGCGGCTGGTGCCGTGCCGGTCCATCAACATGGTAATCAGTTCCTGACGCGCAACTGCGCTGTCTTCACTGTTGCTGGCGATGGATTTCAGCAGCGGTTCGATATCTTGCTCGCCCAGCATCTCGCCGAGTGCATTACGTTCGCTGTCGCTGATACGGTTGCCGCTGAGCAACAGCGTGACCGCGTCGGCGACTGGGCGGTATTGCTGCTGTTCGGCGATAAACTCGTGGTAGTCATGGAAACGGTTCGGATCGAGCAGACGCAGACGAGCGAAGTGGCTCTCCTGACCTAATTGTTCCGGCGTCGCCGTCAGCAGCAGCACGGCGGGGATGGCGCACGCGAGACGCTCAACCGCCTTATAGCCGGCGCTGGGTGCCGCTTCGCTCCATGCCAGATGGTGCGCTTCGTCCACGACCAGCAGGTCCCAATCGGCGTCCAGCAGTTGTTCGAAGCGTGACGGATTGCGGCGCACAAAATCCAGTGAGCAGATGATCAGTTGCTCGGTTTCAAACGGGTTGTCGCTGTCGAGGCGGGCTTCGGCGTAACGCTCATCGTCGAACAGCGAGAACAGCAGGTTGAAGCGGCGTAACATTTCCACCAGCCACTGATGTTGCAGCGTTTCCGGCACCACGATCAGTACGCGTTCCGCACGACCTGCCAGCAACTGCTGATGGATAATCATGCCGGCTTCGATGGTTTTGCCCAGACCCACTTCGTCCGCCAGCAGTACGCGCGGCGCATGGCGCTGACCTACTTCACGGGCGATGTGCAACTGATGCGGAATCAGGCTGGCGCGCATACCGCGCAATCCCCCCCAGGGTTGCAGCGCCTGCTCGTGCTGGTGGCGATGCGCGCGATAACGCAGCGCGAAGCGATCCATCCGGTCAATCTGGCCGGCGAACAGCCGATCTTGCGGTTTATTGAAGGTCAGTTTGCTGTCGAGGAACACTTCCCGCAGTTCGGCGGGCTCATCGGTGTCCAGGCGCTGACCTATATAAGTGCGCAGACCCTTTTCGTCACGAACGTCTTCCACCCGTAACTGCCAGCCCTCGTGGCTGGTGACGGTATCGCCGGGATTGAACATGACGCGGGTAATGGGCGCGTCACTCCGGGAATAGAGGCGGTTTTCGCCGCTGGCCGGAAACAGCAGAGTCACCATGCGGGCATCCATCGCCACTACCGTACCCAATCCTAAATCGCTTTCTGTGTCGCTGATCCAGCGTTGACCAAGTGTAAAAGGCATAAATTCTAAGCTCGATACTCGTCGTTGTCGGAGAATGTCTGAACAGGAGGCCGCCGACCCCTGCGTCCGGCAATACCTTACCCGCCCTGCGCGACAATGATGATGTCGTGCACAGCCTGTGATGCGGGTATGGGGAGCGCCCCGGATGTAATTGACCGTTGTCTAAATGACAGACGTGGACCCACGTCTGATATTTTTGAAGGGCGCTATGGTACTGGATGGTGACCTGTTCGTCACCTGTCAGGCACCACCGGATTGTCAAAATAGCCCCATCTGTCCGGTAATCAGTGTAGCAAAATCATCGTGAATGAAAGGTAGGATAGCATCGGCCACCGGTTGCAGCTGTTTTTCCAGGTAGTGGCTGTAATCCAGCGGCGAGCGGCGATTTTCCAGCGGTTCCGGCCCGTTCACCGTGATGACGTAGCTTATCCAGCCGCCGCTCTGGTACTGCAACGGCCGGTCATGCCGGCGGTTGTAGTCGTCGGCCATTCTGGCGGCGCGTACCTGCGGCGGCACGTTGCGCTGATAGTCGCTCAGTTTATGGCGCAGACGTTTGCGGTATACCAGCAGGTCGTCGTGCTCGCCGTTCATCGTTTTCGCCACGTACTCCCGTACCCACTCCTGATACGGTTCGTGGTGGAAGATGCGCTGGTAAAGCTGTTGCTGGAATTGCTGCGCCAGCGGCGTCCAGTCGGAACGCACCGTTTCCAGCCCTTTGAACACCATCTGTTCGCCCTGTGCCGTTACTGTCATGCCGGCGTAGCGCTTTTTGCTGCCCAGTTCGGTACCGCGGATGGTGGGCATCAGAAAACGGTGAAAATGGGTTTCGTACTCCATCTCCAGCGCGCTGATCAACCCGTGTTGCTGGTGCAGGTGCTGCTGCCACCAGTCATTGATATAGGCCACCAGCTCATGACCGATGATGTTCGCGTCGTCCTCACTGTGGGCGCGCTTCAGCCAGACGAAGGTAGAGTCGGTATCGCCGTAAATCACCTGATAACCTTTGGCTTCAATCAGGGAACGGGTCTGGCGCATGATCTCATGGCCACGTAGGGTGATGGAGGAGGCGAGGCGTGGATCGAAAAAGCGGCAACCGCTCGACCCCAGCACGCCATAAAACGCATTCATGATGATTTTTAGCGCCTGTGATAACGGCTTGTTGTTTTCCTGTTTGGCGAGGTCGCGTTCATGCCAGATCTCTTCCACGATGGCGGGCAGGCAGTGCTGGCGGCGGGAAAACCAGGCGCCGCGAAAACCCTCTACCGCATGTTGTTCATCGGGTTGCTGCAAGCCGGTGATAAGCCCAACCGGGTCAATCAAAAACGTGCGAATGATAGAGGGGTACAGGCTTTTGTAGTCGAGCACCAGCACTGAATCGTACAGGCCGGGGCGGGAATCCATCACGTAGCCGCCGGGGCTGGCTTCCGGCGGCACCTCGCCGAGGTTGGGCGCCACGAACCCGGCCCGGTGCATCCGCGGCAGGTAGAGGTGGGTAAACGCCGCAACGGAACCACCGCTGCGGTCCGCCGCCAGCCCGGTGACACTGGCGCGTTCCAGCAAAAAATCGATCAAATGGGTTTTCTCGAAGATACGCGTCACCAGTTCGCAGTCTTTCAGGTTGTAGCGCGCCAGTGCAGGTTTGTCCTGCTGAAAACGCTGCTCGATTTCCTCCAGCCGCTGGTAAGGATTATCACTGGCTTTCCCCTCACCCAGCAGCGACTGGGAGACAAATTCCAGGCTAAACGAAGCAAAATTCCAGGTGGCGGACTTCAGCGCTTCGATGCCATCGACGATCAGTCGCCCCGGCGCACCGGCGAAAAAATGCCCCGGCCGGTAACCATGCTCGCGCCATTCCAGTTCCTGGCCGCGGCGTCCGAGCCGCAGCGGGATGCGGTAACGCTCAGCGTGCTGTTGCAGTACCCGTAGATCGAACTGCACCAGATTCCAGCCGATGATTACGTCCGGGTCATAGGTGTGCAGCCATTGATTGAGTTTTTCCAGCAATTGGGGGCGGCCGGCGACATACTCCAGCGTCAGATTACCCGCGCCTTCCGGGGTGCCGTTTTCCGGTCCCAGCATAAACACCTGACGCTGGCCGCAGCCTTCCAGGCCGATACAGTAAAGCTCGCCGTGACGGCTGGTTTCGATATCCAGCGATACGGTTTTCAGCGGTGGGCGATAATCCGGTGCGGGTTTTAGCTTCACGTGATCGATCAGGCCGTCGGCAGTCTCTTCGCCACTGAACCAGACCGGCGCGGTGATAAACCGCTCCATCAGAAATCGCTCCGGCGGGCGGATATCTGCCTCGTACACCGGAATTCCCGCTTCCTGCAGTTTCTTCTCCAGACGCAGCAACTGGCGGTAGTGCAGGCAGTAGAGCCCGAGTTGCGGTTCGTGGTGGAAGTTTTTCAGCGCCAGCGGTCGCAGCTGCCAGTGCTTTTCACCGCTCAATAACCGGCTAATCTGCGCCTGATGGCGCATGGGTACAAACGCCACTGCCTGCTGTGGAGATAACCTGACCCGGCAGGGGCCGGTGTCGGTTGCCAGCCAGCATTCGACCAGCACGCCGGCGGGCGTGTCCTGCCAGTGGCGGGTCAGTACAAATCCCTGACGCGGTGGGGAAAGGGTCATGGCGTGTTATCGGATGAGTAAGTGGAGTAATGCAATAAATTATGGATATATATACAGTTCTTGTCCAGTTTCAGGACTTGTTTCAATAGCGCTGTCTACTTGCCGATATTGGCTCTCTGGTTTAAGTTGTACACTCAATCTTTCTTATCTGGTTATGATTTCGTGGGCTAAATGAATAATCACTGTACTTAAAGGAAATTGGTTAGAAGGATATGAGCATATTGAGCCGGCTGATTTTCATTTTATCTTTCTTTATCTGTGCTTCTAATGCCAATGCATGTATTCCCTCTTATATTGGTTTTGGCGGCAATCAGTTAATTGAACCAATAATAAAAAACGTACCTAAGATATCCCAAAATTATCAAATAAAATATGGTGATGCCGAGGGGCCTGGAAAGCAGGTTATCGGTATATATTTCGACAATACCACCGATATTGAGACGTTAAGGCGCTATGTTAAATCATTAGAGTTTCGTAGCATGATGAATGATGGCTACCGGGAAGTATGGACATCACCCGATAAAAATAAGTTCATCGTGCTTTCCGTTAACCATGAAGATAATGCTACTTATTTTGAGTTATTGTTGTAATGTCCACTGGTTTTTTTCATTTGATAATTAACGATTAGTTAAGGCTAGCGCAAGATATTTTGAGAAAGATATTTTCTGAGCATTGCAATGCTTTTTTTTTCACCATTATTTTGTAGTTCATCAATAACTGTACTTTTATCTACGATCATTCTTTTATCTTTATCCAGCTCAAGCAAGAAGTAGTTTTTTGCTTGTCTATCTCTTAACCCAACAGTATAAACGAAGCCTATATATGTTTTATCGCTAACGTCTATTTTCCCCACTGCATCGAGGCTTAAACAGGTTGAGTTTTCAAAATCACCTTGACCAATAGATGGCACAATATTACTGATTTCTTTTTTGTCTGTTGACCAGCCAATAAAGCATAATGGGTTGTATTTTTTGTAATATCCTTCGGCAGGGATGAGTGTTCCTAGATATTTACCGTTTTCAGTAATGTCAAAAGATTGGCTATTATGTATTTCTATCTGCTCTACTTCCAGTGGCTGAGCTTTTATCGATAATGGTGATAATAGATGACTACCATCAATCGGTGTTAATATAATTGATGCATATGCTTGCAGCGACATCGACAATGTTATTGTTGCCAGTATTTTCTTCATTGTTATTTCTCTTCAATTTTCTTTATATCTTTTTTTAGATCAGCTATGCTCTTTTTCTCTGAGTCATTTTGAAATTTTTCAATGAGTTGACTTTTATCTTCTATCGTTCTTTTCTCTTTGTCTAACTCAATGAGGAAGTAATTTTGAGCATATCTGTCCCTCAACCCTACAGTGTATACAAAGCCAATAAAGGTTCTTCCTTTTCCCTCTATTTTTCCTATTGCATTAAGTTTTGAACAGAGAGAGAGTTCAAAATATCCTTGCCCTATTGATGGGATGATTTTTGATATTGTTTTTTTGTCTGTTGACCAACCAATAAAGCACAGTGGTTTATCATTATTGTAAAACCCTCTGGCAGGTATTATTGTTCCGATGTATTTACCATCATCAATAATATCAAACTGTTGATTGTCTTGAATGCTTATATCAATAATCTCTTTGTCATTTCCTGACTTTATTATTTCACTTGATAAGGTTTCATCATCACTTTTTATCAAGTTGACCGATGCATAGGATGGTATTGATGCTAATAGTGTTATAAGTACTGATGTGTATATTGCTTTTTTCATGTGTGTTTTTTGGTTATTTTAATAATTTGGTGGGTTTTTATAACAATAATATTTTGTTTTTTCAATAAAAAAGTCTCTAAGTTATGATTAAGTATATCTTGATGTGTGTCAAAAAATTTTTATTCTCATAAGATATAGATATTTATGGAAAATTTAATTATTATCGTAGATGTGTATATCACTTGTTTATGTTTATTAGGTAAAGGGAATTTTATGGCCAATATCATTTATCTGAAAATAGAAGGTAAAAATCAGGGGCTGATTTCTTCTGGATGTGGATCTTATGACTCAATGGGGAACAAATGGCAAAAAGGGCATGAAAATGAGATTTTTGTCTATGAGCTAAACAATGCAGCAGAGCGCATCGATAATGTTGCATATCAACCTGTTGAAATTAGGAAGCCCATTGATAAATCGACACCATTATTATTGAGTGCATTAAACGAGAATGAATATTTAACCTGTTCTTTCATTTTTTATCGAACCTCAGAGAATGGGGGGATGGAGCAATATTTCTCAATAAAATTGACCGATGCAAAAGTAAAAAATATCAGAATGCACTACCCCAGTTCGATAACGCACAATGAATATCAACCAGAAGAGTTTATCTCTTTTACTTATAAAAATATGTTATGCGAACATGTCAAAGCCGGAACCAGTGCTTATTGTATTTGGGAAAGCCAGCTGTTTTAATTAGTGGGATCTTCCTGCGTTATTATCTGGCACCATTGTATGATATTAGGTGCCAGATAACTAAGCTTAAATTTAACGGTTTTTAGCTTTTTACAGCTTTCAGCTCTTCTTCAAGGTACTTTTTAAGATCAACAATGCTTTTCTTTTCAGAGTAAAACTGTAGTTTTTCAATTATATCACTTACGTCTGTTATTGTTTTTCTATCTTCATCTAATTCAAGTAAAAAATAGTTCTGCGATGTTCTGTCGCGTAATGCTACGGTATAAACAAAACCAATGAACGTTTTTCCTTTAACTTCAATTTTTCCTACCGCATCGAGACTCAGGCAGGTCACCGTTTCAAAAAATCCCCGACCGATAGAGACTTTTATATCTGAGATATTTTTATTATCTGAAGACCATCCAATGAAACAGAACGGTTCAATTTTGTTGTAATATCCTTCTGCAGGCACGATAGTGCCTATGTATTTTCCGTTTTCGCTGATGTCGAAAGTCTGATCTTTCTGTATTTTTATGCGGCTGATATCTGATGCTTGGCCTTTTATTATCAATTTCTTCAATATGCTACTATCATTAATTTTAGTTAGTTTAATAGTAGAATATGAACTCAATGGAGTTATCAATATGAGTATTGCCAACAGGACTTTCATTCTTTATCTTCCATCACCTTTTTAAGATGTTTTCTGATTGCAGAAATACTTTTTCTTTCATTGGTGTTTTGAAGAGGTTCTACAAGTTTACTTTCATCTACAATAGCTCTTCTATCCTGATCTAGTGCCAATAAAAAATAATTTTGTTCCGTTCTATCATCAGGTAAACCAACTGAATAAACAAATCCAATGAATACCTTTCCTGCGGATTCTATTTTTCCTAGCGCATCAAGGGTTTCGCATTGTGAAAACTCAAAATCACCATTCCCCATTGAGAAGACAATATTGGATATTGTCTTCTTGTCAGTAGACCAGCTAATAAAACAAACTGGATAGTAATTTTTATAAAATCCTTTTCCTGGTATTATTGTTCCTATGTTTTTATTGTTTTCATTAATGGCAAAAATTTGCTCTTCTTGTATTTTTATATCAACAATGCCTCTTTGATTTGCATCTTCAATGGTTTTTTTTATTAATAAATCTTCGCTGCTTTTCACTAAATTAATCGATGCGTAAGATTGTAATGAAACAGTTAGTATAATTAGTAGTAATATTTTTTTCATAGGATTACCTATTATCTGGTTGTTAGTAAATGATAATTATTTGCCATTTTTATATGGTAATTCCTTTCAGCATATTTTCTCCCATTGTAAAGCCTTGCAAATGTTGTCCAATCTTTATTTTGTAATGCCGAGCGTAGAGCTGGCGTATTTTTTATATGATTAATAAAAGAAAATACTTGACCATTAATATTTCCCATTGCAGAAACGAAGCTTTCAATATCATTAAAACCTGCACTTCTATAATTTTCTCCCATAATCTGGAACGCTCCCCAGGAGGCGGACATGAGTGCAGCTTGCCGATCCAGTGTCATTGCAGTTTCGAGTCTTTCATATTGGAGTTCATGTGAGCCATATTGCTTGTAACGTTCGCCTGATATCTCCGGGTATGCGCGATCATATCGACCTTGTGTCAGTCGTCGAAAATAGTGTCTTTCATAGAGTATTTTCGGTTTCCCGGAACTGATAAAAGCGCTACGTAATGCGGTTTCAGTCATAACAACCGCTTTAATCGCCGCTACTTCGCAGTTTAGCTCTCTGGCTGCATTCAGGTAGAGCTCTTCGGAAACGCTGTCGCCGGAATTGGCAGAAAATGATGGCTGAGAGATTGCCGGGCGTCGGGTGTGAAGATGGTTTAATTTTCTCAGTGTAGGGCCGTGCGGGGAGACAATACCGTCAGGCGTACCCATTCCTACTATCTGGCGCTGAAAGTGGATAATGGCTGCCTGTGTTCTGATGCCGACAATACCGTCAACGCTCAGTGTTCCGTTTGACCGGCTGTTCAGTAACTGTTGAACGGTTTTTACGTCCTCAACCCTGTTGATCTGCCCGTTGCCAACAGGAAAAGCAATCCTCGCTTCTTCCATGAGTCAATCCATTTATTTTCTTAAAGTGATGCTTTTATAACAACAAAAGGGTGCTGCTTCAAGGACATGGCTGTCCAGTCATGGTGAGCTTCGCCTCAGCCGCGTTTTTACTACGATCTGCCATATTCCTGCCGTTTCCTGCTATCATCCCGTTATCTTTGTTCATAAAAAAGCAGAAATGTAGAGGTTTATGGAAGCCTGGCTGGAGCATCTGATCACACAATCGTTAGCGTATTCGTTGACGGCGGTACTGCTGGTGGCGTTTCTGGAGTCACTGGCGCTGGTGGGGTTGCTGTTGCCCGGCACGCTGATGATGGCGTCGCTGGGGGCGTTGATCGGCAGCGGCAATATGGGGCTATATCCGGCCTGGGGTATGGGCATCATCGGTTGCTTGCTGGGAGACTGGATCTCCTACTTCATTGGCTGGCGTTTTAAGGACCGGTTGCATAACTGGTCGTTCCTGCAAAAGCATCGGGCGTATCTGTATCGCACCGAAAAAATGCTGCACCAGCATAATATGGCGACGATTCTGATCGGGCGGTTTTTTGGCCCGACCCGCCCGTTGGTTCCGATGGTGGCGGGAATGTTGGAGTTGTCGCCCCGGCGCTTTGCGCTGCCGAATATCATCGGCTGCCTCACCTGGCCGCCGGTATACCTGATGCCCGGCATTCTGGCGGGGGTGGCGATTGATATTCCCAAACAGGCCGATAGTGGCAGCTTTAAATGGCTGCTGTTGGTCACGGCTATCCTGCTGTGGTGTGCGGGTTGGTTGCTGTGGCGTTGGTGGCGCGTCCCTCGTGGGGAAGATGCCGCATCAACCAGCTGGTTGACGGCTTCGCGTCTGCGCTGGCTGGCGCCGCTGGCGTCGGTTATCGCCGCCGTTAGTCTGTGGCAGTTGTGGCAGCATCCGTTGATGCCGGTGTATCGGCGTCTGCTGTGGCAGATTTTGAATGGATAAATGAGCCGACGCGATACCGGTTTGCCCGGTATCGCGCCTGAGGTTAGCGGTAAAACTCCGCGACCTGATCAAAGATTTTCATCTCTTCGCCGTGGCGAGTTACTTGCAATACGTCTTCCAGCTTTTCTACCTGACTGATCATCTGCGGCAGGCGTTGATCGTCTTTCACCAATAGCCAGATGCGGCTTTGCTCATTGCCTGGCAGCGGCATACACATGATGCCTTCTACGTTGAACGCGCGACGGGCGAACAGCCCGCATACGTGCGACATCACGCCAGGGTGGTTGCGTACCGAGAGTTCCAGCGTGACCTGTCCAGTCGTCGATGAAGTCTGCATAATTTAATCTCCAATCATCTCAATGTTGGCGGCACCCGGCGGTACCATCGGAAACACTTTTTCGTTGATATCGATAGCGGCGTGAATCAATGCAGGGCCGGGTCGTTGCAGTGCGTCGCGCAGTGCGGCTTGCAGGTTTTCAGCCGCGTTCAGGTCGCAAGTGGCGAAACCGAATCCGGCGGCAATCGCCAGAAAGTTGGTTTGGTAGCGGTAGTTGGACGCCACAAAGTTTTGCTGGTAAAACAGCTCCTGCTGCTGGTGCACCAGCCCCAGCGACTGGTTGTTCATCAGGACGATTTTTACGTTCAGGTTTTCTTCCACGGCGGTGGCCATTTCCTGAATGTTCATCATCAGGCTGCCGTCGCCGGAAAAACAGACCACGGTGCGCTGCGGTTCCGCCAACGCGGCGCCGATAGCGGCGGGCACGCCAAAGCCCATGGTGCCAAAACCGCCGGAGGTGAGCCACTGACGTGAGCGCCGCAGCGGATAGGCCTGCGCCACCCACATTTGGTGCTGGCCCACATCGGTGGTGATGATGGCCTGATCGTCCAGTTGTTCGGCCACCGCACGGATCAACCCGTAGTGACTGAGCGGATCGTCGATGTTCGGCATGTTGAACGGGAAATCGCGTTGCAGGGTACGAACCTGTTCGAGCCACTCGGTGCGCGGCTGACGCTCGACCAGCGGCAGTAATTGGTCCAACGCCTGCGCCACATCGGCGTGAAGCGCCACGTGCGGCTGGCGGATCTTGCCGAGTTCGGCCGGATCGATATCGATATGGACAACGCGGGCATCCGGGCAGAATTCTTCCGCTTTTCCGATGGCGCGATCGTCAAAGCGGGCGCCCAGCACGATCAACAAATCCGACTGTTGCAGGATCAGGTTGGTATAGCGGGCGGCGTGCATACCCAGCATACCCAGTGACAGCGGGTGATCCACCGGCATGGCGCCCAGCGCCATCAGCGTCATGGTAGTAGGCAGCCCGGCACGCTCCGCCAGTTCGATAGCTTGCTGATGCGCTCCGGCGCTGATGATCCCGCCGCCCAGATACAGAATGGGGCGTTTGGCTTGATTGATCATCGCTGCGGCGGCGTTCAGGGCATGAGTATCGACAGCCGGAGCCGGGGATAACGCGACGGGTGCGGGCAGCTCCGCCAGCTCAATGGTGGCCGTTTGCACGTCTTTGGGAATATCCACCCAGACCGGGCCGGGACGGCCGGACTGCGCCAGACGGAAGGCATCGTTAATCACCTGCGGCAGCTCGTTGATGTCGCGTACCAGATAGTTGTGCTTGGTGACCGGGATTGAGATGCCGTAGGTGTCGACTTCCTGAAAGGCATCGGTGCCGATCATACTTGACGGCACCTGACCGGTGATGCACACCAGCGGAATGGAATCGAGCTTGGCGTCAGCGATGGCGGTGAGCAGGTTGGTGGCGCCGGGCCCGCTGGAGGCCATACAAACCGCCGCTTTACCGCTGGCGCGCGCCATCCCCTGAGCGATGAATCCGGCTCCCTGTTCATGGCGGGCGAGTACGTGGCGAATAGTACGGCTTTTTCCCAACGCATCGTACAGCGGCAATGCTGCGCCGCCCGGAATACCGGTCACGGTGGTAATGCCTTGCTGTTCCAGCAGACGGATGATCAGCTCAGCTCCTGTATAACGCATAGTCATATCCTTTATCAGAGCCGGTGTCAGGAGGAGCGGGGAGGGTGGATAAAAGAAACCCCGCTCGGCTTGCGCCGGCGGGGTTTGGGAATCTAGGTTTGATTCGGAACCCGTTACGGCGCGCTGCCGACCACGACCACCACGCGCACGACGACGACCGCGTCAAGCAGCGCGGCGTTGTTTAGTAGTGCGAAAGTAGGGGTGGTGTGTTTCACGGGGAACCTTATGTTCGTTTTGGTTAATCTGCGCTTTCATATAACCATGAGTGCGGAAAATCAGACAAGGCTCTGTCGCGCTGAAAACACAAAATCGTGCGTAAGATCACATTTATTTAGTAAGGATTTCATTCCGTCATTTCAGCGCGAGCCGTCACCGCAAACCCAGGATTCGCGCCGCATTCGGGTGGCGCGCCAGTTCCCCGGTCGGGCCATCGTGATAGACGTGGCCGTCCACCACCAGCACGCTGCGCGGCGCGATGCGCATGGCATCCTCCAACTGATGCGATACCATCAGCAGCGTCAACTGCCGCTCGCGGCAAATCTCATCCACCAGCGACAGCATCTCCTGACGTAGCGCCGGGTCGAGCGCGGAGAACGGTTCATCCAGCAGCAGGATCGGTTGCCGGCGAATCAAACAACGCGCCAGCGCCGCCCGTTGCCGTTGGCCGCCGGAAACCTGTGACGGCAGGCGTTCCAGCAGGTCCGACAGCCCCATGCGGCTGGCGATATCGCGCAATGTATCCCGTTGCTCCTCAGTCAGTTTCAGGCCGGGGTGCAGACCCAGCGCGATATTCTGCGCCAGCGTCAGATGAGGGAACAGGTTGTTTTCCTGAAACAGGATCGACACCGGGCGTTTTGCCGGCGGCGTGGCGACATGATCTTGTCCGTTGAGCCGTAGCTGGCCGCCGTCGGCCGGCAGGAAACCGGCGATCAGGCTCAGCAAGGTACTTTTCCCCGCGCCGCTCGGGCCCAGAATGGCAAGGCGTTCGCCGGGTTGCGCCTGTAAATCAAAGCGCATCGGCAGGTGTTGGTAGAGATAGGTCAACTTATCGAGCGCGATCATTAATGCCTGCCAGTTTCTCAATCAGGGTAAACAGCATAAAGCACAGCAGCAGCAACAACAGCGCCGTTACCGCGCCATCGGCGCTGCGATAAGCGCCAATTTGTTGGTAAAGGTAAAACGGCAGAGTGCGAAACTGCTCGTTGCCAAACAAGGCGATGATGCCGAAATCACCCACGGATAGCACGCTGGCAAAGGCCAACGCTTGTGCGATAGGTGCGCGCAGCGCTTTCAGTTCTACTACCCTGAGGCGATGCCAGCCGCGGATATCCAGCGACTGACACAGCAAACCGTAACGCGCAGCCGTATCAACCATCGGGTTTTCCAGTACTTTCATCGCATAAGGAATGGCCAGCAGCGCGTTGGTCAACACCACCAGCCCGTAAGGGGAAGACGGTAACCCGATGGTGCGATTGAACAGCAGGAAGAAACCGGACGCCAGCACAATCCCCGGCATCGCCAGAATCAGCATTCCGCTCATATCCAGCCATTGCGCGGGTAGCCGTTGCCGGCGCAGTTTCAGCTCCCGGCTGCTCCACAGCAGCATCAGCGTCAGCACCACGCTGAGCGCGCCGGCGGCCAGCGCAATGCGCAGCGAGGTCCAGAGCGTTTGCCATAATGCAGGCTGGCGCAATAATACGTCAGGCAGCGAGCGGTTCAGGCCATCCGCGACGACGGCCAGCAGCGGCGGCAGCAACAACAACAGCGCCGCCGCAATCAACAGCGTATCGGCAACCCGGCTGAACAGGCTGTCCTGCGGGTCGCGCCAGCGCTGGCGGTTGCTGACGCCGACCGCCAGCAGCCGACTGAGCCGTTGGCTGAGTAATACCAACCCCAGACAGCAGACCATTTGCAGTAATGCCAGCAGTGCGGCGCGCGCCGGGTCATAGTCAAAGCTGAGCGCCTGATAGATAGCCAGTTCGATGGTGGTGGCTTGCGGGCCGCCGCCCAGCGCCAGCACAGTGGCGAAGCTGGCGAAGCACAGCATGAAAATCAGCGCGACGGCGGGCAACAACTGGCGGCGCAACCACGGCCACTCCACCAGCCGGAAAAAGTGCCGGCCGCGCAGGCCGAGCTGGGCCGCCAACTGACGCTGCTCGGTGGCAATCCCTTCCAGCGCCTGCAAAAACAGCCGGGTTGCCAACGGCAGGTTAAAAAAGACGTGAGCCAGCAGGATGCCCTGCAAACCGTAAGGCGAAAAACGGTATTCGATACCGAACTGCATCAGCAGGCGCGCCAGCCAGCCTTCCCGACCGTAGACGCTGAGAATGCCGAATACCGCCACCAACACCGGCAGTACCAGCGTCATCGCGCACAGGCGCAGCAGCAGGCGATGGCCGGGAAAACGGCGGCGGTACAATGCCCGCGCCAGAAACAGCGCGGGTAAGGTGGAAAGCAACGCCGACATCAGCGCCTGCCAGAAGCTGAAGCGAACGACATGCCACAGATAGCCGTCATCCCACAGCGACTGCCAGGGCGTGGCGGGGGCGTCCAGCCACAGCGCGGCGAACGCCAGCGCCGCGGTGCTAATCAATAGCACCGCCGCCAGTAGCCCCGGCCATAGCCAACCGGGAATTAGCGGCTGACGGCGCGTTGCCATGCCTGAACCCAATTCGCCCGCTGTTCCGCCACCTGCTGCGGGGTAAATTCCAGCGCGGTAGCTGGCAGAGACAAGGTGTTATAGCCCACCGGCAGCTCGGTTTTGATTACCGGGTACATCCAGTTGGTGGTTGGGATGATCTGCTGGAAGGCCGGGCTTACCATAAATTGCAGAAAGCGTGCCGCCAGTTGCGGATTTTTACTGCCGGCCAGTTGTGCGGCGACTTCCACCTGCAGGTAGTGGCCTTCGCTGAAATTAGCCGCGGCATAGTTGTCTTTCTTCTCGGCGATGAGGTGGTAAGCCGGTGAGGTGGTGTAGCTCAGTACCAGATCGGCTTCGCCTTTCAGGAACAAGCCGTAGGCTTCGCTCCAGCCTTTGGTGACGGTGACGGTTTTGGCCGCCAGTTTCTGCCAGGCCTGCGGCGCTTTTTCGCCGTAGACTTTCTGCATCCACAGCAGCAGCCCCAGACCCGGCGTGCTGGTGCGCGGATCTTCATAGATAACGGTCCACCGCTGGTCGCTTTCCACCAGCTCATGCAGGCTTTTCGGCGGGTTTTTCAGCTTGTCTTTGTTATAGACGAAGGCGAAATAGCCGTAATCGAAGGGCAGGAAAGTCTCGTTGCGCCAGCCGCCGGGGACGGTCAGCGTGCTGGTATTGACGGCATGTGGGGCGAACAGGCCGGTCTGCGCCGCCGCCTGCACCAGATTATTATCCAGCCCCAGAACTACGTCCGCCGGGGTGTTTTTGCCTTCCATACGCAGGCGGTTGAGCAGGGCGACGCCATCTTCCAGCGCCACGAATTTCAGTTCACAGTCGCACTCTTTTTCAAAGGCGGTTTGGACAGCCGGGCCGGGGCCCCACTCTGAGGCGAACGAGTCGTAGGTATAGACCGTCAGAGTCGGTTTGGCGAATACAGGGGCGGACAGCAGTAACAGGCAGGACAGTAATTTCTTTAACACTTTGCGCTCCAATTGTTGAAGGCGGCAAAGGTCTTTGAGCAAGCAGGATGCAGTCTCAAATCCCTTCGCCGGTATTAACCGGATCAGGTTCGACGGGTATTTTCTCAGCGACGCAAACGTGCATGGTTGTTCGTGCATGACGACTGGTACATGAATGTTGGCCGCACCCCGTTGAGAACAGCGCTATTGTAAAGTGTTTGTCACATCAGGAAAAGCGTCACGACCAGCGGCAAGCGGTCATGATGCTGGGTCCGGCGGCGCAAACCAGGCCGATTTGAAATCGAACCAGCCCAGCGTGTTCATGCGTAGCCCCCGCATGTTGGCTTGTCCCTGCAACCGCAACCAGTGGTGGAACAGCGGATGGAGTTGCTGGCGGCTGACCAGCGACTGGCACCACTCCGCCAGCGACAGGGAGCCCTGACGCCACTGACGGGCGGTGTGTTCCAACTCGTCCTCTCCCAGACAGTGCCGCAGTAACGGCAGTTCGTACAGCATCGCGAACAGCGAGAATTCCAGCGGCAGGTAGAAGTTGGCGCTGCCGAGCCAGAGATCGCTGGCATCGTCGCCCTGGCGCCAGGCGTCGAACTCCAGACTGCGCAGCGTCAGCGTGACGCCGTGCGATGCCAGCAGGCGGCCCATAATGCCGCTTATCACTTCGTATTCGGGGTGGTCACGGTAGCAGGTGAGGGTGAGGTGCGTCAGGCCGACTGGTTTTTCCCTCACCGCCCGTGGCGGGCTGTGATGCCAGCGTGGCAACAAACCGTAAGCGGGGGACCAGTCGCTCTGGTAAGGCGTGTCGGCCAAAGCGAGCATCGCCACCGGACTCAGTACCTGACACAACCAGTGACGGACTTCCGAGTCCGCCGTTTGCGGCGAGCGGCGGTCGAACAACAGGAAATAGCAGCCTTCTTCCAGCCGGTTCTCCAGCTCATTGTCCGTGGTGTCGTCGCCTTGTAGCGTGACGGTACAGGCGGGGATGGTCGGCGCATCGGGTAGTACCCAGATACTGACTTCGTCAATCAGCGCCCGGTAGCCGAAATAGTCGTCAAACGCAGCGATTTTCAATTGGTTGGGCGAATTGCGCACCACCTGATACGGCCCGGTGCCGACAGGCTGGCGCATAAAGTCCGGCAGCGTTTGCCACTCTTGCGGCAGGATCATCGCCGGTACGCTGCCGAGCAGCCACGGCAGCCAGTCGTCCGGTATGCTGAGCCGGATATCCAGCACGAACGGCGTGGGGGAGGAGATACGGGTCAGGTGTGAGAACAGCGGCTGCGCCGTCAGCCGGGACAACGAGGCGATCACGTCCTCCATCGTCAGTTCCCGGCCATGGTGAAAACGAATGGCCGGTCGCAAATAGAAACGCCAGTGCAGCGGCGACAACGCCTGCCAGTGGTGGGCGATATCCGGCAACAGTTCCCCATTTTCCTCATTTAGGCTGGTCAGCCCGCTGAAAATCTGGCGGGCGATGTGGGTTTCCGAACGGCGTAACGCACTGCCGGGCAACAGGTTATGCATTGGGCGGTAGTAGAGGATGCGCAGCAGGTGGCGCCCTTGCCGTACGCTGCGACCGAGGTGTGACAGCAGCATCTGGCGCACGGTTTCTTTGTCGCCCACCAGTTGCACCAGTTGTTCGATGCGGTCTTGCTCCAGCAGGTCTTCAGCCCGCTGCTGTTGCAGGGTTAACCCGGTATAGAGAAAGCTGAGACGCGAGCGTTTACCGCGCCCGGCCTCTGCCTGCCAGGTGAGCCAGCCCTGTTGTTGCATCGCGCTCAGCAGGGAGCGGACATGGCGGCGGGAGCAGTTGAGCAGCAGCGCCAGCTCTTGCAGCGTGGTATCGGTATCCTGACCTTGCAGGCATTGCCATAGCCGGATGAACTGCTGTTGCAGACGTGGCGAGGACATAAAAGAGGAACTCCACGACTCAAGGTCATCAATATATTTTTCCCTATATTACGCGGATACTTTGAGTCAGTGAATGGTTTACTGCGTGAACCGCCGTGAAGAGGAGGCAGCAATATGTGCCGGTTATTCCATTTTTATCATCACTGGCTTTGCCGGGGCTGTCGCCGGGGATGGGGCGCACTCGCCGCCGCACAGCGAATGGCGTTGTTGTTGCAGGTTACCCAATGGCAGATCCGGGAGATGGATGAGGAAGAGTATCGCCGCTGGTTATAAGGCCGATGGTCATCGAATGAGAGTGAGAACGGCGGCGGGAAACCGCCACAGTGTTCTGAGTAATGGTGCTGTTCACCAGCCAGCGGAGTGCTCCGCTGGCTTTTTTTATAGCCGTTTTAATGATGGTGCGTTATTCCACCGGTTTCAGGCGAGCCACAAAGTGGCGTAATACCGGCGGTTCATAGGTGAAGGTCAGTCCTTTGATATCGCTGGCTCTCTCCTTCAGTGCGATCAACGAGTCGGCGATGTAATCCATGTGATCGTTGGTATACACCCGGCGCGGAATGGTCAGGCGCAGCAGTTCCAGCGGCGACGGTTTCTGTTCGCCGGTATCCGGGTCGCGCCCCAGCAGCAATGAACCGATTTCCACACTACGGATGCCCGCTTCCAGATAAAGCGCGTTATTCAGCGCCTGTGCCGGGAACTGTTCCGCCGGGATATGCGGCAGCAGTTTTTTCGCATCGACAAATACCGCATGTCCGCCCACCGGGTACTGAATCGGGATGCCGCCGGCGCGCAGGCGCTCGCCAAGGTAGGTCACCTGGCCGATGCGGTAGGTCAGATAGTCCTCGTTCATGCCTTCCTCAAGACCGATGGCCAGCGCTTCCATGTCGCGCCCGGCCAGCCCGCCGTAAGTGACGAAACCTTCCATCGGCACACAGCGGATGCGCACCTCGTTGAACAGCTCTTCGTCGCTGCGAAAACAACACAGGCCGCCGATATTTACCATCGGGTCTTTTTTCGCCGACATGGTAAGCATGTCGCCGTATTGGTACATCTCGTGGACGATCTCTTTGATCGAGCGGTTTTCGTAGCCGGGTTCACGCTGTTTGATGAACCAGGCGTTTTCACAGAAGCGGGCGGAGTCGATCACCACCGGAATGCCGTGCTGCTGCGCGATGCGATACACCTCGCGCATATTGCTCATCGAAATCGGCTGACCGCCGGAGCTGTTGCAGGTGACGGTGGTGATGATCGCCACCACGTTATCCGCGCCGTGCTGTTCGATGGTGGTGTGCAGCAGGTCAAGGTCGAAATCGCCCTTCCAGTCGTAATAAGCGGTGGTGTCGAAGGCTTTTGGCGTCACCACGTTGATGGCGCGCGCGCCGTTCAGCTCCACGTGAGCGGCAGTGGTATCGAAATGGAAGTTGGAAATGAACACCGGTTTCTTGCCGCCGCCGGCGCGCTGCTTTTTGGCGATCAGACACGGGAACAGGATTTGTTCTGCGCCGCGCCCCTGATGCGTCGGAATGGTGAACGGATAACCCAGCAGCGCTTTCACCTGATCGCACAGATGGTAGTAGTTGCGCGACCCGGCGTAGGCTTCGTCGCCCATCATCAGACCGGCCCATTGGCGATCGCTCATGGCGCCGGTGCCGGAGTCGGTCAGCAGGTCGATGTAAACATCCTCACTGCGCAACAAAAACGGGTTATAGCCTGCTTCCTGCAGGGCGCGCTCCCGTTCGTCGCGGGTGGTCATACGGATGTTTTCTACCATTTTGATGCGAAAAGGTTCAGGGATGCGTTTCATGCAATATCTCCACGACGCCCGTCAGCAGACATCGCCGCCGCTGTATGACGTCAAAAATAAATTGAAATAACAGGAAAAAATCAGGGTAAAGCTGAATCAGGCATGAAACGGGCGTGGGAAATCGTTGGTGAGGCGGTGATCGATGTTGAACCAGGGGCGACAATCGCCGGAGAGGCTCTGGCGATAACACCGGATGATGCGTGTCATGAGGTCTCCTTATCTCGTGAATACCGAACGATCAGGGTAGGCGAAAAACGCCGGACAAAACCGTGATCTCGCAGGCAATCCGGAGATGGCGGGTGAACATTGTTTTGAGAATGGAAATTGAGTCAATAATGTTTCTCATTATCGAAGGTAAGTGATAAAACTGTGCGGGGTTTGAAGCCGTTATCGGCACAAATATCGACAGGCGGCACATTGCCGGAGAATTACAACCAGAGAGGTAAAGGCGGGTTATGGCTGGGGTAAAGGAATATAAAGTGTTTGATGTTACGTTGGCCCACAAGACATTGCTTACCCCATCGCTGATGCGCTGCGTATTCACTGGCGAAGCGGTGAAACAGATGAAAATCTGCGCGCCGGATCAGCGTATTAAAGTGTTGCTGCCTGCTGAGGACGGCACGCCGCCGCGTCTGCCGGATGTCGGCGAGTGGTATAAGCTGGTGCAGGCTATGCCTAAGCAACAACGCCCGATTCCCCGCACCTACACGCTGCGCAGTCTGGACACCGAAACCGGCGAAATGGTGGTGGAGTTCGTGGTGCATGGCACCGAAGGCCCGGCTTCGGCCTGGGTGATGAGTGCGCAGCCCGGCGCCGAGTTGCAGATGGTAGCGCCGCGCGGCGACTTTGCCGGCGATAACGGCGGCTACGAGTGGGTGCTGTCGGAAAACATCCGTCAGGTGCTGCTGATGGGCGATGAAACCGCGTTGCCGGCGATCAAAGGCATTCTGGATCAGTTGTCGCAGCAGGATAACCCGCCGCAGGTGCAGGCGTTTATCGAAGTACCGTTACAGGCGGATTGCGTTGACGATTATCGCCAGTTGCCGTTCGCCGAAGTGGTCTGGTTGCCGCGCGAAGGCACCGGCGCGACCTATGGCGAGCGTTTGCTGGAGGCTGCGCGCCATTGGTCATGCCCGACAGCGCAGGTAGCGGCACACCCTGTTGCGGTGGCGGATATTGCCGATGGCGAGAAGGTCTGGGAACCGGCCAGTGCGCAGCAAGGTCAGTTCTTCGGGTGGGTGGCCACTGAATCCTCGGCGGTGAAGGCGTTGCGCCGCTATCTGCTGGCGGAAAAAGGTATCGCACAGGAGTCCATCACCTTTATGGCCTACTGGAGCCGCGGTCCGCGTTCTCATTGAGGTTGTTGACAAACAACCGTGTTGTTTTGTTGCTGACGAGTCTATGCAAGATCGGTGAGAGGTTTCGTGCGCGATAACGTCGATTCTCGCTTTGCAGCACCATCGCACGCACGACAAGGAGAGGCTCAGACGCCGCCTCTCCTTGACCACTGGCTGTGTGGCTAAACTGTGCCGCTAACGCGGTCCCTTCGCTGTTCGGGCCGCCCGTGACGCGATTACTCGCCCCATCCTTGGGGCTCGCCCTTCGGGCCAGCGTAAACGCTGTTCAAAAACGCTCCCGGCGTTTTTGTCCAACACGGCACGGGCTTTCGCGGCATCCATGCCGCTCACCCGGCGAAGTCGCCCACCTCAGCACAGTTTTTGACGCCGGAAAACCCTTCATCTGCACTTAAGTGGTTTAAAAGCCTACAAGGCAAAACTAGCGCAGAAACGCCGGTTGTTGCTGCTCGTAGCGGGCGATGGATGCGTCGTGCTGCAGGGTCAGGCCGATGCTGTCCAGACCGTTTATCATGCAGTGACGGCGGAAGCTGTCTATTTCAAACGAGTAGGTCTTCTCGCCTGCTTTAACTTGCTGTGCTTCCAGATCTACCGTGAAGGTAATGCCTTCATGGCTGGCTACCAGTTTGAACAGGTCGTCGATATCGGCATCGCTCAATTTAACCGGCAGCAGCTGGTTGTTAAACGAGTTACCGTAGAAAATATCGGCGAAGCTCGGGGCGATCACCACCTTAAAACCGTAGTCGGTCAATGCCCACGGCGCGTGCTCGCGCGAAGAGCCGCAACCGAAGTTTTCGCGTGCCAGCAGGATACTCGCACCCTTATAGCGCGGCTGGTTCAGCACGAAATCCGGGTTAGGCTGCTGGCCGGCGTCATCCAGAAAACGCCAGTCGTGAAACAGATGCTGACCGAAACCGGTGCGGGTCACCTTTTGCAGGAACTGCTTCGGGATAATCGCGTCGGTATCGACGTTGGCGGCATCCAGCGGCACCACCAAACCAGTGTGTTGGGTAAATTTAGCCATGGAGTGCCTCTCTTAATTCAGTTCACGAATGTCTGCGAAACGGCCGGTAACCGCCGCCGCCGCCGCCATCGCCGGGCTGACCAGATGGGTGCGACCGCCACGGCCCTGACGCCCTTCAAAGTTACGGTTACTGGTGGACGCGCAACGCTCGCCCGGATTCAGACGGTCATTGTTCATCGCCAGGCACATTGAGCAGCCGGGCAGACGCCATTCGAAACCGGCATCCAGGAAAATTTTGTCCAGACCTTCGGCTTCCGCCTGGGCTTTGACCGGGCCGGAGCCGGGGACGACATAAGCCTGCACGCCGGCGGCCACTTTGCGCCCTTTGGCGATGGCGGCGGCGGCGCGTAAGTCTTCAATACGGGAGTTGGTGCAGGAACCGATAAACACTTTGTCGATCGCCACTTCCGTCAGTTTTACGCCCGGCTGCAAGCCCATATACGCCAGCGCTTTTTCCGCCGAAGCGCGCTCTACCGGATCACTGAAGGATTCCGGCGCCGGGATGATTTGATCGACGGCGATCACCTGGCCGGGGTTGGTGCCCCAGGTCACCTGTGGCGCGATATCGGCGGCATTCAGCGTCACTACGGTGTCGTAGTGAGCATCGGCATCGGAATGCAGGGTCTTCCAGTATTCCACCGCGGCATCCCAATCGCTGCCGGTAGGTGCGAACTGGCGGCCTTTCAGGTAAGCGAAGGTGGTGTCGTCCGGTGCCACCAGACCGGCTTTGGCGCCCATTTCGATCGCCATGTTGCACAGGGTCATACGGCCTTCCATGCTCAGCGCTTCGATAGCTTTGCCAGTGAATTCCACGACATGACCCGTACCGCCGGCGCTGCCGGTCTTACCGATGATCGCCAGTACGATGTCTTTGGCGGTGATACCGGAAGTAGCATCGCCAGCTACCTCGATCTTCATGGTTTTGGCACGGCCTTGCTTCAGCGTCTGCGTCGCCAGCACATGCTCGACTTCCGAGGTGCCGATGCCGAATGCCAGCGAGCCGAACGCGCCGTGGGTAGCGGTGTGGGAGTCGCCGCAGACGATGGTCATCCCCGGCAGTGTCATGCCTTGTTCCGGCCCGATAACGTGCACGATACCCTGAAACGGATGGTTCAGGTCATACAGCTGCACGCCGAACTCGGCGCAGTTCTTGATCAGTTCCTGCATCTGGATGCGGGCCATTTCGCCGCTGGCGTTAATGTCACGCGTCTGAGTAGACACGTTATGGTCCATAGTGGCGAAGGTTTTGCCCGGCTGGCGGACTTTGCGGCCCATGGCGCGCAGGCCGTCGAATGCCTGCGGTGAAGTCACTTCATGCACCAGATGCCTGTCGATATACAGCAGCGGGGTTTCATTCGGCGCTTCGTGTACCACATGCGCATCAAACAACTTCTGATATAAGGTTTTACCCATGATTACGCCCCTTCTGCTACAAACCGGGCAATCGCATCGCCCATTTCATCAGTGGTGACGGCGGTGCCGCCGCTAGCCAGATCGCCGGTGCGGTAACCTTCCGCCAGCGCCTGATTGACCGCCTGCTCAATGGCGGTGGCGGCGTCGTCTGCCCCCAGGCTATAGCGCAGCAGCAGCGCGGCGGACAGAATCTGAGCGATCGGGTTGGCGATGTTCTTGCCGGCGATATCCGGCGCGGAACCGCCTGCCGGTTCGTACAAACCAAAGCCCTGCTCGTTGAGGCTGGCCGACGGCAACATCCCCATCGAGCCGGTGATCATCGCGCACTCGTCGGACAGGATGTCGCCGAACAGGTTGGAGCACAGCAGCACGTCAAACTGGGACGGGTCTTTAATCAACTGCATGGTGGCATTGTCGATATACAGATGATTCAGGCGAACATCCGGGTAGTCGCGGGCGATTTCGTTAACGATTTCGCGCCACAGAATCGAGCTTTGCAGCACGTTGGCCTTATCGATCGAGGTGACGATACTGCGGCGTTTGCGTGCCGATTCAAAGGCGATGCGGGCAATGCGCTCGATTTCGAAACGGTGATATACCTCGGTATCGAAGGCGCGTTCGTACATGCCGCTGCCTTCACGGCCTTTCGGCTGGCCGAAGTAGATACCGCCGGTCAACTCGCGCACGCACAGAATGTCGAAACCGTTGGCGGCGATGTCGCTACGCAGCGGGCAGAAGGCTTCCAGACCCTGATACAGGCGTGCCGGGCGCAGGTTGCTGAACAGGCGGAAGTGTTTACGCAGCGGCAGCAGCGCTCCACGTTCCGGTTGCTCCGCCGGCGGCAGATGTTCCCATTTCGGGCCGCCGACCGAACCGAACAGAATGGCGTCGGCCTGTTCGCAGCCTTCAATCGTCCCCTGTGGCAGCGGCGTGCCTTGACGATCGATGGCGATGCCGCCGACGTCGTATTCGCTGGTGGTGATGCGCAGACCAAAACGCTGGCGAACCGCATCCAATACTTTATACGCCTGAGCCATCACTTCCGGGCCGATGCCGTCACCGGGTAAGACGGCAATATGGTAACTCTTGCTCATCACACTGTTTCCTGACTGTTGTGTTTGTTGTGTTGCTGCAAACGCTGCACTTCTTTTTCAACCAGTTGCGCGCGTTTGATGTTGTTTAATACGTTAACCATCGCATTGGCGGAGGATTCGACGATGTCCGTCGCCAGGCCCACGCCGTGGAAACGGCGTCCCTGATATTCCACCACGATGTCTACCTGACCGAGTGCTTCTTTACCTTGCCCCTTGGCGGATAACTGGTATTTGACCAGATTGATCGGGTAGCCGGTAATGCGGTTGATAGCCTGATACACGGCATCGACCGGGCCGTTGCCGGTCGCGGCTTCAGACAGTGTCTCTTCGCCGCATGACAATTTGACGGACGCCGTCGCCATAACACTAGAACCAGATTGCACGCTGAAGTAGTCCAGCCGATAGAATTCGGAGCTTTCCTGCTGGTTGTTGATAAACGCCAGCGCTTCCAGGTCATAGTCGAACACCTGGCCTTTTTTGTCGGCCAGTTTGAGGAAATCGGCGTACAGCGTATCCAGATTGTAGTCGCCTTCTTTATAGCCCATTTCTTCCATACGGTGCTTAACGGCGGCACGGCCGGAACGAGATGTCAGGTTCAACTGCACTTCTTTCAGGCCGATGGATTCCGGCGTCATGATTTCGTAGTTTTCGCGGTTTTTCAGCACACCATCCTGATGGATGCCGGAGGAGTGGGCGAAGGCGTTGGCGCCAACCACCGCTTTGTTGGCCGGGATCGGCATATTACAGATCTGGCTGACGATTTGGCTGGTGCGGTAGATTTCCTGATGGTTGATGCCGGTGTGCAGGTTCATCAACTGGCTGCGCACTTTGATAGCCATAATTACTTCTTCCAGCGAGCAGTTACCGGCGCGTTCGCCGATGCCGTTCAGGGTGCCTTCCACCTGACGCGCGCCGGCGTGCACCGCCGCCATGGCGTTGCCCACCGCCAGACCGAGATCATCATGGGTATGCACGGAAATGATGGCTTTATCGATGTTAGGTACACGCTGATACAGTGAAGCGATGATGTTGCCGAATTCGTGCGGCAGGGTGTAACCGACGGTGTCCGGGATGTTGATGGTGCGGGCACCGGCGTTGATAGCTGCTTCCACGACCCGGCTCAGGTCTTCGATCGGGGTACGGCCGGCGTCTTCGCAGGAGAATTCTACATCGTCGGTGTAGTTGCGGGCGCGTTTGATCATGTAGGTCGCCCGTTCAATCACTTCATCCAGCGTGCTGCGCAATTTGGTGGCGATATGCATCGGCGAGGTGGCGATAAACGTATGGATACGGAACGCCTCGGCGACGCGCAAGGATTCGGCCGCCACATCAATGTCTTTTTCAACGCAACGGGCCAGGGCGCAGACGCGGCTGTTTTTGATGTTGCGGGCGATGGTCTGCACGGATTCGAAATCACCGGGAGAGGAAACCGGAAAACCCACTTCCATTACGTCAACGCCCATCCTTTCCAGCGCCAGTGCGATCTGGAGTTTTTCCTTCACACTCAAACTGGCCTGCAGCGCTTGCTCACCGTCACGCAACGTCGTATCGAAAATAATCACTTGTTGGTTCATCGGTCTTCTTCCTTTGTTCTGTTTGCCTGGGCGCCCGGCGAGTAAAAAAAAACCCGCGCAACGGCGCGGGTTTTTTATGGTGTGTGACGAGAAATCAGCTCTGAATTTCGCCCACCGGCATACCGCGCACATGAGATGCGTTTAGTAGTAGGCCTAGTAGCTGAGCAAAATTAAACATGCTGTTTCATCATCCAAATAAGTTGAAAACGTAGTTCTGCCTTTATTGGTACTTGATTCCCGCGGTGATGTCAACCTCCGGATCCATACGGCAGCGGCGTACCTGATGTTTTATCCGTCACATTCCCGGTGGAAAAGCGGTGGAAATGGCTTGGACGACGTGGATGGGCGCGGTAGACTGCCTGCCCAATTTTTACGCCTATTTTTGATATTGTCAGGCCCGTAGCGCATGAAGACGAATTCACTCCCGCAATACCATCTGGTTCACCGCATTCAACAGCAGATTGCTCAACGTCCTGACGCGCCGGCGTTTCGCGAATGGGAACCTGAACAGGAACAGCAACTCGACTGGCATCAGGTGGGGGAACGCATCCGCCGCATCGCCTGCGGCTTGTTGGGGTTAGGCGTTGACGTTCAGGATCGAGTGGCGATCTTCTCCGATAATTCGATCAACTGGTCGCTGGCGGACCTGGCGTTGTTGCACCTGCGGGCAATCACCGTGCCGCTTTATGCCACCAGCGCGGCGGCGCAGGCGGCATTCATTCTCAACGAGGCGGACATCCGTACCGTTTTTGTTGGTGGTCAGGCGCAGTTTGATCTGTTGATGTCGCTGCGCGATACCTGCCCGCAGTTGCGTACGATTATCCTGCTGGATAACGGTATTCGCCGACGGGGCTGTGATATCGCGATATCGCTACAGGAGTTTGAAGATCAGGCGGAATTGTCGGTGTGGGAGCCTGTGCTGCGCCGGCGCGTAGCCGATCGGGATTTGAGCGATCTCTTCACGCTCATCTATACCTCCGGTACTACCGGCGAGCCGAAAGGCGTGATGCTGGATTACGCCAACATGGCGACTCAACTAATGCTGCATGATGAGCGGTTGCAGATGAGCGAACAAGACGTATCGCTATGCTTTTTGCCGTTATCGCATGTGTTCGAGCGTGCCTGGAGCTTCTTTATCATGCACTGCGGCGCACAGAATGTTTACCTGCGCGATACCAATCAGGTGCGTGCGGCGATGGCGGCGGTCAGCCCGACGGTGATGTGTGCGGTGCCGCGTTTTTACGAGAAGGTATTCAGTGCCATCCATGAAAAAGTGGCGCAGGCGCCGTGGCACCGGCGCACGCTGTTTCACTGGGGACTTGCGCAGGGCAGTAAGCGGTTTTTGCGCCGGCAAACTGGAAAACGCGCCGGTATGTGGGGGGCGCTGACGTACCGCCTCGCCGATCGGCTGGTGTTGTCGCGCCTGCGTCAACTGTTGGGCGGCAAGGTGCGTTTTCTGCCGGCGGCCGGTGCGCGTCTGGATGACAATATCATCGCTTTCTTTCAGGCTATGGGCGTCCGTATCGTTTATGGCTACGGCCTGACGGAAACCTGCGCTACCGTGTCTTGCTGGGAGGCTAATCAGGACCGGCTCGGGTCGGTGGGTACGCCGCTGCCGGGCATTGAGGTGCGTATCGGCGAGCAAAATGAAATTCAGGTGCGCGGCGCTACCGTAATGCGCGGCTACTATCATCGTCCGCAAGATACGGAGGCCGCCTTTACGTCAGACGGTTGGTTCAAAACCGGCGATGTGGGCGAGGTGGACGGCAACGGCAATCTGTTTATCACCGAACGCCTCAAGGATCTGATGAAAACCTCGGGCGGCAAATACATTGCGCCGCAGCATCTGGAGGGCGCGCTGGGGCAGGATCGCTTCATTGAACAAGTTGCGGTGATTGCAGATGCCCGTAAATATGTGTCTGCGCTGATCGTTCCTTGCTTCGAGGCACTGGAGGAGTACGCCCGCTCTATCAATCTGGGTTATCAGGACCGCCTGGAACTGCTGCGCCATAGCCACATTCTGTCGCTGTTCGAACAGCGGCTGCGTGAGGTGCAAAAAGAGTTTGCCCGGTTTGAGCAGGTGAAGAAATTTACCTTACTGCCGGCGCCGTTTAGCCAGGAAGAAGGCGAATTGACCCCGACGTTAAAACTCCGCCGGAAGGTCATTCATCAGCGTTATCAGCTGGAAATTGAAGCCATGTACGCCGATTAGCAGACGTTTCGACGGTGACGGCACGCTTTAAACCACAATTTTATCGTCAATATTTCACTCTGTAATGCCTGACCACGGCGGGATAATTTTTAACGACGTGGTCACTCCTCAGCGTTTTATCTGTTTCGTTCCTCTTTTAACAGTTGATTTACCATTATTGCGTCATGGCCTGCCCGGCCGCGGCGTTTGCCTGCTTCATAATCTAGCGTTATGTTAATAAGTTATATGTAAAAACCCGGGCGATGTCCTGCGAAAGAGCTGGAGTGCGAGTAAACCCGAACTTGCTCCTGCTTGATTCACCGGACATCGTCTAATGAGCGCGGGGTGTTCCCCTGTCAATGCAGAAGCGACTCGCTATCTGAACAATTCGCTATCTGAACAATAAGAGGCAAACCCATGGAGATGTTGTCAGGCGCCGAGATGGTGATTCGATCGCTGATCGATCAGGGCGTAAAACATGTGTTCGGTTATCCGGGCGGCGCGGTGCTGGATATTTACGATGCACTGCACACCGTTGGCGGCATAGAACACATTCTGGTGCGCCACGAGCAGGGCGCGGTACATATGGCCGACGGCTATGCCAGAGCGACTGGCGAAGTGGGCGTGGTACTGGTGACCTCGGGGCCGGGCGCGACTAACGCCATTACCGGTATCGCCACCGCATATATGGATTCCATTCCGCTGGTGGTGATTTCCGGTCAGGTTGCGACCTCGCTGATTGGTTACGATGCCTTTCAGGAATGCGACATGGTGGGGATTTCCCGCCCGGTGGTGAAACACAGTTATCTGGTCAAGCAGACCGAAGACATTCCCACTGTGCTGAAAAAAGCCTTTTATCTGGCGTCTACCGGCCGCCCTGGTCCGGTCGTCGTGGATTTGCCGAAAGATATCCTCAACCCGGCTAAGAAGCTGCCCTATGCGTATCCCGATCAGGTCAGCCTGCGTTCTTATAACCCGACGGTGCAGGGGCACAAAGGTCAAATCAAACGTGCGTTGCAGACCTTGCTGGCCGCTGAGCGCCCGGTCATTTACAGCGGCGGCGGGGTGATTAACGCCAATTGCCATCAGGAACTGCGCGAACTGGCGGAAAAACTCAATCTGCCGGTGGCCAGCTCGTTGATGGGGTTGGGCGGTTTTCCGGGGACCCATCGCCAGAGTCTGGGTATGCTCGGTATGCATGGCACCTATGAAGCGAACATGGCGATGCATAACGCCGACGTGATCTTCGCCGTCGGGGTACGTTTCGACGACCGAACCACCAATAACCTGGCGAAGTACTGTCCGAACGCCACTATTCTGCATATTGATATCGACCCGACCTCCATTTCTAAAACGGTGGCGGCGGATATTCCGATCGTCGGCGATGCTCGTCAGGTCCTTAGCCTGATGCTGGAATTGCTGGCGCAAGGCGGCGAGGTACAACAGAAATTTGACGCCATGCGCGACTGGTGGCTACGTATCGAACAGTGGCGTGCTCGCCAGTGCCTGAAATACAGCACCGAGGGGGAGGCGATTAAACCGCAGGCGGTTATCGAAACCCTGCACCGTCTGACGGAAGGCAAGGCTTATGTGGCGTCCGACGTGGGGCAACACCAGATGTTCGCCGCGCTGTATTATCCGTTTGACCAGCCGCGCCGTTGGGTCAACTCCGGCGGTTTGGGGACGATGGGCTTCGGCTTGCCTGCGGCGCTGGGTATCAAGCTGGCTTTGCCGGAAGAAACGGTGATTTGCGTTACCGGCGACGGCAGTATCCAGATGAACATTCAGGAGCTGTCCACCGCACTGCAATATGACCTGCCGATTGTGGTGGTGAGCCTGAATAACCGGTTCCTTGGCATGGTGAAACAGTGGCAGGACATGATCTATTCCGGCCGTCACTCCAGTTCTTACATGGAATCTCTGCCTGATTTCGTCAAACTGGCGGAAGCTTACGGCCACGTCGGCATCACTATTGATACCCCCGATGAGCTGGAGCCGAAGCTGAAAGCGGCGCTGGAGCAGAAAAATCGTCTGGTGTTTGTAGATGTGCGGGTGGATAGCAGCGAGCATGTTTACCCGATGCAGATCCGCGGCGGTGGAATGGATGAGATGTGGCTAAGCAAAACGGAGAGGACCTGATCATGCGTCGTATTTTGTCGGTATTGCTGGAGAACGAATCAGGTGCTCTGTCACGCGTGATTGGCCTGTTTTCTCAACGTGGTTACAACATTGAAAGCCTGACCGTCGCTCCTACGGACGACCCGACGTTATCGCGGATGACTATCCAGACGGTGGGCGACGAGAAAGTGCTGGAGCAGATTGAAAAGCAACTGCACAAGCTGGTGGATGTGCTGCGAGTCAGCGAGCTGGGCCAGGGCGCTTACGTTGAGCGTGAACTGATGCTGGTTAAATTGCAGGCGACCGGTTATGGCCGGGAAGAAGTCAAGCGCAGTGCGGAAATCTTCCGCGGGCAGATAGTCGATGTCACCGCATCGCTTTACACCGTGCAACTGGCGGGGACCAGCGAAAAACTGGATGCGTTTCTCAATAGCGTGCGGGAAGTGGCCGAGATTGTGGAAGTGGCGCGTTCCGGCATCGTGGGCGTCTCGCGTGGTGATCGTGTGATGCGCTGACGCGGTGCTGAAATACAGCCGATAGTCTGACGATTTGCTGACTTTCATACAGCAATAGTTGCTTTTCTGATGATAATATCTAGCCCGGCCATGATGCCGGGCTTTTTTGATCCTGATAGGTGTAAATAATAAAAGCGGTTGCCCGTCAGTGTTTTCTGCGCTTAGATCGGTATCATATCCACGGTTAATGCATGGTTATCTTTCCATTCTTTGTTTTTTGTCCGGCTTATTAAGGGGTTGCCAGTGAAACTGGATGAAATCGCGCGTCTTGCTGGGGTTTCGCGTACGACGGCCAGTTACGTTATTAATGGTAAAGCGAAACAATATCGTGTCAGCGATAAGACCGTTGAGAAAGTGATGGCGGTGGTCAGAGAGCACAACTACCACCCTAATGCCGTTGCTGCCGGTCTGCGCGCCGGGCGTACCCGTTCCATCGGGTTGGTCATTCCCGATCTGGAAAATACCAGCTATACCCGAATCGCTAACTATCTGGAGCGACAGGCTCGTCAGCGCGGCTATCAGTTGTTGATCGCCTGCTCTGAAGATCAGCCGGATAATGAGATGCGTTGCATCGAACATTTATTGCAACGGCAGGTGGATGCGATCATTGTTTCCACGGCATTGCCGCCGGAGCATCCGTTCTATCAGCGTTGGGCCAATGATCCGTTGCCGGTGATCGCGCTCGATCGTGCGTTGGATCGCGAGCATTTCACCAGCGTGGTCGGGGCGGACATGGAAGATGCGGAAATGCTGGCGCAGGAATTGCGCAAGGTGCCTGCTGAATCGGTCATGTATCTTGGCGCGCTACCGGAACTGTCCGTCAGCTTTCTGCGTGAGCAGGGATTCCGACGCGCCTGGGCTGATGATCCGCGTCAGGTGAATTATATCTATGCCAACAGCTATGAACGCAGTGCGGCGGCGGCAGTATTTGAAGAATACCTGAAACATCATCCGATGCCGCAAGCGTTGTTTACGACCTCTTTTCCGCTGTTGCAAGGGGTGATGGACGTGACGCTCAAACAGAGCGGGCGGTTGCCGAATAATCTGGCGATCGCCACATTCGGCGATAATGAGTTGCTGGATTTTCTGGAATGTCAGGTGCTGGCGGTGGCGCAACGCCATCGTGAGGTGGCGGAGCGGGTGCTGGAACTGGTGTTGGCCAGCCTGGATGAACCGCGTAAGCCGAAGCCGGGCTTATATCGTATTCGCCGTAATCTCTACCGTCGCGGTTTTCTGAGCCGTCGTTGATCGATATCATGCGGCGTTGGAATAATTTTTATTCCACGCCGCATGAGATAATTCTTATTTTTCCCTGATTTTTTATTTATTTAATATTATGTCTACGACCGTTTATTGAGCAGAATTAATGGCTGACAATTTGCGGACGAGGTGAAACACTGACCCGGAACAGCCGACGACAATATTCCAGAAAATAGCCATAGGCGACGCCCATCACCATGGATATGACCGCATTACTGGCAACGGCTTTCAGGATTTGTGATGGCTCAGCGCCAATCGTCAGTAAAATAGCGACATAAACCGGTGATTGAAAACTCACGTAGGCAAACAAGTCCGCTATATTTTTCCCCCAACGAGAATCCGCGTTCAGGCGTAATGCCAGCGCGACGATACGATCCCGATAAAGGCCGTAAGGCCAGGCAATGACAATATTGACTGGAATCGACAGCAAGCGTGAAGAGAGCGATTGCTGAAAGCTCATGTCTGACAACACGATTTCAATCGCCATGCCGGTCAGGAAGCAATACACCACCATGGCAACGGTATCGGCAACGATGCCACGTATGCGGGAGAGAGGAGAAAACATATCGTATGGCTCCATGGTGATGGGCAATAACGCCATAGTTGGCGTGATTTGTTAGTGTTTAGTTTTGCTTTATTGGTTTATTTGTAGTTTACATAACTGCTTATTATATTTTAACTAGCTGAAAAAACTTATTTTTGTTCATTTTTTGTTCGGTGGCGCAACTTTATGGTCGCAAATCGTCTTTTTCATTCGTTTATCATGAGCCCTGTATTTATTTCTATATAAAACAAATGATTAATTTTTTTGAGGCGCGGGAGGATAAAGCAGGCTGAAAAACGTGGGGATTGCAGCGAAAAGGTTACTGAACGGTAAAGTGCAAGTGAATGTGAATGACACTGGAAATAAAACCAGTTGTTCTGTCTGACGGCAGTGAAACAGCAGGTTAATATTTCAACGATGAATAGATAACCTGAGTTGAAGTAACCGACAGTGTGGTTTAGGTCAAAAAAATGGGGTTACGGCTTCAATAATTTCATTTTTCCCGTCGTACGTTGTGCCGCCGGGAATGATTATTTTTAAAAATGCTTGAAAATCAGCCAATAAAAATATTTCGACGGCATGAGGGGATTTAAGAAATACGTATCGAACTGTGACAGGCAAAATAATATTGCTGCATATGAAAAATCCTATATCTTTACGTGTCTTCCTGAAAGCCATTAATTTTCCTTAAATAATCACAGCGTTAATCCGCATTATTTTTTCGAGGCGATTTTTTTGCGGTTTTTTCACTCTCTGATTCTGCTGGAAATAATGCCCGGGCGCGTCCGTGCTGGCTTGACAAGCTTTTCATCCCCTCCGTAAACTCTCATATAGTGGGGATTTGTGGGGCAAAGTGGTAAAAAAGGTCATGAAGGGTTAAATACTGTCATGTTTCGTGGGGCGACACTGGTCAACCTCGACAGTAAAGGGCGGCTTGCCGTTCCTACCCGTTATCGGGACTTACTGAACGAGGAAGCGCAAGGGCAAATGGTATGCACCATTGACCTGCATCAGCCCTGCCTGCTGCTTTACCTGCTACCCGAATGGGAAATTATCGAACAGAAACTTTCTCGCCTGTCGAGTATGAACCCTGCTGAACGCCGTGTTCAGCGCCTGTTGCTCGGACATGCCAGCGAATGCCAGATGGATAACGCCGGAAGGATACTGATTGCATCTACGCTGCGGCAACATGCGGGTCTTACGAAAGAAGTGATGCTGGTTGGGCAGTTCAACAAGTTTGAACTGTGGGATGAACAGACCTGGTATCGACAAGTCAAGGAAGATATTGACGCTGAGCAGTCAACTCAGGAACCCTTATCTGAGAGGCTGCAGGACTTATCACTATAGTCATGGCAGAAACGTTTAAACACACTACCGTGTTGCTGGATGAGGCGGTTAACGGCCTGAGCATTCGCAGCAACGGTATCTATATTGACGGTACATTTGGTCGTGGCGGCCATTCCCGTCTCATTCTGTCCCATCTTGGGCCGGAAGGCCGTTTGTTAGCCATCGATCGCGATCCTCAGGCGGTTGAAGTCGCTAATACCATTGATGATGCACGCTTTTCTATTATTCACGGACCATTTTCCGAACTGGCTGAGTACGTCGAGGCGCGGGGGCTGACCGGCAAAATCGACGGTATTCTGCTGGATTTGGGGGTTTCTTCGCCTCAGCTTGACGATCCCGAACGGGGGTTTTCTTTTATGCGCGACGGTCCGCTGGACATGCGTATGGACCCGACGCGAGGCCAATCCGCCGCCGACTGGCTGATGAAAGCGGAAGCAGACGATATTGCCTGGGTGCTGAAGACATTTGGCGAAGAGCGTTTTGCTAAACGTATCGCTCGCGCGATTGTGGAGCGCAACCGCATCGACCCGCTGACCCGCACCAAAGCGCTGGCGGAACTGATTGCCGCCGCCAGTCCGATTCGCGAGAAATATAAGCACCCGGCGACCCGGTCATTTCAGGCCATCCGAATCTATATCAACAGCGAACTGGAAGAGATCGAGCGGGCGCTGGATGGTGCATTAACGGTGCTGGCACCGGGAGGCCGACTGTCGGTGATCAGCTTCCACTCGCTGGAAGACCGGATTGTGAAGCGTTTTATTCGCCAGCATAGCCGGGGGCCGCAGGTGCCTGCCGGTTTGCCGTTGACGGAAGCGCAACTGCGCAGCCAGGGCGGCCCGACGCTGAAATCGGTCGGTAAAATGATGCCGCCTGATGATGAAGTGGCGGATAACCCGCGGGCACGTAGTTCGGTGCTGCGCTTTGCCGAGCGGTTGCCGTCGTGATCGGCAATGAGCGCCATTCGTTGGGCGGCGTCATCGGCGAAGATTTGTTGCGCCATGGCAAATTGCCAGTGTTGCTGCTGATAGCGGTATTGGTTTCCGCCATCATGGTGGTGACCACGGCACACCGTACGCGCCTGCTGACGGCTGAGCGCGAGCGGCTGTTGCTGGAGCGTGATGCGCTGGATATCGAGTGGCGCAACCTGATTCTGGAAGAAAACGCCTTGGGCGATCATAGCCGCGTCGAGCAGATCGCCACCGAGAAACTGCATATGGTGCATGTAGATCCCTCACAAGAAAATATTGTGGTTAAACAACAATGAATTGACAGGTATCGCCTAAATTATGAAAGCAGCGCGACCGGGAAAACTGAAACGTCAGGAAGAACATGCCAGCTTCGTCAGCTGGCGTTTTGCGTTGCTTTGCGGCGGTATTTTGTTGTGCATGGTCGGGTTGATGCTGCGTGCGGCCTACCTGCAGGTGATCGCGCCCGACAAGCTGGTGCGTGAAGGTGATATGCGTTCCCTGCGTGTGCAGGAAATTCCCACTGCCCGCGGCATGATAAGCGATCGCGCCGGGCGCCCACTGGCCGTCAGCGTGCCGGTCAACGCCGTTTGGGCCGATCCGAAAGACGTCAACGATCATGGCGGCATTTCACTGGATACCCGCTGGAAGGCGCTGGCGGATGCACTGGAAATTCCGTTGGATCAGATTGCCGCGAAGGTGAATGCGAATCCAGGCGGTCGGTTTGTTTATCTCGCTCGTCAGGTGAACCCGGCGATCGGCGAATACATCCATAAGCTGAAGCTGCCGGGTATCAACCTGCGTCAGGAGTCCCGTCGTTACTATCCTTCCGGCCAGGTCACCTCACACCTGATTGGTTTTACCAACATCGATGGTCAAGGGATTGAAGGCATCGAGAAAAGCTTTGATCGCTGGCTGACCGGGCGCCCCGGTGAGCGAACCGTGCGTAAAGACCGTTTTGGTCGGGTAATCGAGGACATCTCCTCAGTAGACAGTCAGGCGGCACACAACCTGATGCTCAGTATCGATGAACGCCTGCAGGCGCTGGTGTATCGCGAGCTGAACAACGCCGTGGCGTTCAATAAGGCTGAGTCGGGCACCGCCGTGCTGGTGGATGTGAACACCGGTGAAGTGCTGGCTATGGCCAATAGCCCGTCTTACAACCCGAATAATCTGACCGGTACGCCAACCGATGTGATCCGTAACCGCGCGATTACCGATATTTTCGAGCCCGGTTCCACCGTCAAACCCATGGTGGTCATGACGGCGCTGCAACGCAATGTAGTCAAGGAAAATGCGGTACTTAACACATTGCCGTATTACATCAATGGCCACGAAATCAAAGACGTGGGTCGTTACAGCGAACTGACGCTGACCGGGGTGCTGCAAAAATCCAGTAACGTCGGCGTATCGCATCTGGCGCTGGCGATGCCGGCTTCCGCGTTGGTGGACACTTACTCCCGTTTCGGTCTGGGCAAAGCCACCAATCTGGGGCTGGTGGGGGAAAGTCTGGGATTGTATCCGAATCGGCAGCGTTGGTCGGATATCGAGCGCGCTACGTTTTCGTTCGGTTATGGCCTGATGGTCACGCCGCTGCAACTGGCGCGCGTTTACGCCACCATCGGCAGCTTCGGCATCTACCGCCCGCTTTCCATCACCAGAGTGGATCCGCCGGTGCCGGGAGAACGCGTCTTTTCCGAACAGATTGTCCGTACCGTGGTGCATATGATGGAAAGTGTCGCTCTGCCGGGCGGCGGCGGCACCAAGGCGGCGGTGAAAGGCTATCGCATCGCGATTAAAACCGGTACGGCGAAAAAAGTCGGCCCGGATGGCAAATATATCAATAAATACATCGCTTATACCGCTGGGGTGGCGCCAGCCAGTAACCCGCGCTTTGCGCTGGTGGTGGTGATTAACGACCCTCAGGCGGGGAAATACTATGGCGGTACGGTGTCGGCGCCGGTATTCGGGGCGATCATGGGGGGCGTACTGCGCACCATGAATATCGAACCGGATGCGTTGCCGACCGGTGAAAAAAGTGAATTTGTAATCAACAGAAAAGAGGGTTCAGGTGACAGATCGTAACTTGCGCGATGTCCTGGCTCCGTGGGTGAAAGATGCCCCAGAGCGCGCGCTGCGGGAAATGACATTAGACAGCCGCGTGGCGGCTGCCGGGGATCTGTTTGTGGCGATAGTCGGCCATAAAACGGATGGGCGGCACTATATTCCGCAGGCCATTGCGCAAGGCGTCGCGGCGGTTGTCGCGCAGGCGGATGAGGCCACGCCCGATGGCACCCTGACCGAGATGCACGGTGTGCCGGTGATTTATCTTGATGACTTGAACTTGCGTTTATCCGCGCTGGCAGGGCGTTTTTACCGTCAACCGTCGTCTTCGTTGCAATTGGTCGGCGTCACCGGCACCAACGGCAAAACCACCACCACCCAGTTGCTGGCGCAGTGGAGTCAGGCGCTGGGCAAAACCAGCGCCGTCATGGGGACTGTGGGTAATGGGCTGCTGGGGCATGTGGTGCCGTCGGAAAACACCACCGGCTCCGCGGTGGATGTTCAGCAGATTCTGAGCCAACTGGTCGCGCAAGGGGCTAATTTCGCCGCCATGGAAGTCTCTTCTCATGGTCTGGTGCAGCATCGCGTAGAGGCATTGTCGTTTGCCGCCGCGGTCTTTACTAACCTGAGCCGTGATCATCTTGATTACCACGGCGACATGGCGAATTACGAGGCTGCCAAATGGCGGCTGTTTGCCGAACATCAGGTGGGACAGAAGATCATCAATGCTGATGACGAGGTGGGTCGTCGTTGGTTAAGCCGATTGCCGGATGCGGTGGCGGTAAGTGTAACCGGTGAGATTGACAGCGCCCGTGCACGCTGGCTCAAAGCCACACGCATCGATTATCACGACAGCGGGTTTACCGTTACGTTCGACTCCAGTTGGGGCGGCGGTGCGATCAATAGCCGCCTGATGGGAGAATTTAACGTCAGTAACCTGTTGCTGGCGCTGGCGACGTTGTTGTCGCTGGGATACCCGCTGGAACAGCTAGTGGAAGCGGGTTCTGCGCTGCAACCGGTCTGCGGTCGGATGGAAGTTTTTCTTGCCGATGGGCGCCCAACGGTGGTGGTGGATTACGCCCATACGCCGGACGCGCTGGAAAAAGCCCTGGCGGCGGCACGTTTGCATTGCCGGGGAACGCTATGGTGCGTCTTCGGTTGTGGCGGTGATCGCGACAGAGGTAAGCGCCCACTTATGGGGGCGATTGCAGAGCAACTGGCGGACCGGGTGATCGTGACCGATGACAACCCGCGCAGTGAAGACCCTCAGGCGATTGTGACCGATATTCTGAGCGGGCTGTTGGATGCCGGTCGGGTTCAGGTGATTGCCGGTCGGGCGGAAGCCGTTACCAGTGCCGTGATGCAGGCGGCGGCCGATGATGTGGTGCTGGTCGCCGGTAAAGGGCATGAAGACTACCAGTTGGTTGGAAATGAGCGGTTGGATTATTCGGATCGTATTACGGTCGCTCGTTTGCTGGGGGTTATCGTATGATCCGCGTCTCGCTGCGGCAGTTAGCTGATGTATTGGGTGCCCGCCTGGTGGGAAAAGACTTGATTATCAGTGATGTATCTACAGATACCCGCAAACTCACGGCAGGGTGTTTGTTCGTCGCGTTACGCGGCGAAAAATTTGACGCTCATGATTATGCGGCGGATGCCGTTAATTATGGGGCGGCCGCATTATTGGTGAGTAAGCACTTACCAATAGAGGTGCCTCAATTGGTGGTAGACGATACGCGTCTGGCGCTGGGCGTGATGGCAGGCTGGGTGCGGCAGCAAAGTCAGGCGCGCGTAGTCGCGCTGACGGGGTCGTCAGGAAAAACATCCGTCAAGGAAATGACCGCATCCATTTTGCGTCAGTGCGGCAATGTGCTGTACACCGCCGGCAACTTCAACAACGACATCGGCGTGCCGTTGACGCTGTTCCGTCTGACTCCAGAGCATGACTATGCCGTGATTGAGCTGGGTGCCAATCATATTGGCGAGATTGCTTACACCACGGCGATGGTGCGACCGGAAGCGGCGCTGGTGAATAACCTGGCCGCCGCGCATCTGGAAGGATTTGGTTCGCTGGAAGGCGTGGCGCAGGCCAAAGGCGAGATTTTTGGCGGTTTGCCGGCTCAGGGCGTGGCGATTATCAATGCGGACAGCCACGATGAAGCCCGCTGGCATGAGGTGCTGGCAGGGAAAACGTTGTGGCGTTTTTCCCCGCAGGAACGTGACGGCGTCGATTTTTACGCCAGCGATATTCGTATCAGCGAACGGGGGACGGATTTCGTCCTGCATTCGCCGATGGGCGATATCGCTGTGACGCTACCGTTACCGGGGCGCCACAATATCGCCAACGCGCTGGCCGCAACGGCGTTGGCATTGGCGGTCGGGGCATCACTTGAGGCGGTGAAGGTCGGCCTGGAGCAGTTACAGGCGGTGTCTGGGCGTTTGTTCCCCATTGCGCTGGCGCCGGGGAAATTGTTGTTGGACGACAGCTACAACGCCAATGTCGGCTCAATGACGGCGGCGGTGCACGTGCTGGCAGAGATGCCGGGTTACCGGGTCATGGTCGTGGGCGATATGGCTGAGCTGGGACAAGACGCGCAGGCCTGTCACCGTCAGGTGGGCGAAGCGGCCTGCAAGGCGAATATCGATAAGGTGCTGAGTGTGGGTGCGCTGAGTGCGCTGATTGGCGAAACCAGCGGCACCGGCGAGCATTTTGATAATAAAACGGCGTTGATTGACCGTTTGCGGGCACTGGTAACACAACATAATACCATTACCGTGTTGATTAAAGGTTCACGCAGCGCTGCGATGGAACAGGTAGTACACGCATTACAGGAGAATGCTACATGTTAGTTTGGCTGGCCGAGCATCTGGTCAAGTTTTATTCCGGTTTTAACGTCTTTTCGTATTTGACGTTTCGGGCCATTGTCAGCCTGCTGACGGCATTAATCATTTCTCTGTGGATGGGGCCGCACCTGATTGCCTGGCTGCAACGTCTGCAAATCGGCCAGGTGGTACGGAACGAAGGGCCGGAGTCCCATTTCAGCAAACGCGGTACGCCGACCATGGGCGGCGTGATGATTTTGGCGTCGATCATTATTTCGGTGCTGTTGTGGGTCAATCTGGCTAACCCGTACGTCTGGTGCGTACTGTTGGTGTTGGTGGGGTATGGCATCGTCGGGTTTGTGGATGACTACCGCAAGGTGGTGCGTAAAGACACCCGTGGGTTGATTGCCCGCTGGAAGTATTTCTGGCAGTCGGTACTGGCGCTGGCCGTGGCGTTTTCCATGTACGCGATTGGCAAAGACACGCCGGCGACGCAACTGGTGGTGCCGTTTTTTAAAGATGTCATGCCGCAATTGGGCGTGATGTATATCGTGCTGGCCTATTTCGTGATTGTCGGCACCAGCAACGCGGTTAACCTTACCGATGGTCTGGATGGGCTGGCCATTATGCCGACGGTGTTTGTGGCGGTGGGTTTTGCGCTGGTGGCCTGGGCGACCGGCAACATGAATTTTGCCAGCTATCTGCATATTCCGTATATCCGGCACGCCAGCGAACTGGTGGTGGTGTGTACCGCGATTGTCGGCGCCGGGCTCGGGTTCTTGTGGTTCAACACCTATCCCGCGCAGGTGTTTATGGGGGATGTCGGTTCACTGGCGCTGGGCGGCGCGTTGGGCACTATCGCCGTACTGCTGCGTCAGGAGTTTTTGCTGGTGATCATGGGCGGGGTCTTCGTGGTGGAAACCCTGTCGGTGATTTTGCAGGTGGGGTCTTTCAAACTACGCGGCCAGCGGATTTTCCGTATGGCGCCTATCCACCACCACTACGAACTTAAAGGGTGGCCGGAGCCGCGGGTGATCGTGCGGTTCTGGATTATTTCACTGATGCTGATGCTCATCGGTCTGGTAACGCTCAAGGTGCGGTAAAAATGGACTATCAGGGTAGAAAGGTTGTCATTATCGGGTTAGGGCTGACAGGGCTCTCCTGTGTTGATTTTTTCCTTGCACGCGGGGTGGTGCCGCGCGTGGTGGATACCCGTATCAGTCCGCCGGGCCTGGATAAATTGCCTGAGTCCGTTGAACGTCATCTTGGCAGCCTGAATGAAGATTGGTTGCTGTCCGCCGATTTGATTATCGCAAGCCCAGGCATCGCACTGGCGACACCGGTGTTGTGCGACGCGGCGGCCGCCGGCATCGAAATTATCGGCGATATCGAACTGTTCTGCCGTGAAGCGCAGGCGCCGATTGTCGCGATTACCGGCTCCAACGGCAAAAGCACGGTGACTACGCTGGTGGGCGAAATGGCGCGTGCCGCTGGATGGGCCGTCGGTGTGGGCGGCAACATCGGCGTGCCGGCGCTGGAATTGCTCAAGCAAGAAAGCCGGTTGTATGTGCTGGAGTTATCGAGTTTTCAACTGGAAACTACCTACAGTCTACATGCTGCGGCCGCCACGATTCTCAACGTTACCGAGGATCATACCAACCGCTACCCGTTGGGGTTGCAGCAATATCGCGCCGCCAAGCTGCGTATTTATGAAAACGCCAGGGTATGTATTGTCAATGCGGACGACGCCCTGACGATGCCGGTGCGCGGCGCGGATGACCGCTGTCTGAGTTTCGGCGTGGATGTGGGCGATTATCATCTGAATCGGCAGCAGGGAGAAACCTGGCTGCGGGTGAAAGGCGAACGGGTACTGAATACCCGCGAAATCAAACTGGTCGGTCAGCATAACTACACCAATGCGCTGGCGGCGCTGGCGTTGGCGGATGCAGTGGGTATTCCCCGGTCATCGGCATTGATTGCGCTGACCACGTTTACCGGTCTGCCGCATCGTTTCCAACTGGCGCTGGAACGTAACGGTGTGCGCTGGGTTAATGACTCCAAGGCGACCAACGTCGGCAGCACCGAAGCTGCGCTGAGCGGGTTGCACGTCGATGGCATGTTGCATTTGCTGTTGGGTGGCGACGGAAAATCGGCGGATTTCTCCCCGCTGCTGCGTTATCTGCAAGGCGACCGTATCCGGCTGTATTGCTTTGGCCGGGATGGTGGACAACTGGCGGCGTTGCGTCCGGACATCGCTGAACGGACCGACACCATGGAGCAGGCGATGACGCTCATCGCCGGTCGTATTCAGCCCGGCGATATGGTGTTGTTGTCGCCGGCTTGCGCCAGTCTTGATCAGTTCCGCAGCTTTGAACAACGCGGTGACGAGTTCGCTCGTCTGGCGGAGGAACTGGGATAATGCGTGTTATCGGGGCCAGCGTGGTCGAACGTCTGAAAAGCTGGGTGATGGGGACGCGCGAAAGCGATGCCCTCAGCACCGTGCTGTACGACCGGACGTTGCTATGGTTGACCCTGGGGCTGGCGGTGATCGGCTTTGTCATGGTGACCTCGGCGTCGATGCCGGTCGGGCAGCGGTTGGCCGGCGACCCATTTCTGTTCGCCAAGCGCGACGCGCTGTATCTCGGGCTGGCGTTCGGTTTGTCGCTGGTGACCATGCGGGTGCCGATGGAAGTCTGGCAGCGTTACAGCGTGGTCTTACTGCTGGTATCTCTGGTGATGCTGCTGATTGTGCTGGCGGTGGGGAGCTCGGTAAACGGGGCTTCACGCTGGATTTCCCTTGGGCCGTTGCGTATTCAGCCGGCCGAGTTATCGAAGTTGTCGTTGTTTTGCTACCTCTCCAGCTACATGGTGCGCAAAGTGGATGAGGTGCGGAACAACTTCTGGGGATTCTGCAAGCCGATGGGCGTCATGGTGGTGTTGGCGGTACTGCTGCTGGCTCAACCGGACCTCGGTACTGTGGTCGTTTTGTTTATTACGACGTTGGCGATGTTGTTTCTGGCAGGGGCAAAACTGTGGCAGTTCCTGGCGATCATCGGTTGTGGCATCTTCGCCGTCGGGCTGTTGATTGTTGCGGAGCCGTACCGCGTGCGCCGCGTGACCTCGTTCTGGAATCCGTGGGACGACCCGTTCGGCAGCGGCTATCAGTTGACGCAATCGTTGATGGCGTTTGGTCGCGGTGAATTGTGGGGGCAAGGACTCGGCAATTCCATCCAGAAGCTGGAGTATCTGCCGGAAGCGCATACCGACTTTATCTTCTCCATTTTGGGCGAAGAACTGGGCTATATCGGTGTGGTTCTGGCGTTGTTAATGATATTCTTCGTCGCTTTTCGGGCGATGTCGATCGGGCGGCGGGCGTTGGAAATCGATCAGCGTTTTTCAGGCTTTTTGGCTTGCTCCATCGGTATCTGGTTCAGTTTTCAGACGTTGGTGAACGTTGGCGCCGCCGCCGGCATGTTGCCTACCAAAGGGCTGACATTGCCGCTGATCAGTTACGGTGGTTCCAGTTTGCTGATTATGTCGACGGCCATTGTGTTGTTGTTGCGAATTGATTATGAAACGCGCCTGACCAAAGCGCAGGCGTTTACGAGAGGTGCCCGATGAGTGGCGAAGGCAAGCGTTTGATGGTGATGGCAGGCGGTACCGGCGGGCATGTGTTCCCCGGTCTGGCGGTTGCGCATCATCTGATGGCGCAAGGCTGGCAGGTGCGCTGGCTGGGCACGGCGGACCGGATGGAAGCGGATTTGGTGCCGAAACACGGCATCGACATCGATTTTATTCGCATTTCCGGTCTGCGCGGCAAGGGATTGAAAGCCTTGCTGTTGGCGCCGGTGCGCATCTTCCGGGCGGTACGTCAGGCGCAGGCGATTATGCGTCGTTATCAGCCGGATGTGGTGTTGGGCATGGGCGGTTATGTGTCCGGCCCCGGCGGCCTGGCGGCCTGGTTATGCGGTATCCCGGTGGTGTTGCATGAGCAAAACGGGATAGCCGGATTGACTAACCGCTGGTTGTCGCGCATCGCCAAAAAAGTATTACAGGCATTTCCCGGCGCTTTTCCTGATGCGGATGTGGTGGGAAATCCGGTGCGTACCGATGTGCTGGCGCTGCCATCCCCAACGGAGCGGCTGGCTGAGCGCAGCGGCCCGGTGCGGGTACTGGTCGTTGGTGGAAGCCAGGGAGCACGAGTGCTGAATCAAACCCTGCCTGGTGTCGCGGCGCGATTACATGATGCGGTTACCATTTGGCATCAAACCGGTAAAGGCGCACAGGCGGAGGTGCAGGCGGCTTATGAGAAAGCGGGCGAGCCTCAGCACCGGATCACCGAGTTTATCGACGATATGGCGGCGGCGTATGCGTGGGCTGATGTGGTGGTGTGCCGTTCCGGCGCGCTGACGGTCAGCGAGATTGCCGCAGCCGGGTTGCCGGCGTTGTTTGTGCCGTTCCAGCATAAGGATCGGCAGCAGTACTGGAATGCATTGCCACTGGAACAAGCGGGGGCTGCGAAGATTATCGAGCAAGCCGCTCTGAGCGTAGAGGCGATAAGCGTGGTGTTGTCCGCCTGGGATAGGGCCACGTTACGCGATATGGCGCAGAGAGCCCGAACGGTGGCGATCCCCGATGCGACGGAGCGGGTAGCGGCTGAAGTAGCGGCAGCGGCGATGCAGCGGGCGGCTCAGGCCGTCCGGAATTAATTGATGATGGCCGACCGTTGTCGGCATTGATGTAGGTTGCGATAGAAGATAGTGAATACTCAAGAACTGGCGAAACTGCGTTCAATCGTGCCCGAGATGCACCGCGTCCGGCACATCCATTTTGTTGGCATCGGTGGTGCCGGCATGGGCGGTATCGCCGAAGTCCTGGCTAACGAAGGGTACGAAATCAGCGGTTCCGATCTGGCGCCTAATGCCGTGACGCAGCAATTGACTGATTTGGGCGCCCGGATTTATTTCCATCATCGCCCGGAAAACGTAAACGAAGCGAGCGTGGTGGTGGTGTCCAGCGCTATTGCGGCGGACAACCCGGAGATTATCGCGGCACATGAGGCCCGTATTCCAGTGATTCGCCGGGCAGAAATGCTGGCAGAATTGATGCGCTTTCGTCATGGCATCGCCATTGCCGGGACGCACGGCAAGACGACGACGACCGCGATGGTCACCAGCATCTACGCGGAAGCGGGGCTGGACCCGACGTTTGTCAATGGCGGTCTGGTTAAGGCGGCAGGAACACACGCTCGTTTAGGGTCGAGCCGTTACCTGATTGCCGAGGCCGATGAGAGTGATGCGTCGTTCCTGCATTTGCAGCCGATGGTCGCCATTGTGACTAACATCGAAGCTGATCACATGGACACTTATCAGGGCGATTTTGAGAACCTCAAGCAGACGTTCATCAATTTCCTGCACAACCTGCCGTTTTACGGTCATGCGGTGATGTGCCTTGATGATGCGGTGATTCGGGAGCTGTTGCCGAAAGTCGGGCGCCACATAACGACTTACGGTTTTAGCGACGATGCGGATGTACGGGTTGCCGACTATCGGCAAGTCGGTGCTCAAGGGCTGTTTACGCTGGCTCGTCAGGGTAAACCGCTGCTGAATGTGACGCTGAATGCACCGGGGCGCCATAACGCGCTGAATGCCGCTGCCGCCGTTGCCGTGGCAACGGAACAAGGCATCGACGACGAGGCTATTTTGCGGGCGCTGGCGCGTTTTCAGGGGACGGGGCGTCGGTTCGATTTTCTGGGCGAATTCCCGCTGCAGCCGGTGAACGGTAAAAGCGGCAGCGCCATGCTGGTGGACGATTACGGCCATCACCCGACGGAAGTGGACGCCACCATTAAAGCGGCGCGAGCCGGCTGGCCGGATAAACGTCTGGTGATGATTTTTCAGCCGCACCGTTATACCCGTACGCGGGATCTGTACGATGACTTTGCGCACGTGCTGTCGCAAGTGGATGTACTGCTGATGCTGGATGTGTATCCGGCTGGCGAAGCGCCGATTCCAGGCGCGGATAGCCGGTCGTTGTGTCGCACGATTCGTGGCCGCGGCAAAATCGACCCGATTATGGTGCCGGATGTGGAGACGCTGCCTGAATTGCTGGCACAAGCGCTGCAAGGCGATGATCTGGTGCTGGTTCAGGGCGCCGGCAACATTGGCAAACTGGCTCGTCGGCTGGCGGAAAATCGCCTGCAGGCAACAGCCAAAGACTGAGAACAGGATGACTGAGTTCGTGATGGTAATGACGAAACGCGCCGCTGACTGCTACGAAACCGGCCTATGGCCGGTTGGGGTTGGTTGCGTCGACATTTCGTGCTCAGTCATGGCAGACAACGGGGACCGCCGCGTACCTGTTGTGGAGTTAGCGAATTAGTATGTCGCAGGCGGCGTTGAATACACGCGGACGTGAGCAGGAAAAAGGCGCGCGACGCAGTAATGGCGGCCAGTTGGCAGGCATCTTTTTCCTGCTGATGGTGGCCGGCACTATCTTGTGGGGAAGCTGGATGGTGTTGGGTTGGATGAAAGATGCCAGCCGTTTGCCGCTGTCCAAATTGGTGGTGACCGGAGAGCGGCACTACACCACCAATGATGATATTCGTCAGGCGATTTTGTCGCTCGGGTCGCCAGGTACGTTTATGACCCAGGACGTGAATGTCATCCAGCAGCAGATAGAACGTTTGCCCTGGATAAAGCAGGCCAGCGTACGTAAGCAGTGGCCGGATGAATTAAAGATTCATCTGGTTGAATTTGCTCCCTTTGCGCGCTGGAATGACCAGCTTATGGTAGACAGTGAGGGAAACGCGTTTAGCGTGCCGGCCGAACGTATCGGTAATAAAAAGATGCCGATGCTATACGGTCCCGAAGGGAGTGAGGAGGATGTGCTGGAGGGATATCGCGAGATAAGCCAGACGCTCGCGGCAGGAAAGTTTGCGGTGAAGATGGTCGCGATGACCGCGCGTCACTCATGGCAGGTTGGTTTGGACGATGATATTCGCCTTGAATTGGGGCGTGATGACCGAAATCGTCGTCTGGCGCGTTTTCTGGAGCTTTATCCGTTGCTGCAGCGGCAGGCTCAAAATGAAAACAAGCGGATTGGTTATGTGGATTTACGGTATGACACCGGCGCTGCAGTAGGTTGGAGCCCGGCATTTATTGATCAGCAAAAAGACATTGATCAGCAAAAGAACGGTAATCAGCAACAGAATCAGGCACAGGCTAAACAGCAATGATCAAGTCGACGGACAGAAAACTGGTAGTTGGGCTGGAAATCGGTACAGCAAAAGTCGCTGCACTGGTCGGTGAAGTTCTGCCTGATGGCATGATCAATATCATCGGTGTGGGAAGTTGCCCGTCACGGGGCATGGATAAAGGCGGCGTCAACGATCTGGAATCGGTGGTGAAGTGCGTGCAGCGCGCCATCGATCAGGCGGAACTGATGGCTGATTGCCAGATCTCTTCCGTGTATCTGGCGCTGTCCGGCAAGCATATCAGTTGCCAGAACGAGATTGGCATGGTGCCTATCTCCGAAGAAGAAGTGACGCAGGATGATGTAGAAAGCGTGGTGCATACGGCTAAATCTGTCCGGGTTCGTGATGAGCACCGTATTCTGCATGTTATCCCGCAGGAATATGCCATTGATTACCAGGAAGGGATTAAAAACCCGGTCGGTCTCTCCGGCGTTCGGATGCAGGCCAAGGTACACCTGATCACCTGTCATAATGATATGGCGAAGAACATTGTTAAGGCGGTGGAGCGTTGCGGCCTTAAAGTTGATCAACTGATTTTCGCCGGGCTGGCATCCAGCTATGCAGTGCTGACCGAAGACGAGCGTGAACTGGGCGTATGCGTGGTAGATATCGGCGGCGGCACCATGGATATGGCGGTATATACCGGCGGTGCGCTGCGTCACACAAAAGTGATTCCTTATGCTGGCAACGTTGTCACCAGCGATATAGCCTATGCGTTCGGCACGCCGCCGACGGATGCTGAAGCAATCAAGGTGCGTTACGGTTGCGCGCTCGGTTCTATCGTCAGCAAGGACGAAACCGTGGAAGTACCGAGCGTCGGCGGGCGCCCGCCGCGTAGTCTACAGCGTCAGACTTTGGCGGAGGTGATTGAACCTCGTTATACCGAGTTATTGAATCTAGTGAATGACGAGTTGTTGCAGCTACAAGAGCAACTTCGTCAGCAAGGCGTAAAACACCATCTGGCGGCCGGCATCGTGCTGACCGGCGGTGCGGCGCAAATTGACGGCCTGGCGGCCTGCGCGCAGCGTGTGTTCCATACACAGGTGCGTATTGGTCAGCCGCTGAATATCACCGGATTAACGGATTATGCGCAGGAGCCCTATTACTCGACAGCGGTGGGGCTGCTGCACTACGGAAAAGAGTCTCATCTGAGTGGCGAACACGAGGTTGAGAAACGTACTTCGGTCAGCAACTGGTTTAAACGCCTGAATAGCTGGCTGAGAAAAGAATTTTGACGGTTATCAAAAGAGATCATTAGCACGACTTTTTTGATCTTGAAGTAATACAGGCACAAGACGGAGAGAAACTATGTTTGAACCAATGGAGTTAACCAACGACGCGGTGATTAAAGTCATCGGCGTCGGTGGTGGCGGCGGCAACGCTGTCGAACACATGGTGCGTGAACGCATCGAAGGTGTTGAATTCTTTGCGGTTAACACTGATGCCCAGGCACTGCGTAAAACAGCGGTTGGCCAGACTATCCAAATCGGTAGCGGTATTACCAAAGGTTTGGGTGCCGGCGCTAACCCAGAGGTAGGTCGCAATTCCGCTGAAGAAGATCGCGAAGCGTTGCGTTCTGCTCTGGAAGGTGCGGACATGGTGTTTATCGCAGCCGGCATGGGCGGCGGTACGGGTACTGGTGCTGCACCGGTGGTAGCGGAAGTCGCTAAGGATTTAGGTATCCTGACGGTCGCGGTCGTCACCAAGCCGTTTAATTTTGAAGGCAAAAAACGCATGGCGTTTGCCGAGCAGGGGATCGCGGAGCTGTCTAAGCATGTCGATTCACTGATCACGATTCCCAATGACAAGCTGTTGAAAGTATTGGGACGCGGCATCTCCCTGCTGGATGCGTTCGGTGCAGCTAACGACGTGCTGAAAGGCGCGGTACAGGGGATTGCCGAGCTGATTACTCGCCCGGGCCTGATGAACGTAGACTTTGCCGACGTGCGTACCGTGATGTCCGAAATGGGTTACGCCATGATGGGATCCGGCGTGGCTCGCGGTGAAGATCGTGCGGAAGAAGCGGCGGAAATGGCGATTTCCAGTCCGTTGCTGGAAGATATCGACCTTTCCGGCGCACGTGGCGTGCTGGTTAACATCACCGCCGGTTTCGATCTGCGTCTGGATGAGTTTGAGACGGTAGGTAACACTATTCGTGCATTTGCATCTGATAATGCAACGGTAGTGATTGGTACGTCGCTGGATCCGGATATGAACGACGAACTGCGTGTGACCGTGGTGGCTACCGGTATCGGCATGGACAAACGTCCTGAAATCACGCTGGTTACCAACAAGCAGAGCAGCCAGCCGGTGATGGATCACCGCTATCAGCAACATGGCATGGCGCCGCTGACGCAGGAAAAACCGGCGGCCAAAGTAGTTAATGACCAGAGCGCGCAGACCAACAAAGAGCCGGACTATCTTGATATTCCTGCTTTCCTGCGTAAGCAGGCTGACTAAGGTCTGGTTTGGAATCTCCGCTCTTTGTGCTAAACTGTGCCGCCGGCCTTAGTGTAAGCTAAGGCCGTAGGTTCAGATGAATGCGAGATAATACGATGATCAAACAACGTACATTAAAACGTATCGTACAGGCGACAGGGGTCGGTCTTCATACCGGCAAAAAAGTCACCCTGACTATGCGTCCTGCACCGGCGAATACCGGGGTCATCTATCGTCGTACTGACTTGAATCCACCGGTTGATTTTCCGGCTGATGCCAAATCCGTGCGTGATACCATGCTCTGTACTTGCCTGGTTAATGAGCATGACGTGCGTATTTCGACGGTGGAGCATTTGAATGCCGCTCTGGCGGGATTAGGTATCGACAACATCGTTGTTGAAGTAGATGCGCCTGAAATTCCGATCATGGACGGTAGTGCCAGCCCGTTTGTCTACTTGCTGCTGGATGCGGGTATCGAAGAACTGAACTGTGCCAAGAAGTTTCTTCGACTCAAGCAGCCTGTGCGCGTAGAAGATGGCGACAAATGGGCGGAACTGAAACCGTTCAACGGGTTCAGCCTTGATTTCACGATCGATTTTAAACATCCGGTTATTGATGCCGGCTCGCAACGCTTCAAGCTGGATTTCTCCGCGGATGCGTTTGTGCGCCAGATTAGCCGTGCGCGTACCTTTGGGTTTATGCGCGATATCGAGTATTTACAGTCCCGTGGCCTGTGCCTGGGCGGCAGTCTCGATAGTGCTATCGTCGTGGATGATTATCGTGTGCTGAATGAAGACGGCTTGCGTTTCGACGATGAATTCGTTCGCCATAAGATGCTGGATGCGATTGGTGATCTGTTTATGTGTGGTCACAATATTATCGGCGCATTTACCGCATTCAAATCTGGTCATGCCCTGAACAACAAACTGTTGCAGGCTGTACTGGCTAAACAGGAAGCATGGGAATACGTAACCTTTGAAGATGAAGCGGAAATGCCGCTGGCTTTCAAAGCGCCGTCTACCGTTCTGGCCTGAGCCTACCGCGATATGACATTATGACGACTGGTTTTTGCTGGTATTCTCTCCGGCCAGTGAAGCCAGTCGTTTTAATATTTTCTGTAGTCGTTCCGGACTTTGTTCCGCTAGATCCTTCAATATCTCCGCACTCTGTGTGCTCAGTGTTCTCGTCGGCGTTGTCATAGTGGTTTCATCCACTGTTGATGCAGCAGGCGTTTTCTCGTTTTCACGCATTTTTGCGGCCAGTGCTGGATTAATCCTGATGTCGATTGTGACCAATGATGGTAGTATTTGTGCACGCAGCGCGGAAAGCAGCGCGGGGTGTTCATAACGTAGTCGCATTAGCCAGTTGGCGCTGGCGGTTTCCAGTACCAGCAGCCCGTTGCGATAATTGGCTACCCGACAATATGGGCGCAAGGCTGTGGGCAGCAGAGCATGTACTGCTCGATTGAGTTTCAGCAGAGCGAGCGCACGTTGCTGAATATCGTGCAGCGGCCCCGACCCGAGTTGTGATGCGCCATCGAAAAATGATTCCAGTGATTGTGGACGATTATCACGCATAACGCAGGCTCCGACGGAAAGAAACTTGTGATTGGTATTTTAAATCGTTGGCGACAATTTGGCAGACGTTATTTCTGGCCTCACCTGCTGCTAGGGATGGTTGCGGCAACGCTTGGCCTGCCTGCTAACTTCACGGAATCGCGCGACGCCGCTACTGAGCCTAATTCGGCTGCGGCAATCAGTCGTCAAAATGTATCGTATTTCAATCTTACTGATTTGGCGGCATTGAAAGATTCCCGTCGCCGTTCGCCATTCAGTAACGATTTCTGGCATCAGCATGCCATCCGGACGGTGATCCGTCACCTGTCGTTTGCGTTTACCCCACCGGTTACGGTCATTGAAGCAGCAGATGTTTCCCGATTGCACCATCAGGTACTGTTGGAAACGCTGAATGCACTGCTCACGCGTGAGGCGACGCCGCAAAATGCTGTCTGTACCGATCAGGTACCCACTTACTGTTTACCTTCTCACCATACAGGCCTGTGGCTGGCACAGGTGCAGGGCATTCGTGCCGGGCCTGTTGTTTCCTGACTCCGCTCGTGTTTTATGCTACGGCTATGGCCGTAGATCACTTTTCTGATGTCGTGCCGGCATCAATAAACCGGCACTGTTTGAGATTAAAATTACTATGTTAATCAAGTTATTGACCAAAGTTTTCGGTAGCCGTAATGAGCGTGCATTGCGCCGTATGCGCAAAATTGTGGATGTGATCAATCGCCTCGAGCCTGATATGGAGAAACTCTCCGATGATGAGCTGAAGGCGAAAACCCAGGTATTCCGTGACCGAATCAAGAAAGGGGAAACCCTGGAGTCGCTGTTGCCGGAAGCTTTTGCGGTGGTACGTGAGGCCAGTAAACGCGTTTTTGGTATGCGTCACTTCGACGTACAGATGATCGGCGGTATGGTGCTGAATGAGCGCTGCATTGCAGAAATGCGCACAGGTGAAGGTAAAACCCTGACGGCTACGTTGCCGGCTTACCTCAATGCCTTGACGGGGCGTGGTGTGCATGTGGTGACGGTCAACGATTATCTGGCGCAGCGCGACGCCGAAAATAACCGCCCGTTGTTCGAATTCTTGGGGTTAACCGTCGGCATCAACCTGCCGGGTATGCCGGCGCCAGCCAAACGCGAGGCCTACGCTGCCGATATCACCTACGGCACCAACAACGAATACGGCTTCGATTACCTGCGTGACAATATGGCGTTCAGCCCGGAAGAGCGTGTGCAGCGTGAGCTGTACTATGCCCTGGTGGACGAAGTGGATTCCATCCTGATTGACGAGGCGCGTACTCCGTTGATCATCTCAGGTCCGGCAGAGGACAGCTCCGAGCTGTATATGCGGGTGAATAAAATTATTCCGCATTTGATCCGTCAGGAAAAAGAAGACTCCGATACCTTCCACGGTGAAGGTCATTTCTCGGTGGATGAGAAAGCTCGTCAGGTCAACCTGACCGAACGCGGTCTGGTTAAAATCGAAGAGTTGCTGGTGCAAGGCGGCATTATGGAGGAAGGCGAGTCACTGTATTCGCCCGCTAATATCATGCTGATGCACCACGTAACGGCGGCGTTGCGTGCTCATGTGCTGTTTACCCGCGATGTTGATTACATCGTCAAAGACGATGAAGTCATCATCGTTGATGAGCACACCGGCCGAACCATGCAGGGACGTCGTTGGTCTGATGGTTTACACCAGGCGGTGGAAGCCAAGGAAAACGTCAAGATCAACAACGAAAACCAGACGCTGGCTTCGATCACGTTCCAGAACTACTTCCGCATTTACGAAAAACTGGCTGGGATGACCGGTACGGCAGATACCGAAGCGTTTGAATTCAGCTCTATTTACAAGCTGGATACGATAGTTGTGCCGACCAACCGGCCAATGGTCCGTAAGGACATGCCGGATCTGGTGTACATGACCGAACAGGAAAAAATCAACGCTATCATTGAAGATATCAAGGACCGTGCCACCAAGGGGCAGCCGGTGCTGGTGGGGACCATTTCCATCGAGAAATCTGAAGTGGTATCGAATGCGTTGACCAAAGCGGGCATCAAACACAACGTATTGAACGCCAAATTCCATGCCATGGAGGCAGATATCGTAGCGCAGGCCGGCCGCTCGGGGGCTGTGACGATTGCTACCAACATGGCGGGCCGTGGTACCGATATCGTGTTGGGCGGCAGTTGGCAGACTGAAGTGGCGCAACTGGAAAATCCGGATGATGCGCAGATTGCGGCGCTCAAAGCGGAATGGCAAAAACGTCACGATGAGGTGCTGGCGGCGGGTGGTTTGCACATTATCGGTACCGAGCGTCATGAGTCCCGCCGTATTGATAACCAGCTACGTGGTCGTTCCGGTCGTCAGGGGGACCCGGGTTCTTCCCGTTTCTATCTGTCGATGGAAGATGCGCTGATGCGTATTTTTGCATCGGATCGTGTTTCCAACATGATGCGTAAACTGGGTATGAAAGAGGGCGAGGCGATTGAACACCCATGGGTCACCAAAGCCATCGCCAACGCACAGCGCAAGGTAGAAAACCGCAACTTCGATATTCGTAAGCAACTGCTTGAGTACGATGATGTGGCTAACGACCAGCGTCGTGCTATCTACACCCAGCGTAATGAGCTGCTGAATGCCTCTGATATCAGCGAAACCATTAACAGTATTCGTGAGGATGTGTTCAAGGTCACCATCGACGCACATATACCGCCTCAGTCTTTGGAAGAAATGTGGGATATTCCGGGGCTGGAACAGCGTCTGAAAAATGATTTTGATCTCGAACTGCCGATTGCAGAATGGCTGGATAAAGAGCCGGAACTGCATGAAGAGACGCTGCGTGAGCGGATCTACGAGCAGGCGGTCGATGTTTATCGCCGTAAGGAAGAAATCGTCGGCAGCGATATTATGCGCAATTTTGAAAAAGGCGTGATGCTGCAAACGCTGGATTCGCTGTGGAAAGAGCATCTGGCCGCGATGGATTATCTGCGTCAGGGGATTCACCTGCGTGGTTATGCCCAGAAAGATCCGAAACAGGAATACAAGCGTGAGTCCTTCGCGATGTTTGCTTCTATGCTCGAAGGCCTCAAATATGAAGTGATCAGTACCCTGAGCAAGGTTCAGGTGCGTATGCCGGAAGAAGTTGAAGCGATGGAACAGCAGCGTCGTGAAGAAGCCGAGCGTCTGGCTCGCCAACAGCAACTGAGTCATCAGGATGAAGCGGCTGGCACTTCACCTTATGCCGATCGTAAAATTGGTCGCAATGATCCTTGTCCATGTGGTTCGGGCAAAAAATATAAGCAGTGCCACGGTCGCCTTCAGAAGTAAGGCGGATAACGTAACGACATATCCCAAAGGCGGTCATCGACCGCCTTTTTACTGGTAGAAAGGATAATGATGCAAAAGACTTTATCTGTGGCGGTGGGAATTATCCGCAATCCGCAGCGGGAGTTCTTCATTGCCTGTCGTCCGGCCGGTGTGCACATGGCCGGTAAATGGGAGTTCCCAGGCGGCAAGGTTGAAGAGGGTGAAACACCGGAACAAGCGCTGGTGCGTGAGCTACACGAAGAGGCCGGGATTGACGTAATGCATCCGACGCCGCTGGGCAGTAAAACGTTTTCGGCTGGAGAGCGACTGATTACACTGCATTTCTTTTTAGTCGAGCAGTGGCATGGTGAGCCGTATGGTCGTGAAGGTCAGCCCTCTCGTTGGTTAACCGCTGACGAGCTGGATGAACAAGAATTTCCGCCGGCCAATGCTGAGATGATTCGCCAGTTGAAAGCGGGTATCGTGTAAACACGGCTATCTGTTTTTTCAGCAACGATTCATGCCAATAGGCATGAATCGCAGTGTGAATGGCGGAGCGGATGATTGCCAGAGCCGATGATTGCCGGACTAGTGGTGTGTTTCACCCCAGATATCGCTGTCCGAGATGTCTTCCTTACTGGCTATGCGTTTCTCTTCGTCGGCCCACTCGCCTAAATCGATCAACTGGCAGCGTTTACTGCAAAATGGCCGGTAAGGGCTCTTTTCACTCCACTCCACCGGTTTGGCGCAGGTTGGGCATTTTACAACGGTCATCTCGTTATCCACGGTACATTTCTCTCCAGAACACAAGGTGTTGCCTAACAACATGCCAGCTCGAATTCCAGACGGGCAGGGGTTTGCCCATCACTCTCTAATGGCAGAAAACGGATGGCATAACGGGTTTTATGGCCGGATATTTGTGGGTAGAGTTGGTGTTCAAGACTGATCCGTAAGCGCAGCAGGTCGGCATCAGTCGCATTATCCTGATAAAAACCGTTCAGGCTGATTTGCTCTTTGAAAGCGCCTGCATGGCGAATCAGCTCCAGTATGCTGTCGAGTGAACGCTTCAGTGGCGATACGCTATCCAGCCAGATGTTGGTATGTCGCTGCTTTTGCTCGGGTAACTGGTGTAACCAGATATGCAATGTGGGCAGATCGAAGCTGCAGCACCCGCTTGGCAGGCTCAGACGCTGGCGCACCATGCCGATTAGCTTGTCCTCTCGTAGCCCTTGCCCCATACGCGGTGCGGCAATCAGTTCGGCGGACAGATTGCGTAATTTCTGGCGCAGGGTATTAATACGTATGATATCCGCTTCCGGCAACTCACCCCATTGCGCCAGTTTCTGTTGCTGGCGTTCCAGCTCTTTGAGCAAGTCTGGGCGGGCATCTCCCCGCTCGAGAATATCCAGTAATTCCGACACGGCACGGAAGAAGGTCAAAGCAACGCCAATATCCTTCAAATCGTAATTGTCGTACATTTGTTGCAGTAAAAACTCCAGGCGTAGCCAGGTACGCATTTTTTCATTTAGCGGATACTCAAAAAGAACTGTTGAGGAAACGTCACTCATTATGGGTCGTCCTGTCGGTTGCGGATGCGGCCAGCTCAAGGTAATGCTGATGTAGAGCGGCAATCCGCGGAGCCAGTAAGCTCGGATTGTTGTTATTGTCGATAATATCATCGGCACACGCCAGCCGCTGTTCACGACTGGCTTGTGAAGCCAGAATCTTTTCCGCTTGTGTGCGGGATACGCCATCCCGGTCCATGGTGCGCTGCACTTGCGTTTCCAGGGGAACATCCACCACCAAAACGCGATGCGCTTTTCCTTGCAGTTGGTTTTCCACCAGCAATGGAACCACCCATAAGGCATAAGGGGTGGCAACCGCTGCCAACTGACGCTGAGTTTCTTGTTGGATCAGCGGGTGCAGCAAAGCGTTAAGCCAGCGCTTGTCTTCCTGACTGGAAAAAATACATTCACGCAGGGCAGGTCGATTTAGTGCACCATCGGGTTGTAATATTTCCCGGCCAAAATGTTCCACAATGGCTGCCAATGCCGGTTGCCCCGGCGCAACAACCTGACGGGCGATGACGTCCGCGTCAATGATGGTCGCTCCAAGTGTGGCAAAGCCTTGAGCAACGGTACTTTTTCCGCTTCCTATGCCGCCTGTTAGCGCGACGATGTATGTCATGATCAGCAACCGGAAATGGTCGGGTAAATTTATCGGATTCTAGCCCAAATTGAGGGAAAATCGCAGTCTTGTTGCTGGATTATTCGGGCGTATGATCATCATGAATGGCAGATTATCGCGCATTCCTCCCTGAATCATGTTCCTCACTTCATCAGGTCGTTCATCATGCGTATTGAAGAAGATATTAAACTGGGTTTTAAAGATGTGCTTATCCGCCCCAAACGCTCGACATTGAAAAGCCGTGCCGACGTTGAACTGACGCGTGAGTTTAGTTTTTTGCATGCCGGTTGTGGCTGGTCAGGTATCCCTGTGGTTGCGGCCAATATGGACACGGTGGGGACTTTCCAGATGGCGCAGGCATTGGCGTCATTTGAGTTGCTGACCGCCGTACATAAGCACTATTCCGTGGCCGAGTGGCGACGGTTCATCGACGGTACTACGGCTGATGTGCTGCGCTATGTCATGGTATCGAGCGGAACCTCTGATAATGATTTCGAGAAAATGACGCAGATTTTAGCATTATCGCCGGAACTGAAGTTTATCTGCATTGATGTCGCTAATGGGTATTCGGAGCATTTCGTCAATTTTGTCCAGAAAGCGCGCGACGTTTTTCCTGACAAGGTCATTTGTGCCGGTAACGTGGTGACGGGTGAAATGGTTGAGGAACTGTTGTTGTCGGGGGCGGATATCGTCAAAGTGGGGATTGGTCCCGGTTCTGTTTGCACTACGCGAGTAAAAACCGGTGTCGGTTATCCGCAATTGTCGGCGGTGATCGAGTGTGCCGATGCGGCACATGGTCTGGGCGGACAGATTGTTAGTGACGGGGGCTGTACTGTGCCGGGGGATGTGGCCAAGGCGTTTGGCGGCGGCGCTGATTTCGTGATGCTGGGTGGGTTACTGGCGGCCCATGAAGAGTGCGGCGGCGAGATTATTGAAGAAGAGGGTCGTAAAATGATGCTGTTTTACGGCATGAGTTCCGCTTCTGCGATGGAGCGTCATGTTGGTGGCGTTGCTGAATACCGTGCGGCGGAAGGGAAGACGGTGTGTCTGCCGTTGCGTGGCCCGGTAGAACATACGGTCCGTGATATTCTTGGTGGATTGCGTTCCGCCTGTACCTATGTGGGAGCCGCGCGTCTGAAGGAGTTGACTAAACGCACCACTTTCATTCGTGTCGCCGAGCAGGAAAACCCCGTATTTAATGGTTGATCGGCATGGTTATGTACTGACGGGCTCAGGTGGCTGCCAGTACATTGCCCAACTGGAAAATAGGCAGATACATGGCGATAACCAGTGTGCCCACCAACCCGCCAACGATGACCAGCAACAATGGCTCCAGTGTCTGCGTTAGCGTATCTGCAAATTGTCGTGTATGACTTTCATACCAGTCTGCCAGCCGGGCAAATAACTGATCGAGAGCCCCGGTTTCCTCACCAACACTGATAAGTTGGTGGCAGGGGGCGGGATAAAGCACCGGATAGTTATGGATGGCTTGCCCCAGCGGAATGCCTTGCTCAAGTTGCTTTTGGATTTCCGTTAGCGATTGCCGATATACCGGGTTGTTCAAGGTGGCTGCGGCGCTGAGACCCGATAAGAGCGTCAACCCCGCTTGCTGCGTCATCGCCAGTGTATGAAAGATCTGGCTTAGGCAATGGCCTTGTATCAGTGTGGAGAGCAACGGTAGCTTCAGTAATAGTCGCTGTTCTCGTTTTTGCCATTCGACTTGCCGCCGCCGCAATTTTCGGTAAGCCAGTAATATTACGCCGCTAAGGGAGATAAATAACACGCCATAGCGGCCCAAGACATCCGATAACGCCAGCAACGTTCGTGTTAGCCAGGGAAGCGGCGCGTCAAAAGAGGCGTATAGCTCAGCGAATTCAGGCAATACCAACATCAGCATAAGTAATGTAACCATCATCCCCACCGCAATCACAAACGCGGGATAGCGTAAGGCTTTTATCACTGCTCCCGTCAACTGGCGTTGCATGTCCTGATAGTTTGCCAATCTGGCGCAGCATTCATCCAGTTTTCCCGTTAATTCGCCAACGGAGATGAGTGAACTGCACATGACCGGGAAGGCGGCGGGATAATCCGATAGCACTTCCGAGAGTGCGCGCCCCTGGCTGACTTGCAGGCGAATTTCCTGTAACAGGCAGCGCCAGCCGGCCTTCTCGTGCTGGCGCCCAAGCAAGTCTAATGCATCCAGTAAGGGCAATCCGGCTTGCAGCAAGGTCGCCAGTTGCCGGATGATGATAGCGAGCTGGGGGCCTTGCCAGTAACGCTGGGTCAGGTATTGCCCGGTTTTCAGCCGTAGCGGCTGGTAGCCCAGTTCCAGCAGATACTGGTAAATCTCACTTCGTCCGGTACCGATACGTTCGCCTGAGCAGTGTTCGCCATTGCTGCGTAGCGCTTGCCAGTAGTAGAGCTTTTGTACTGCCATAAACGTCCCTATTCAATGTGATTGCCTACAACACGGTAGAGTTCTTCCAGTGAGGTGATACCTTCGTGAACCAACGCTAACCCGGCGGAGAGTAACCGGTTTTCCCGGTGCAAAGAGTGTGTCGGGTTGTTATCAGATGGCGATGGAGAACAAGATAAAGCCTGCTGAAGCTCAGGTGTGATCGGCAATAAATCATAAATGGCCGCCCGGCCGTAGTAACCGGAAAAACAGTGTTCACATCCTGTTGCCCGCCAATGTTGCAGTGGGCCTTGCCATAGACTGTCCGGCAGGGTTGTAACGTCTGCCACCCACTGCCGACAGTGTGGGCACAATCTTCTTACCAGCCGTTGGGCTATCACCAGTTTGAGTGCCGCAGCCAGCAGATAACCGGGAATGCCGAGGTGTCCTAGCCTAATCAGCGTATCAAGAGCAGAGTTGGTATGCAGGGTGGAGAGTACCAGGTGACCTGTTTGAGCGGCCTTAACGGCGATTTCGGCGGTTTCGGCATCACGAATTTCGCCGATCATGACAACATCGGGATCCTGGCGTAGTAGCGCGCGTAATACCCGGGCGAAATCCAACTGTCCCTGTGTATGGATAGCCGTTTGATTGATGCCGGCTAATGGAATCTCTACCGGGTCTTCCACACTGCAAATATTGCGGGTGACGTCATTTAGCCAGCGAATGGCGCTATACAGCGTAAATGTTTTACCGCTACCGGTAGGGCCGGTAACCAGAATCAGACCTTGCGGCAGGCTGAGTGTTTGCTTGACGTGTTGCAGCCATTGCTCAGACAGGCCGAGTTCGTCCAGTTCCAGCGCCTGTTGCTGAGTCTGCAATATCCTGAGCACAACTTTCTCACCGTTCTGGACCGGCAGGGTGGCAATGCGCAGCGAATAGGTATCTGTCTCCAGTCGGAGAGTGAATTGGCCATCCTGCGGCAAACGCCGTTCGGCGATATTGAGTTTCCCCAGGATTTTCAGCCGAGCGATCATACGGTTTGTCGGCAAATCCTGCTCGGATGGAATTTCATGCAACACCCCGTCGATACGCAACCTGACGCGATAACCGGCAGGCAGCGGTTCCAGATGGATATCGGAAGCACGGCGCTGGATCGCCAGTTTCAGCGTTTGATTGATAAACTGGACAACCGGCGCATCATCCTGTTCTTCGTATACTGCCGTATTGGTTTGATAAGGTGCCGTCGTTTCTTCGGCCTGTGGTGACGTCAACTGTTGTTCCAGTCGTGCAGCGGGCCATTGTTCTACCAGAACCCGCCGGTGGCTGGCGAAACGTAGCGCGGCGACCAGCTCTTCTGCAACCGACCCGGCTACGGCAACGGAAATTACTTGCTCGTCCATATCCAGCAGTAAGGCATGATAGCGACGGCAAAGTCTCTGTAGCTCCTGGTGTTGTTTATCTTGCGTCATGTTTATCACCCGGCCGTCGCATCAAAACGGAAGACATCTTCACATGCCTGCCGCAGGCTATCGGACTCGGTGCCGGTACGGCAGGTTCTTGTCCAGCGGGATGCTCCGTTTTGAGTATCCAGCGTCGGCGTCATAACCACGCTCAGCCCTTGCAAGGTCGACTGGCCGGTGAGGGTAATCACACCCTGGTTGATGGTGACAGCGCTGACATAACGAGATGTCGCCGGTGTGGGAATGCCCTGGTTACCGGCGTTGCATTCGCCCAATCCCGCATTGCTGAGGCTGCAAAGATCGACTGCGGTCTTATAGGCGCTCATAGTTTGCAGCATGTCGGTCATGGCGGCTTTTTGCAGATAGCCCTGATAGGCCGGAATACCTAGTGCACTCAAAATAGCGATGATGACGATCACGACCATCAGTTCAATCAGTGAAAATCCTTGTTGTGTCATGTTATTGGTTCCCTGGTGTGGCTTGGTGTCGGCAGGATAATGACCATCGACATGGCTGGCGATAGTGATGTTTTTAATCAGGAATCCGCTTGGTAAACGGCAGTGTTCAGCGGTATGTTGTTACAGAAAACAGGCGAGCCGGCTCGCAAAATGCGTGGTGCAAAGTGAACGGTGCTGGCGGAAAAGCAATAACGGCGCAAGGATAATCATCAACCCGGGCGAGGCCGGGCTGATGGAGCGAAATGATGGTGGAGCGGGAAGGATTAACTGAAGCGCATCGACAAATCGAGCGCCTGGATATGTTTGGTCAGCGCGCCTACCGAGATGTAGTCGACACCGGTGGCGGCGTAATCCGGCAGCGTTTGCAGCGTCACATTGCCGGATACTTCCAGCAACGCACGGCCATTGGTCAAGGTTACGGCTTCGCGGATAGCGGCCAGCGTGAAGTTATCCAGCATGATGATGTCTGCACCGGCGTTCAGTGCCTGTTGCAGTTCCTCCAGCGTTTCTACCTCGACTTCTACCGGTACGTCGTTGCGCAATTGGAGGGCGTTTTCAACGGCCTGTTTGATGGAGCCGGCGGCAATAATGTGGTTCTCTTTGATCAGAAACGCATCTGCCAAACCAAGGCGGTGATTGCTGCCACCACCGCACAGTACCGCGTATTTAAGCGCAGTACGCAGACCCGGCAGCGTTTTTCGCGTGTCCAGCAATCGGGTTTTGGTCCCTGTCAGTTGTGCGACATAGCGGCTGACTTCGGTTGCCACACCGCAGAGCGTTTGCAGGAAATTCAGGGCAGTGCGTTCACCGGTGAGCAGTTGGCGGGAGGGGCCTTGCAGCCGGCACAGCGGCTGGTTTGCTGTCAGGGCCTCGCCGTCACGGACCAGCCAGTCGATGGTCACGCCATGACCCAACTGACGGAAAACTTCCTCCACCCAGCGCCGGCCACAGAAAACACCAGCTTCCCGGGTAATAATAACCGCGTTGGCGACGGTGTCCGCCGGCAATAACTGGGCGGTAATGTCGTGTTCCGGGTTGAGTTCGCCCCCCAGATCTTCACATAAGGCCAGATGTACGTTGGCTGGGATATCTTGCTCAATACGGCTGAGCAGTTCGGCTTGGCGCTGTTCCTGACTATAACGACGTGTTGTCATCATGCTACTCCGACGGAAATCCGGAATGTCTATTATCCCGTTTAGTGAGTGATATCTTTTTAACGTTATTGTAATTCAGTGTGTTGTGTTTTTTCGGCGTTTGCCCGGCGTAACTGGCACCGCCGTTCAACCGGAGCGTACAGGCGTCGGCGGGGATGTCGAGCACAACCCTGTTTCCGGATGGCAAGTAACATAATCTATTGCGGTGGGTTTTAATATCCCGGCCGTAGCCGGGATACATAATCGTCATGATCAGAGATCAGAATAGTCACGATCAGAAGTTGTAGCCCGCGACCAGATAGTAGCCCCACCCTGTAGAGCGAACATTAAACGGACCGCGGCCAAAATCCAGCTCGGTGCCGTCTGCCCACTGGCCGCCATTATGGAAGTAACGGGCAACCACTGAGTAATGCCAGTGATCGTAGTTCAACGCCAGGATATGACTGGAAGCAATGGCGTTGCTGGTGCGAGAAGGGCCTGCTGCATTAGCCAGGTCTGAACCGAAGTCGAAGTTGGTAAAGCCGATATAGGTCAGCTTACCGCCCCACACTGAGGCGAGCGGATAGAAATACTTGATTTTGAAGCGATAACCATCCCACTGATCTTCATTCGGCGCGCCGTAGTTCTGCCATTGGTACTTGGCATAGATATTGGCGGACAGCGACAGGTCAGTACCGGTATCGATATCGGTGCCCAGACCTACGTACCAGGTGCTCTGACGTGAGTCATTATTGCGGCCCTGATCGTAGATAATATTGTTGGCAACGTACCACTCTTTGAACGGGCCGAAACCTAACTGTGTGTTGGTCAACTTATCAATCGAGAAACGAGGTTCGATCTCCATGAATAATGGAGAGCCTTTGTCCCAGATACCACGATCAGGCGTGTTGCCCGCACCAAAGCTTTTCGGTACGTCAATGTAGCCATAGAAGTCAAACCAGTCCTTACGGGCAAACGCTTCATATTCCAGATACACATCGTTGTTTAACTGAGGCCCGAAACGAGTGTGATAGCTGCCTACCACATTGATGCTCTGGTGCCACCAGTCGGAGAGATATTGCGGCGCGCTCTCTTGCGCAACGGTGGGCAGGCTGTATGACAATGTGCTGATGGCACAGGCGGCAAGGATTTTCTTCATGGCGATTCTCTATGTTGCCCGAAGCACAGTCAGCAGCACAATATGCTGGCTCGACGGAGAACGATTCGGGCTGTAATGACAAAATAAATGCTGAAAAGCTTTCCGGCGATGAATAAGCAACGAAAACGTTTGCCTGTGGCGGCAAACCGAACGCTGTTCTGCCGAAAAGAAGGGGCGCAGCATACCAGAAGAACAGCAGAACATCATGGGTTGTGCGTATATTTTGACAGGATATTCGTTGGTAAACCGAAATGGTTTTTTAACACGTCAGGAATAGGGCGGATGCGGTAAGATATCTGCATAATGAGCGCGCCAACCGGGCAGGCCTGGCAGTTCGACGGCAAGTCAACAGGCCGTGGTGTGGACGGTTTACCGAATGGTGCGTCAGATAACAGGAGCATTGATGAAAGTCGAACATGGCTGGCTGACCGATGTCAGACGCGTTCCGTCACCGCATCAGGATGCGCGTCCGGAAGGTGAACTCCCTTCATTACTGGTGATTCACAACATCAGTTTACCCCCAGGCGAATTTGGCGGTCCCTATATTGATCAACTCTTTACCGGTACGCTGGATGGGGATGCTCACCCCTATTTCGCGTCAATATGCCACCTGCGGGTATCTGCCCATTGTCTGATTCGTCGTAACGGTGAAATTGTACAGTATGTGGCATTCGGACAACGGGCCTGGCATGCCGGGGTATCGCAATTTGAAGGGCGAGAGCGTTGTAATGATTTCGCGATTGGTATTGAACTGGAAGGCACCGATACGCTGCCGTTTACCACTCAACAGTATGCCCGTCTGGCCGAGGTTACGCAGTTGCTGAGCGCGGCCTATGGCATTACGCCTGATCGCATTACCGGGCATAGCGATATCGCACCGGGGCGCAAGACCGACCCCGGCCCTGCGTTCGACTGGGATCGATATCAACGATTATGGCAGGCACCACCGGAACAAGGGGAGTAATTACTGATGACGCTGTTTAGCCTATTGTTGGTCCTGGGGTGGGAGCGGTTGTTTAAGCGTGGCGACCACTGGCAATTGGATCACCATCTGGAGCGGGTGTTCCGTCATCTTTCTGCGCCATCGCTGGCGCAAACATTGTTGTTGACCATCGTGGGTATGGCGGTGGTCCTGGCGGCGCAGTGGTTACTCAGTGGATGGTTGTTTGGTTTGCCGATTTTGCTTCTGTGGATTGCTGTCGGGTTGTTGTGCATCGGCGCGGGGGAAATACGCCGGCACTATCACCGCTATATTCAGGCTGCCCAGCGCGGTGAAGCGGATGCCTGCCGGGAAATGGCCGAGGAACTGGCATTGGTGCATGGCCTGCCGCGTGATGCCGGCGAGCGTGAGCGGCTAAGGGAACTACAAAACGCGCTGTTATGGCTAAATTTTCGTTTTTATTTGGCGCCGTTGTTCTGGTTCGTCGCCGCAGGTCCTTATGGCCCGGTGGCGCTGGTCGGCTACACGGTATTGCGCGCCCGACAGTGCTGTCTGGCTCGCCATCATACACCGCTGGAAAGAGCGAATTCCGGCGTTGATACTCTGCTGCATTGGCTGGACTGGATTCCTGTTCGGCTGGCGGGTGCCGCTTATGCGCTATTAGGGCATGGTGAGAAGGCGTTGCCGGCTTGGTTTGCCGCCATGATGGACGCCCGTTCTTCTCAATACTGGGTGTTGACCAAACTGGCTCAATTTTCTCTGGAGCGGGAAGTGCATGACGACCCGATTGCTACGCCGAGGGCGGCGGTGTCGCTGGCGAAGAAGGTAACGTTAGTGCTGGTGGTGGTGGTCGCGTTGCTGACTCTCTACGGTACGCTGGTATAACGGCTTGGAAACAGCATGGCCTGGCGGCCATGCTGACAATAGAAAGGATTATTGACGCGGTTTGAAACGATAGCCGATGGCCAGTACCAACAGCCAGACGGGTATCAATACCACGGAAATCTGAATGCCCGGCGTCAGGGACATAATAACCAGAATGCCGACCATAAAAGCCAGACACAGATAGTTACCGAACGGATACCATAGCGCTTTAAAGCGAGTCTGCACGCCTTCTCGCTCTTTACTGGCGCGGAATTTCAGGTGCGCCAGGCTTATCATCGCCCAGTTAATGACCAGCGCGGACACCACCAGCGCCATCAAGAGCTCAAACGCTCTGCCCGGAATCAGGTAGTTGATCAGTACGCACAGCGCGGTTGCCAGCGCAGAAATACCAATCGCGACTACCGGCACGCCGCGGCGGTCTACTTTCAGCAACGATTGCGGTCCGTTCCCCTGTTTAGCCAGGCCGTATAACATGCGGCTATTACAGTAAACGCAACTGTTGTATACCGACAGCGCCGCCGTCAGCACCACGACATTCAAGATGTTGGCGACCAACTCGCTGTTCAGCGCATGGAAAATCATCACGAACGGGCTACCGCCTTCGACGACTTTGCCCCACGGATAGAGCGACAGCAGAACAGCCAGTGAGCCGACGTAGAAAATCAGGATGCGATAGATGACCTGATTGGTGGCGCGCGGAATGCTTTCTTCCGGTTTGTCTGCTTCTGCAGCGGTAATCCCGACCAATTCCAGGCCGCCGAAAGAGAACATGATCACCGCCATCGCCATCACCAGGCCGCTGATGCCGTTGGGGAAGAAACCGCCCTGCGCCCAGAGGTTAGTAATGGATGCCTCTGGCCCGCCATGCCCGCTCAGCAATAACCAGCCGCCGAATGCGATCATACCAATAATGGCCACGACCTTAATAATGGCAAACCAGAACTCCAGTTCTCCGTACATTTTCACGTTGGCGAGGTTAATGGCGTTGATCACGACAAAGAACACCGCAGCGGAAACCCAGGTGGGAACACCCGGCCACCAGTATTGAACATAGATGCCGACGGCGCTCAACTCCGCCATGGCAACCAGTACGTAAAGCACCCAGTAGTTCCAGCCGGAAGCGAAGCCAGCGAAATTACCCCAATATTTATAGGCAAAGTGGCTGAATGAACCCGCTACCGGTTCTTCCACCACCATTTCACCCAACTGGCGCATGATAAAAAATGCAATCAAACCGCCGATAGCATAACCCAGTAGAACAGACGGCCCGGCCATTTTGATCGTTTGTGCGATACCGAGGAACAGCCCGGTTCCAACCGCTCCCCCCAGAGCAATCAACTGTATGTGACGGTTTTTTAGGCCGCGTTGCAGCGTACCGTCTTGTTGATCTTGCATGCTTTCTACCCTCTGCCGATGAAAAGACAAACCGTTCACCGACGGCGGGCGTTGGCGGGTTTGTTTGTCTTTTTACGTGTGTGTAATTTTATATTTACGACGCTGACGAACTTAAATCGCCGCCAACGCTATCGCGCGTCAGAGAATAGTGATAAGTGCGCAGAATTGCACTGATTTCTTACGGGGCACGACGTAAAAGTGTGATGTCATGATCCGCGTCATCTGTACGGTAAGGTTTTACGATTTTATTGAGATAAGGGGCCCAATCGACGTGGTTGCTTTTTCGCTGTCATACCGGTGCGATATGTTAGGAATATTATAGAATAAAAAGTTCCGACTTATTGTTGTGTTTGAGTTTATATTCTTTATTTGTGATTTTTTATTCATTTTGTCGACGGTTGAACGGTTCAGCTTTGCCTGATTAGGGTTTCAAAAAAGTTAAAACGAAGACCTTTCTAGAATGGTCATACCACTGACCGATTCGTGCTTTTGCCACAAGAATTGAGGCATTTGTTAAAAAGTGGGGTGATTGGTGATTTCGCGCAACGTCCGTATGGACAGAAGGTGAATACTTTGTTACTTTGTGCCTCACGTTTTTAAAATTGGTATTACCAATTGACTCCGCGCTTTTTCGCCGGGAAGAATTCACATGGCCTACAGCAAGATCCGTCAACCAAAACTGTCAGATGTGATTGAACAGCAACTGGAGTTTCTGATCCTTGAGGGAACCTTGCGCCCCGGAGAGAAGCTACCGCCGGAACGCGAACTGGCAAAACAGTTTGATGTTTCCCGCCCCTCGCTGCGCGAGGCGATTCAACGGTTGGAAGCCAAAGGGTTACTGTTGCGCCGTCAGGGCGGCGGTACTTTCGTCCAGAACAACCTTTGGCAGAGCGTTAGCGATCCGCTGGCGGAACTATTAAGTAATCATCCGGAATCTCAGTTCGACCTCCTCGAAACCCGCCATGCCCTTGAAGGGATAGCTGCTTACTATGCCGCTTTGCGTGGCACGGAAGAAGATCTGCAGCGTATTCGTGATTGCCATGCCCAGATTGAAACGGCGCGCGAAGCCGGCGATCTGGAAGGGGAATCCGAGGCGGTCATGCACTATCAGGTGGCGGTGACCGAGGCGGCGCATAACGTCGTGTTGTTGCACTTGCTACGCTGTATGGGACCGATGCTGGAACAAAACGTCCGGCAGAATTTTGAGTTGCTTTATCTGAGTCGCGAAGTTCTGACGCAGGTGAGTAGCCATCGAGCCAGGATTTTTGAAGCGATTGTCGCTCGTGAGCCGGAAAAAGCCCGCGAAGCATCACATCGTCACCTGGCTTTTATTGAGGAAGTATTGCTGGAACTTAACCGGGAACATAGCCGACGGGAACGATCGTTGCGTCGGCTCCAGCAACGCAAGGATTAGGCCGCCGACCGGCGGTCGTTTGCGGTAACAAGACGAAGGGCCTGTCTTCCTGTGCTTTCTCCTACAGGAACAGAGTACAAGAAGACAGGCTCCAGACAAATCCACTGATTAGAAACAGATAAGGAATACACCATGTCAGAACGTTTGAACAATGACGTGGATCCGATCGAAACGCGTGACTGGCTGCAGGCGATCGAATCGGTTATCCGTGAAGAAGGTGTTGAGCGCGCTCAGTTCCTGATTGATCAGGTACTGTCCGAAGCACGCAAAGGCGGTGTGAAAGTGGCTGCGGGCAGTGCCGGCAGTCACTACATCAACACCATCGCGGCAGAAGATGAGCCCGCTTATCCGGGGAACCTTGATCTGGAGCGCCGTATTCGTTCCGCAATCCGCTGGAATGCCGTGATGACGGTACTGCGTGCGTCTAAAAAGGATCTGGAGCTGGGCGGTCATATGGCGTCTTTCCAGTCTTCCGCCACCTTCTACGAAGTGTGCTTTAACCACTTCTTCCGTGCGCGCAACGCACAGGACGGCGGTGACCTGGTGTTCTTCCAGGGACATATCTCCCCGGGCGTTTACGCGCGCGCCTTCCTGGAAGGTCGCCTGACCGAAGATCAAATGAACAACTTCCGTCAGGAAGTTCATGGCAACGGCCTGTCTTCCTATCCGCATCCGAAACTGATGCCGGAATTCTGGCAGTTCCCGACCGTATCGATGGGTCTGGGCCCCATCAACGCGATTTATCAGGCCAAGTTCCTGAAGTATCTGAATAACCGCGGTCTTAAAGATACCACCAAACAAACCGTTTACGCCTTCCTGGGCGATGGTGAAATGGATGAGCCGGAATCTAAGGGCGCCATCACTATCGCGACCCGTGAGAAGCTGGACAACCTGGTGTTTGTCATCAACTGTAACCTGCAGCGTCTGGATGGCCCGGTTACCGGTAACGGCAAGATCATTAACGAGCTGGAAGGCATCTTCGGTGGTGCGGGCTGGGAAGTGATCAAGGTTATCTGGGGCGGCCGCTGGGATGAACTGCTGCGTAAAGACACCAGCGGTAAGCTGATTCAGCTGATGAACGAAACCGTTGATGGCGACTACCAGACCTTCAAATCCAAAAACGGTGCTTACGTGCGTGAGCATTTCTTCGGTAAATACCCGGAAACCGCCGCACTGGTTAAAGACTGGAGCGATGACGACATTTGGGCTCTTAACCGTGGTGGTCACGATCCGAAGAAAGTCTACGCTGCACTGAAAAAAGCACAGGAAACCAAAGGCAAGCCGGTGGTTATTCTGGCTCATACCATTAAAGGCTATGGTATGGGTGATGCGGCCGAAGGCAAAAACATTGCCCACCAGGTCAAGAAAATCAACATGGACGGCGTGCGTTATGTCCGCGACCGTTTCAATGTACCGGTTGCCGACGCCGATATCGAAAAACTGCCGTTCATTACCTTCGACAAGAACTCCGAAGAGTACAAGTATCTGCACGAACGTCGTCAGGCACTGGAAGGCTACCTGCCGTCCCGTCAGCCACGATTTGACGAGAAGCTGGACCTGCCGACGCTGGAAGATTTCAGCTCTCTGCTGGAAGAGCAGACCAAAGAAATCTCCACTACCATCGCGTTTGTTCGTGCTCTGAACGTGATGCTGAAGAACAAGTCGATCAAAGACCGGTTGGTTCCGATCATCGCCGACGAAGCGCGTACTTTCGGTATGGAAGGTCTGTTCCGTCAGATCGGTATCTACAGCCCGAACGGTCAGCAGTACACCCCGCAGGACCGCGAACTGGTCGCCTACTATAAGGAAGATCAGAAAGGTCAGATCCTGCAGGAAGGGATCAACGAACTGGGCGCAGGTTCATCCTGGCTGGCGGCGGCAACGTCTTACAGCACCAACAATCTGCCGATGATCCCGTTCTACATTTACTACTCCATGTTCGGGTTCCAGCGTATCGGCGACCTGTGCTGGGCCGCGGGCGACCAGCAGGCGCGTGGCTTCCTGATCGGCGGTACTTCCGGTCGTACCACACTGAACGGCGAAGGTTTGCAGCATGAAGATGGCCACAGCCATATTCAGTCGCTGACTATTCCGAACTGTATTTCCTACGACCCGGCTTTCGCTTATGAAGTGGCGGTCATCATGCATGACGGTTTGGTTCGTATGTATGGCGACGCGCAGGAAAACATTTACTACTACATCACTACGCTGAACGAAAACTACCACATGCCGGCGATGCCGCAGGGCGCCGAAGAAGGCATCCGCAAAGGTATCTACAAGCTGGAAACCGTGGCGGGCAGCAAAGGTAAGGTTCAGTTGCTGGGCTCCGGCTCTATCCTGCGTCATGTGCGTGAAGCCGCACAGATTCTGGCGAAGGATTACGGCATCGGTTCCGATGTGTACAGCGTCACCTCCTTCACGGAACTGGCCCGCGATGGTCAGGACTGCGAGCGTTGGAACATGCTGCATCCGACCGAAGCGCCGCGCGTACCGTACATCGCTCAGGTGATGAACGACGCACCGGCAGTCGCGTCTACCGACTACATGAAACTGTTTGCCGAGCAGGTACGCACCTACGTTCCGGCCAGCGATTATCGCGTACTGGGCACCGATGGTTTCGGCCGTTCCGACAGCCGTGAAAACCTGCGTCACCACTTCGAAGTGGACGCGTCCTACGTGGTCGTTGCTGCACTGGGCGAATTGGCTAAACGCGGTGAAGTTGAAAAATCTGTCGTGGCTGAAGCCATCAAGAAATTCGACATTAACCCTGAAAAAGTTAACCCGCGCGTAGCATAAGAGGGAAAGAGTAATGGCTATCGAAATCAAGGTACCGGATATCGGTGCAGATGAAGTTGAAGTCACCGAAGTGCTGGTTAAAGTGGGTGACAAAGTGGAAGCCGAGCAGTCGCTGATCACTGTTGAAGGTGACAAGGCTTCGATGGAAGTCCCCTCCCCGCAGGCGGGTGTGGTTAAAGAGATTAAAGTGGCGGTAGGCGACAAAGTCGAGACCGGCAAACTGATCATGGTCTTCGAAGCAGAAGGTGCGGCGGCTGCCGCACCGGCTCCGGCTGCTGCGCCAGCGCCTGTCGCGGCGCCGGCCGCTGCCAGCGCGGCGAAAGAAGTTGAAGTACCGGATATCGGCGGCGACGAAGTCGAAGTGACCGAAGTGCTGGTGAAAGTCGGCGACACCGTGGCGGCAGAGCAGTCGCTGATTACGGTGGAAGGCGATAAGGCGTCGATGGAAGTGCCGGCGCCGTTCGCAGGTACAGTAAAAGAAATTCGCGTCAAGACCGGCGACAAAGTGAAAACCGGCTCGCTTATCATGGTGTTTGAGGTGGCGGGCGCTGCGCCTGCTGCTGCTCCGGCCCCTGCCGCCAGTGCACCAGCCGCCGCGCCGGCCGTGAGCGGTGGTGCGAAAGACGTCAACGTGCCGGATATCGGCGGCGATGAAGTCGAAGTGACCGAAGTGCTGGTGAAAGTCGGTGATAAAGTGTCGGCAGAACAGTCGATTATCACCGTGGAAGGCGACAAAGCGTCAATGGAAGTGCCGGCACCGTTCGCGGGTACTGTAAAAGAAATCAAGGTTAGCACCGGCAGCAAGGTGAAAACCGGGTCGCTTATCATGGTGTTCGAAGTGGAAGGCGCGGCACCGGCTGCGGCTCCTGCGCCAGTTGCAGCCGCTGCGGCTGCCAGCGCACCGGCGGCTGCATCAGCTCCGGCTGTGGCGAAAGCCGACGGCAAGAGCGAGTTCGCCGAGAACGACGCTTACATTCATGCGACACCGGTGATTCGTCGCCTGGCACGCGAGTTCGGCGTCAATCTGGCGAAAGTGAAAGGTACTGGCCGTAAAGGTCGTATCCTGCGCGAAGACGTACAGGCGTATGTGAAAGAAGCCGTGAAACGCGCCGAATCTGCTCCGGCGGCGGGTGCGACCGGCGGTTCTCTGCCGGGTCTGTTGCCGTGGCCGAAAGTCGATTTCAGCAAGTTTGGTGAAATTGAAGAAGTGGAACTGGGCCGCATCCAGAAAATTTCCGGTGCCAACCTGAGCCGTAACTGGGTGATGATCCCGCATGTTACGCACTTCGATAAAACCGATATCACCGACCTGGAAGCGTTCCGTAAACAGCAGAACGTGGAAGCTGAGAAGCGTAAGCTGGATGTGAAGATCACGCCGGTCGTGTTCATCATGAAAGCCGTTGCCGCTGCGCTTGAGCAGATGCCTCGCTTCAACAGTTCACTGTCTGAAGACGGCCAGCGTCTGACGCTGAAGAAATACATCAACATCGGTGTGGCGGTCGATACGCCGAATGGCTTGGTGGTTCCGGTGTTCAAAGATGTGAATAAGAAAGGCATCGTTGAACTGTCTCGTGAACTGATGACCATCTCCAAGAAAGCCCGTGACGGTAAGTTGACTGCCGGCGAAATGCAGGGTGGATGTTTTACCATCTCCAGCATCGGCGGCCTCGGTACGACGCATTTCGCACCGATCGTCAATGCGCCGGAAGTGGCTATCCTGGGTGTGTCCAAGTCTGCCATGGAACCGGTCTGGAATGGTAAAGAGTTTGTTCCGCGTCTGATGATGCCGATCTCTCTGTCCTTCGACCACCGTGTCATTGACGGTGCTGATGGTGCACGCTTCATTACCATCATCAACAACACCTTGTCCGATATTCGCCGTCTGGTGATGTAATCGAAAAGCCGGCCTGACGGCCGGCTTTTTTCTGATAAGCTGTCATTTGTTACAGCTATCAGTGATTAAGGACAAATCGTTAGTCGCTTGTCGTTTCAAAGTTATTAACAATTTTGTAAACTACTGCGGCGAAGACACGTCCCGGTGGAAGAGGGCGTTAAGACTCAACAATAATGACGTCACAGACCCGCCGGAAATTAATTAAGAGGTCATGATGAGTACTGAAATTAAAGCTCAGGTGGTGGTACTTGGCGCGGGCCCTGCTGGTTACTCCGCGGCGTTCCGTTGTGCAGATTTGGGTCTGGACACCGTGCTGGTCGAGCGCTATTCCACGCTGGGCGGCGTATGTCTGAATGTAGGCTGTATTCCCTCCAAAGCACTGCTGCATGTGGCGAAAGTTATCGAAGAAGCGAAAGCACTGGCTGAGCACGGCATCGTGTTTGGCGAGCCGCAAACCGATATCGATAAAATTCGCACCTGGAAAGAAAAAGTCATTAATCAGCTGACCGGTGGTCTGTCTGGTATGGCTAAAGGCCGTAAAGTCAAGGTCGTCAACGGCTTCGGTAAATTCACTGGCCCGAACACCCTGGTAGTGGAAGGTGAAAGCGGCAGCACCACGGTGAATTTCGACAACGCGATTATCGCAGCCGGTTCCCGCCCGATTCAGTTGCCGTTTATTCCGCATGAAGACCCGCGCGTGTGGGATTCCACCGATGCGCTGGAACTGAAAACCGTTCCCGGCCGTCTGCTGGTGATGGGTGGCGGTATCATCGGCCTGGAAATGGGTACGGTGTATCACGCGTTGGGTTCGCAGATCGACGTAGTGGAAATGTTCGATCAGGTGATCCCGGCTGCCGACAAAGACATCGTTAAAGTCTTCACCAAACGCATCAGCAAGAAATTCAACCTGATGCTGGAAACCAAAGTGACCGCGGTAGAAGCCAAAGAAGACGGCATCTACGTGTCGATGGAAGGTAAGAAAGCGCCGGCGGAACCGCAGCGTTATGATGCGGTGTTGGTGGCTATCGGTCGTGTACCGAACGGCAAACTGCTGGATGCCGGTCAGGCTGGCGTGGAAGTTGACGACCGTGGTTTCATCCGCGTCGACAAACAGATGCGTACCAATGTGCCGCACATCTATGCTATCGGCGATATCGTCGGCCAGCCGATGCTGGCGCACAAAGGCGTGCATGAAGGCCACGTAGCGGCTGAAGTTATCTCCGGTAAGAAACATTACTTCGATCCGAAGGTGATCCCGTCCATCGCGTATACCGAGCCGGAAGTAGCTTGGGTCGGCCTGACCGAGAAAGAAGCGAAGGAAAAAGGCATCAGCTATGAGACCGCCGTATTCCCGTGGGCCGCTTCTGGCCGTGCGATCGCGTCCGACTGCGCCGACGGTATGACCAAGCTGATTTTTGACAAAGAAACGCACCGTGTGATCGGTGGGGCGATTGTCGGCACCAACGGCGGCGAACTGCTGGGTGAAATCGGTCTGGCGATTGAGATGGGTTGCGATGCGGAAGATATTGCGTTGACTATCCACGCTCACCCGACTTTGCATGAATCTGTCGGTCTGGCCGCTGAAGTGTTCGAAGGCAGCATCACCGACCTGCCGAACCCGAAAGCCAAGAAGAAATAATCCGTTGCCCCGTCGCCAGCGCGGCGGGGTGCGATACTTCTTGTCATTTCAATGTCTATCCGGCACTGGTTGCCGGATTTTTTTTTACCTGCCTCCCAGAATTCCGATCTCGTCATGCCCGTGTTATCTGCTTCACTTACAATTCAAATCACCGAAAAGAAACAGTGTTTTATTTGAGGGAGGAGAATAATGAAAAGATGCGGATTACGTCGTACCCTCTGTGTTCTGATGTGCTGTCTGGCGAGTGCCCCGCTTATGGCAAATGATCACTCCTATACAACGACGTCGGTAACGGATGACGCGTTGCCCACGTTCTACCCGCAACTGAAGCAGCAACTGACGTACCCTGATGCGTGGTCGTCCGGGCGTTATGACCACTTCGACCAATGGCGACGGCATTCCCGCCAGGTGGTGCGTTCATTGCTGCTGACGCCCGATTCCCACCGTGCTTTTGAACCGCAAGTTGTCGACAGGCAGGATCGTGAGAGCTATGTGGCCGAAAAGGTTGCATTCAACCTTACCGATGAAAGCCGGGTGCCGGGTCTGCTGTTGACGCCAAAAACGCCGGGGCCGCATCCGGCGGTATTGTTGCTGCATGATCACGGTTCGAAATTCGATATCGGCAAAGAGAAAATGATCCGCCCATGGGGCGACGATACGCGAGCCGCTTCCGCCAACGCGTGGGCTGACCGTTACTTCACCGGCCGGTTTGTCGGCGATGAGCTGGCGAAGCGGGGGTATGTGGTGCTGGCGGTGGATGCGCTGGGATGGGGCGACCGGGGACCGCTTAAGTACGAACAACAGCAGGCGCTGGCCAGTAATTTTTTCAATCTGGGGCGTTCACTGGCTGGCAACATGGCCTACGAGGATATGCGATCGTTGGATTTTCTGGCTTCGTTGCACTCGGTTGACCCGCAACGCGTGGGTGTCGTCGGGTTTTCGATGGGGGCTTACCGTGCCTGGCAACTGGCGGCATTGTCGGATAAGGCGGCCGCCACAGCGGCCATTTCCTGGATCGGCACCTATGAGGGGTTGATGGTGCCGGGCAACAATGTACTGCGCGGTCAATCCGCCTTCTATATGTTGCATCCCGGGCTACCTGCTCATCTTGATTTCCCTGATGTCGCTAGTATCGCTGCACCCCGGCCGATGCTGTTCTTCAACGGCGGTAAAGATAACTTGTTTCCACAACAGGCGGTGCAGGCGGCCTATGATCGAATGCATCAGGTGTGGCGGTCGCAACATGCCGATGAACGGCTGGAAACCCGTATTTGGCCCGAGTTGGGGCATGTGTTTTATCAGCAACAACAAGAGGCGGTGTTCCAGTGGTTGGATCGCTGGCTGGTGTCGCCGCCGGCGCAGCGGTGAGTACCGGGCGCCGACCAAACGGGCGCCCAGATGAAGAATAGCGCTGGAGTAGCGCCGCCGGTTATGACAGCAACTGAACCAGCGAGGCCAGAGAGCCGGGCGTACGTAACAGGCTGTGGCTGAGCACCTTGTCTGCCGGTAACCATGGCAGCAGGCTCAGCGTCTGACGCAGTTTGGCCGCGACATCTGTTTTTACGGCGGCGGTTTGCTGCCAGCTGACTCTGGCGTTAAAACATGACCCCTCTTTCATCAGCATACTGACGTCATGGAAGCGGGCGTCGGGGTTCTGCTCATCCGGCGGCGCGTTGGGGTCCACCCGGCGCGATACCTTGTCTGCCAGTGCGGCGATGCGAGGATCAACCGGCCCTTCGGTAAAGCGTTCCAACCGTAATTCCCCTTCCAGCAACGCGGCGGCAATCACGTATTCGAGGCTAAACCGCCCTTCAACGCCGGTGGCGGCTTGTCGGATAAACGGCGCCGCGTCGCCGCCGGCGGGAAACATCACGGTAATACCATCAACGGCGTCAGGCAGGTCGTCTGGCTGTCGTCCAGAACGCGTTAGCCACTGTTCTCGCAGAAGAAACGCCGCCTCCGCTGCGCTGTGGGTACCGCCGCAGGTCGGGTAACGTTTAAAGGTCAACCCGGGAGACGCCATACGCCACGGTGCACCCCAGCCGGTGACTAATGCGTCATCGTGGTGCCGTCCATCGCCGTGGGCGGCGAGAAATGCTTCCAGTACGGTATCGTGGTTGCCGTTGAAACCCGTCAGCGCCAGTTGCGTGGCACTTAACCCGGCACGCGCAGCCAGCCCGGCGTGCAGCGGCTTCATGGCCGAGCCGAACTGCGCGCGCAGCCCGGCGGCCTGTGACGCCGCCAAGCCGAGCGCATTCTCGGTTTGAGCGGTTGTCGCATTCATCAGACGGCAGCAGGCCGCCGCCGCCGCAATAGCACCTAACGTCGCGGTATTGTGATAACCCAGGCTGTAATGACGCGGCCCGGCCGCCAGCCCCAGCCGTCCGGCGGTTTCGACGCCGATAATATAAGCGGTGAGAAAGTGAGCTTCCGTCAGCGCGGTGTGATCGCCGGCCAGGGCCAGCAACGCCGGCAGGATCACCGTGCTGGGGTGGCCGCGAAAACCGGAGTGAAAATCGTCAAAATCCAGCGCGTGCCCGGCATACCCGAGCAGCAGGCTGCGAGTCTGGCTGTCGTGGCCGGGATAGACCGCTTTCAACGGCGCAAGCCCGCTGTCTACCACCGCGCCGTGCCAGACCGGCAGCGCACAGGCGAGAAAATCCGTCACGCCATCGCGAGCGAGTTCAAAGGTTGCGGCATCAGGTTGAGAAGTGGCAATCAGCTGTGCCAACGAGTGGGTAATAGGGCTATCGGCGGACATGATGGTTTCTGTACTGTGGCTAAAATGTGAAGAAAGACAATGCCGTGAATGGCGCGTAAAGCATAGTCATTTTTTCTGCTTTGCACCGATCGACTGACGGCGCAGTATACCCTGATGGTTGAGCCGGTAGCCGGTGTTGCGCGCGTATTTTCTTTTATTATCCTTATCATTTCTGCGGGGTAATCGGTGGTTGATTTTGCCGCCAACTGCTATGCTGGCCTCAAGGCAGAAGGTTCGGACTCGCGGCTAAACGCAACATACCACCTTAGGCGGCAAGCAGAAATGTTGCCTTAATGTAAACGAATTAACAAACGGTTCAAACTCTGGTATGGTGGACGGGCTGGACCGGGCACTCTGACCTTACCTATCCATACGCTGATAATCAGCCTAAAGCTGGAACTGAGCGCCGGGCATAATTAGACAATGAGAGCGAGGAGAACGTCGTGCTAGAAGATTATCGCAAGCACGTAGCCGAGCGGGCTGCACAAGGGATCGTACCCAAACCGCTAGAGGCTTCGCAGATGGCGGCACTGGTGGAATTGTTGAAAACCCCCCCCGCCGGAGAAGAAGAATTTTTAGTCGATTTGTTAGTTAATCGTGTTCCGCCGGGTGTTGATGAGGCGGCCTACGTCAAAGCCGGTTTCCTGGCTGCCATCACCAAAGGCGAGACTGTTTCTCCCCTCGTCACCCCTGAGAAAGCCACTGAATTATTAGGCACCATGCAAGGCGGCTACAACATTCAGCCGTTGATTGAAGCGCTGGATAATCCTGCCCTGGCTCCGGTTGCCGCCAAAGCGTTATCCCACACCCTGTTGATGTTTGATAATTTCTACGACGTGGAAGAAAAAGCCAAAGCCGGCAATGCCCACGCGCAGCAGGTGGTAAAATCCTGGGCTGATGCCGAGTGGTTCCTCTCCCGCCCGCAGTTGGCGGAAAAAATTACCGTCACGGTATTCAAGGTGACCGGTGAAACCAATACCGATGATCTCTCCCCGGCGCAGGATGCCTGGTCGCGTCCGGATATTCCGCTGCACGCGCTGGCAATGCTGAAAAACGCCCGCGAAGGCATCGAGCCGGATCAGGCTGGTGCGGTCGGCCCGATCAAGCAGATCGACGCGTTGAGCAAAAAAGGCTTCCCGTTAGCTTACGTCGGCGACGTCGTCGGTACCGGCTCTTCCCGTAAATCCGCGACTAACTCCGTGTTATGGTTCATGGGTGACGATATCCCGAACGTGCCGAACAAGCGCGGCGGCGGCGTGGTGCTGGGCGGCAAGATTGCGCCGATTTTCTTCAACACCATGGAAGATGCCGGTGCGCTGCCGATCGAAGTCGACGTTGCCCAACTGAATATGGGCGATGTGATTGATATTTATCCGTATAAGGGTGAAGTCCGTCACCACGACAGCAACGAACTGCTGGCCAATTTTGAACTGAAAACCGATGTCCTGCTGGACGAAGTTCGCGCGGGCGGCCGTATTCCGCTGATTATCGGTCGCGGTTTGACGTCTAAGGCGCGCGAGTCGCTGGGTTTACCGCACAGCGATGTGTTCCGCCAGGCGAAAGACGTCGTGCCGAGCAGCCGCGGTTTCTCGTTGGCGCAGAAGATGGTCGGCCGTGCCTGCGGCACCGACGGTATTCGTCCGGGCGCTTACTGCGAACCGAAGATGACTTCGGTCGGTTCTCAGGATACCACCGGCCCGATGACCCGCGACGAACTGAAAGATCTGGCTTGTCTGGGATTCTCCGCCGATCTGGTGATGCAGTCTTTCTGTCACACCGCCGCTTATCCTAAGCCGGTCGACGTGAATACCCATCACACCCTGCCGGACTTCATCATGAACCGCGGCGGCGTGTCGCTGCGTCCGGGCGACGGCGTAATCCACTCTTGGCTGAACCGCATGTTGTTGCCGGATACCGTCGGCACCGGCGGCGACTCTCATACCCGTTTCCCGATCGGCATTTCTTTCCCGGCGGGTTCCGGTCTGGTGGCGTTTGCCGCAGCAACCGGCGTGATGCCGCTGGATATGCCGGAATCGGTACTGGTGCGCTTTAAAGGCCAGATGCAGCCGGGGATCACCCTGCGCGATCTGGTACATGCGATCCCGTATTACGCTATCCAGCAAGGTTTGCTGACCGTGGAGAAGAAAGGTAAGAAAAACATCTTCTCCGGTCGTATTCTGGAAATCGAAGGATTGCCGGATCTGAAGGTTGAGCAAGCGTTCGAATTGACCGACGCCTCGGCGGAGCGTTCTGCGGCGGGCTGTACCATCAAGCTCAACAAAGAACCGATAATCGAATACCTGAATTCCAACATCATTCTGCTCAAGTGGATGATTGCTGAAGGCTACGGCGACCGCCGTACGCTGGAGCGTCGTATTCAGGGCATGGAGAAATGGCTGGCGGATCCGCAGTTGCTGGAAGCCGATGCCGATGCGGAATATGCCGCGGTTATCGACATCGATCTGAACGAGATCAAAGAGCCGATTCTGTGTGCGCCGAACGATCCGGACGATGCGCGTCTGCTCTCCACGGTGCAGGGCGACAAAATCGACGAAGTATTCATCGGTTCCTGCATGACCAACATCGGCCATTTCCGGGCCGCCGGTAAATTGCTGGATCAGTATAAGGGACAGTTGCCGACCCGTCTGTGGGTGGCGCCGCCGACCCGTATGGACGCCGCACAACTGACCGAAGAAGGCTACTACAGCGTATTCGGTAAGAGCGGCGCTCGTATCGAAATCCCCGGCTGTTCGCTGTGCATGGGTAACCAGGCACGCGTGGCCGATGGCGCGACCGTCGTGTCGACCTCCACCCGTAACTTCCCGAACCGCTTGGGTGCGGGTGCCAATGTCTATTTGGCCTCTGCTGAACTGGCGGCGGTTGCCTCGCTGTTGGGGCGTTTACCAACGCCGGATGAGTACCAGCAGTATATGGCGCAGGTGGACAAGACGGCGGATGACACTTACCGTTATCTGAACTTCGACCAATTGCAGCAGTACACCAACAAAGCGGACAAGGTGATCTTCCAGACCGCCGTGTAAACCGCTATAGTTCGTCGCAATAAAAGGAAGGGAGGCCGAAAGGTCTCCCTTTTTTTACGGTTGTGGCACGCGATAGTGAATCAGGCTGAGGGTAACGATCATGGACTATGAGTTTTTGCGTGATGTAACCGGACAGGTACTTGTCCGGATGTCGATGGGCCATGAAGCCGTCGGGCATTGGCTAAATGAAGAGGTTAAGGGCCAGCAGGCCGTGCTGGACGAAGTGGAAGCGGCGGTTCGTGAGCTCTCCGGCAGCGAACGTCAATGGGAACGCGCCGGCCATGAATACACCTTATTGTTGGATAGCGAAGAAGTGATGGTCCGTGCCAACCAACTGGCGTTTGAAACCGATGAGTTGGAAGAAGGCATGAGTTATTACGATGAAGAAAGCCTGTCGTTATGCGGTCTGGAGGACTTTCTGGCATTGCTGGAGAAATACCGGGCATTTGTGGATAAAGGGTGATTATTGAGGGAATACCGTCTGACGCGTCTTTTAACCAACCTGGCCTTAAACAGCCTGTAACTCGAATTATTTTGGTTATATGACAATTGTCTCCAATTGTATTAATAGTGTGAGTCGATGTTCTGAGCTATCGATTATGGTGTGCATTTGACTTAGTATGAACTGAATTATTTAGAGTATGCACAGTAAGCGGTTAAGTTGGCACCGGGGAAATATAATATGAAAAATACCATGACGGTAAAAAAGCAAATTGTCATCGGATTTATTATTCCAATATTAGTAAGTGTATTGTTAGGGGTTTTAGGGCTGCTCACCATTCGGTATATTAGTAATACATTAACTGAAATTAATGATGAGAATAGCGTTAAGCAATTTTATGCGGTGAATTTGCGCGGCAGCGTTCATGATCGGTCAATCGCTGTGCGGGATTTATTGATTGCCGATAAGCAGGAGCTTCCTGGAATAGTCAGTCATATCAATGAGTTGGCGGCATTTTATCAACAGTCGGATGTCAAGCTTGATACCATGCTGGGTCAACTGCCGACCGACAACCAGGAAAAATCGTTATACCAGAACATACAGCGCTCAAATGATAAAACCAGTGCGATTATTGCGCGGTTGATTGCGTTGAAAAATGAAGGTAATGCGGATACCGCCCGTAATATCTTGCTGAATGACGGGCGTGGCGCATTTGTGCAATGGCTGGCCGATGTGAATGCCTTTATTAATTATGAAGCCGCGCAAAACAATCGGCTGACACATACTGCAAGAGAAACCGCAAGATATTTTACCGTGGCAATGCCGATTATTTTAATCGTCGCTATATTATTGGGTGCGCTGGCGATGTTGACGACGCGACGCCGGATTTTCCAATCATTGGGCGCGGAACCCGCAGTATTACTGACGATGACCCGTGCCATCGCATCCGGTAATTTAGCCGAGAAAACCGTTATTCATGATCAACAACAGCACAGTGTCATGGCCGCGATTGAAACCATGCGCCAGTCATTAATCGCGATTGTCGCTAATGTGTTGGAGCACGCCGATGGCGTAACGGTGGCCAGCGAGAATATCAGCAAAAGCAGCGTGGCGCTGTCGCAACGTACCGACATGCAAGCCTCTGCCTTGCAGCAGACTTCAGCCGCAATGGGGCAAGTCTCGGAGTCGGTGAAGGACAATGCCGCCAGCGCCAGACAGGCCAGTCAGTTATCCGAAAATGCCGCTGGTGAAACCCATCAGGGTTACCAACTGGTGAGTAAAATCGTGAATACCATGGAAAACATCAAGCAGCATTCCGACAGCATTTCGTCGATCACCAAAGTGATTGAAGATATTGCATTCCAAACCAATATTCTGGCGATCAATGCGGCGGTAGAGGCGGCGCGGGCCGGGGAAGTGGGGCGCGGTTTCTCGGTGGTCGCAGCGGAAATCCGCACGTTGTCGCAGAAAACCACCGCATCGGCGCACCAGATAAAAAGCCTGATTGATGCGTCGTCGGGGAAAATTGGCGAAGGCTATAGTGAAATCAACCAGGCATCCGAAGTGATGCAGAAAATTAACCAGGCGGTGGATTTGTCGAGCGAATTCATCAGGAAGATTGCCGATACCTCGGCGGAGCAGTCCATCGCCACGCAGGAGATTGCCCGTGCGCTTGCCGAGATGGAGCGTACAACGCAACAAAACGCTGCGATGGTCGAGCAAACTGCGACGGATACCACCTATCTGGAAACCCATTCACATGAGCTGAAGCAATCCGTCAGCCGGTTTACCATTGCCGGTTCGATGGCGGCAGATACCATGCCGCGGTTGGCGTTGGGAAATGCCGGCCGCTGAGCGTGCGGCCAGCATAACTGCGTTATAACGAGGCGCCGCCGCAGATAACCAACTGCTGCCCGGTAATGGCCGACGCCGAAGGCGACAGCAGATAGGCCACCAGATCCGCCACTTCCTGCGGCTGGATGAACCGGCCAATCGGCGGCAGTTTCGGCGGCGAGCTTTGCCGCCCCGGCTGGTTCAGCATCGGCGTTTCGGTGGCGCCCGGCGCCACGATATTCACGGTGATGCCGCGCGGCGCCAGCTCTGCCGCCCAGCTTCGCACCATGCCGATCATCGCCGATTTGGTGGCGACGTACTGACTGCGCCCGGCGGCGCCGCTGGAGGTGCGGCTACCCAGCAGAACGATGCGCCCGCCCTGCGGCAGTTTGCTCACCAGCCGGTCGGCCAGCACTTCCGCCACCTGAATATGCAGCTTCCACAACTGCTCGCTGTCGGCGTAGGACAGCGCACCCAGCGTGGCGGCTTTCATTACCCCGGCGGCATGAATCACCGCATCGACGGCGGGCAGGCTGTCCAGTAGGGTGATGAGCGCCGGCGTATCGGTGATATCCAGCGGACAATGCGTGAAGTTCGGATGCTGATGCGGGCCGGGCTGGCGCGACAGTCCGATAACCTTCCACCCCGCCGCCAACAGCGTAGTGGTAATGGCGGCGCCGATCCCGGAGCTGCTGCCGGTGATCACCGCCTGTTTCTGTGCTGACATACGGCTTACCCCTGCGTGTTCAGTAATTCAACCGGTACTTTGAACACCGCTTTTTTCACTGGAGCCGGCTGGTCATTGATGGCGCACAGCGCCTGATGCGGTTCGCCCGGATAGAAGGTGACGAAATCACCGGCGGCCAGCCGAATGGCGTGCGGCACTTGCGGTTGCTCCAGAATGAACAGGTCCGGTTTGCGCTCGGTAGCAGGGCGCAAGCCGGCGTCGTTCAGGTCGTAGCCGATGATCTCTTCGCCTTCGAGAATCAACTGAATATCGAGAAAACGGCGATGGAATTCGGTATGGCGTTCGGCTTTCGGGGCGGTGGATACGGTGCCGATGGAATAGAACCAGTCGGCGTTGTCCGGCTGGTATTTGCCTTCCGGCAGTGCGTTTAACTGCGCGAGCGTGAAGCCGGACAGAATGCGAAACAGTGGTTCAGGCAACGTTGCCAGCGGCAGATGATTCAGATTACCTGCGATCATAAGCGGTTCCTTAGCAAGTAGTGAGCAAATAGAAGGGAGGCGGCGAGAGTCTCCCTGAACGGGAATGAACAGTGCGGCTACCCGCGCTATCTTGTCGGCAACGGGCCGGCAAGCTGTGGGTAGCCACTGATTACCTCCCCGGAAACGGGGAGGTGCGGGTAGCGGTATTAGCCTTTGACCCACTCTTCGCTGACGCAGACGTACTTAATCGCCTGGCGGAAGTAGGTGAAGGCGACGTGCAGCTTGCCGTCCGGCCCCTGTTTGATGCTGGGGTAGGAGAACTCGCGGTTGCGTTTGTCGGTCGAGTTGTTGGTCATGCAGTAACCGTCGCCCACTTCCAGATTGCGCTGCCACGGCCAGCTTTTCCCGCCGTCTTCGGAAATCGCCAGCGTCATCGGTGCACGCGGCGCCCCCCAGAAGGCGCTGCGTCCGGACGAGATATCCGGCATTTTGGCGTCGGTTTCTTCTTCGTCCTCGATTTCGTCATACAACGACAGGCGACGCTCGGTGGCGCCGTCGGCGTTCATGGCGTTGAACACCAGCGCCAGATGGCCGTTGTCCAGCGTGGTCACCTGAATCGACGAGTTGTTGTTCGGCAGCGTGGTCGCCTCCGGTTCGGACCAGCTTTCGCCGCCGTCGGTGGAGTGACTGCGGTAGATGAAATCGGCCCAGCGGCTGCGGAACAGCGCCAACAGGGTGCCGTCTTTGAGCAGGGTGATGTTCATGTGCACGCAGCCGGTGCTGTTCGGCACCACCGATTCACGCCAGGTTTTCCCCTGATCGCTGGAGATCTTCACCGCGCTGATATCATCGTTGCCCACCCATTTTTCACCCGGCTGGATGCGGCAGTAGAACACCGGCAGCAGCCAGTCGCCGTTGGGCAGCACGGTAATCGGCTGGCGGATAAAGGTGCCGGGCTGCTCCAGCAGTACGCCGATTTCGCCCCAGGTGTAGCCCTGATCCAGCGACTGGCGGTAACGCACGATGGCGGTATCCTGATTGCCGGATTTCTGCGCGGTATACAGCAACCACAGTACGCCGTCCGGCGCCAGGAACAACACCGGGTTCTGCTCGGAACGGGTCGGGTCGTCGGAGAGTTTAACCGCGGGCGTCCATTGCTCGCTGCCTTTCACCAGCCGCGACAGATAAATCGAGATGTCCGACACCCCTTCCTGGGTGCCGCCGAACCAGACGCACAGCACATCGCCGTTGGGCAGATGCAGCAGGTTGGCTGCATGGTTCTGCGGGCATTCGGACGGAATGTAGGCGTCAATACGCTGGTTATCGGCGTCTGCCGGGCGGACCAGGCCGTCACGTTCAATAGTAATGGTTTCTTCAGTCGTCATGACGGATTAGGCTCCTGTTTGAGAGGCGGATGTTTTCTTTTCTTGCTTTCCGGCGTTCTTGTTCGGGATCAGGCGATCCAGACACATCACGATAGCCGGGGTAGCCAGAGCGACATACATGTTGTCGATGCCGTACGGGTTGCCGAGCACATACCAGACCGAAGTCGCGACGCAGGCGGAAATCAGGCTGGCGTTCGCGCCGCGGGCACTGCTAAAGAATGGCATGTAGAAGGCGATCATCGCCACCACCGAGATGGACAGACGAATAGCGCGGGTGAAGAACGACAGTTTCAGCACTTCCGGCACCAGCAGTACGAAAATCAGCGGCAGGAATCCGATGATCAGCGAGAATACGCGCGTCATCTTCATCTCTTTTTCCGGTGTCGGCTTGTAGTACGGTACGTAGAAATCTTTCACGATCAGGGAAGCGATCGCCAGCGCTACGGTACTCACGCTGATGAAGATGGACGCGACCAGTGAAGTCGTCACCAGACCTGCCAGCCACGGATTCATATCCTGCAGGAAGACGGGCATCGCATACAGGCTTTTGATTTCCGGGTGCACGAACTTGGCGGCGACGCCGATCACCGCAATCGCCAGTGCGATAGGCATACAGAAGAAGAAGGCGATCCAGGTGGCGCGTTTGGCCGAAGCCGCGTCTTTGGTGGCCGAGATAGCCTGGATAACGAACTGAGTACAGAAGATGGAACCGATGGTGCCAATCAGCCAGGCGAAAATGGTGCCGGCGCCGATCGTACCGTCCCAGGTCCAGTAGTATTCCGGCATCTTCTCGACCATCGGCGTGATGCCGCCGGTCATTTTCAGCGCCACGTACAGGATGATCATCACCCCGATGTATTTCAGACCGCTGTGGATCAGGGTGACGTAGGCAACACCTTTCAACCCGCCGAAGTAGAAGTAGAAGGTACTGACGATCGCGGTGATCAGCGCGGCAACCGGCAGGGAGATCTTCAATACGGTGGCGATCGCCGCCGCGCCGCTGACGTAGTTACCCACGTTTACCAACAGCAGGGCGTAGATCATGATGATCGAAATAATGTTTTTGGTGGAGGTGCCGTAACGCTCGGCGATAGCCGCGGAAATGGTGACCTGGCCGGTGTTATAGATCTTCTTAACGAGGATCATGCCGAACAACAGGAAGCCGATGGCGGCGCCGATCACCGACCAGGAGGCCGCGATGCCGCTTTCGAAGGCGGCTTGCGCCGTACCTACCGTAGATTTTGCGCCGATAAATTCAGTCATCAGCAGGATGCCGACGATAAAGGCCGGCAGCGAGCGTGAGCCTTCCATGAACTCCGAGCTGGAGTTACTGCGTAACTTGAGCGTCAGCCAGGAAGTAAAGGCAATATAGAACACAATCATCCCGACGATGATCAGTGTGTCTGTCAGATCAAAATGGTTCATGGTTTTCGATCCTGTAAGAGTAAGGGTAAGTGTTCATTCACTCGGCGAACGGTTGAATAATCTGACGAATGGTTTCTTCGTCTTGTGCTGAGAACGCAATCGGGTAGCGGCTGACCCCCACGTCCTGTCCCATCAATACCAGCGCCTTTTTCACCACGGCAGGCGAGAACGCCACCGCGTACAGCGTCTTACGCAGTTCGCTCACTTGCTCTTGCGCCTGACGGGAGCCTTCGATGTCGCCGGCGTGGAAACGGTGCCAAATCTGGCTGATGGCTTGTGGCGCCACGTTGGCGAGACCGGAAATACAGGCGGAACAGCCGTCGACAAAGCCCTGATGAATCAATGAGTCCGGGCCGTTGAGCACGTCGCAGTTCGGCATATCTTTCACCGCCTGCAGGAAGCCGCTCAGGCTTTCATAGCTGCCGGCGCTGTCCTTGATGCCGATGATGTTCGGGTGTTCCGCCAGAATCCGCACCGTTTCCGGTTGCAGGGTGTTGCCGGTGCGCGCCGGGATGTTGTACATGAATACCGGCACCGGCAGTGCGTCCGCCACGGCACGGTAGTGGTCGATCAGTTCGCTTTGTTTGAGCGGCACGAAGTAAGGGGTGATTACGGAGACGGCATCCACGCCCAGCGCGGCGATGCGTTTGCCGAGCTTGATGGTTTCGCGGGTGGAGATTTCGCCGATGTGCGCGACGACCGGCACCTTGCCGGCGACTTCATCCACGCAGGTTTCGGTAACGGCGACTTTTTCATCGGTGTGCAACACAAAGAATTCACCGTTGGTGCCGTTACAGAAAATGCCGTTGCCGTAACGCATCTGGCGTTGAACCTGTTGGCGCATGGCGGTGGGGCTAAATTCCCCCTGATGGTCAAAAGGCGTGACGATTGCCGTCAGTACGCCTGTAATCGGTCTAGTCATCGTTATTGTTCCTCGGTATTTTCATCATCCAGAGCGACGTTGTTAAAGCAAACACTAGTTAAAAATCAGTTAAAACAATTAGTTAAAGCAATCTGTTAAAACAGTGTGGAATAAATGGCGTGAACGTCTTGCGCCGTCACGGCGGTCGGGACGTTCTTCATCAGCCGTTGTACCTGCAAGGCGGATTCCACCAGATACGGCAGGTGATCCGGGCTTATCCCCAACTGTTGCAGCGAAGACGGCAGGTTCAGTCGTTTCACCAGCGCGGTGAAGTAATCCACCAGCGCCGCGGCTTTCTGCTCGGTAGAGAGCGACAGGTCGGCGTCCGGCAGCAGGTCATAGGCTTGCGCGAATTTTTCTGCTGCTGCGTGCTGCACAAAGCGCATACACGGCGCCAGCAGAATGGCGTTCGCCACTCCGTGTGGAATGTGGTATTTGCCGCCCAACGGGTAAGACATGGCATGTACCAGATGGGTGCCGGAATGGGCGATGGAGGCGCCGCCATAGTAAGAGGCCCACAGCATATTCAGGCGGGCTTCCAGATTGTCCGGCTCGTTCACCGCGGTTTCGATGTTGGCGAACAGCTTTTTCATGCCGATCAGCGCATAGTTGTCGGCCACCGGGTTGGCGATGGTGGCGGTGAAGCATTCGATCAGGTGGCACAGCGCGTCAATGCCGGTCGACGCGGCGATGTGCGCCGGCATACTGGTGGTCAGTTCCGGCACCAGTGCGACGTAATCCGGCAGCATCACCGGGGTGATAATCCCGACTTTGGTTTCTTTCTCCGGAATCGCCAGAATGGCGTTCGGCGTGGCTTCGGAGCCGGTGCCGGCGGTGGTCGGGATCAGCAGTGAGGTGGTGCGGCGCGTCGGTTTGCGGCCTTCCAGCAGGCTATCGAGCGTGATGCCTTCCTCGCCGGAGCACAGCAGCGACAGCAGTTTGGCGACGTCCAGTACGCTGCCGCCGCCGACGCCGACGATCAGGTCCGGCTGTGTGGCGGGCAACTGTTGCAGCACGGCGGCTACATCATGCTGGCTGGGTTCGGCCGGCACGTTATCAATCAGGGAAAATTGCGGCACGCCGGCCTTCAGTTGTGCGATCAACGCCTGTACTCCGGCCAATCCCACGATATTCCTGTCCGTCACCAACAGTACGTGCTGCCTGCCGCGCAGGAGGTAGCTCAGATCCTGAAGTGCCTGATAACCGCTGATGAGGGTGCTGTTGATATTCATACTGATACCTTGTCTTTTTGCTGTGACTTCAGCTGGATAGATATGATTTTTTTCAATCACATTTCCATTTTGTGACGGAAAAAAATCGTTTTTCTCGCATTCTGTGGGGTAATTTATAGGTTAAATTGGTTTTGAATAATTTGATGTTGCTCACATATAATCAAACGTGATTCAATATAATCATTTTCAGGTAATCGAACTGATTGGAGAACGGCTATGCCGGACGGGCGTGATCTCACCCGCATCATGGTGGTGGCGGATGACTTTACCGGCGCGAACGATGCAGGCGTCGGGTTGGCGCTGCAAGGGGCGCGGGTGAATGTGATGTTTGATGCCACGGCGATCCATACCGGGCAGGCGGATGACGCGTTGGTGGTCAATACCGATAGCCGTGCGGTTACGGCGTCGCTGGCGGCGGAGCGCACCGCGCAGGCGGTGGCGCTGTGGCGTAAAACCGGCGCCCGCGGCTGGATCGTTAAAAAAGTGGATTCCACCCTGCGTGGTAACCCAGGTGCGGAAATTGAAGCGGCATTGAACGCCGCCGATTTATCGCTGGCATTGATTGCCCCTGCCGCCCCGGCGTTGGGCCGCATTACCCGCGACGGTCAGGTATGGGTGCATGGCGTATTGCTGACGGATACCGAGTTCGCCAGCGACCCGAAAACGCCGGTGCGTTCGGCATCTATCGGTGATCGGTTGGCGGAACAAACGGCGCTGGCTCAGGCGACGCTATCTCTGCACGAGGTGCGCGCCGACTCTCTGGCCGCGCAGCTGCAACAACTCAGCGATAGCGGAGTCAGGCTGGTGGTGCTGGATGCAGAGTGTCAGCAGGATCTTGAGCGGATTGTCGAGGCCGCCGTCCGGTTGGCAGAAAAGCCGTTGCTGGTCGGGTCGGCCGGGTTGAGCGAGGCGCTGGCGCAGTCGCTGGCGTTTCCGACGCCGTGCCGTGCTTTGTTGGCGGTCATTGGTTCGATGAGCGAAATCGCTCAATTGCAGATTAAGGCGGTCAGCCAGCGGCCTGATGTCGAGCTGATCGATCTGGATATCGCCGGGTTATTGGCGGCCGACGAAGGGATGCTGGCGCAGACCGGTCGGCAGGCGGCGGCGGTGCTGGCGGCGGGGCGTCACTGCGTGATTCGAACCTGCCGCGACGATAATCAGCGGTTTGAGGTAGACAGTCTGTGTCAGCGCTACGGCATGAGTCGCCAGCAACTGGGCGAGACCATCAGCCGTCGTCTGGGAGAATTGACGCGGCGTATTGTGCAGCGGCAACGACCGGGCGGGCTCTATTTATCCGGCGGGGATATCGCCATTGCAGCGGCGACCGCGCTACGGGCCAGCGGATTCCGCATCAAAGGACAGATTGCTTCCTGCGTCCCCTGGGGACGTTTGCTGGACAGTCTGGTGGGCGATATTCCGGTAATGACGAAAGCGGGCGGGTTTGGCGATGAAGCCACCCTGCTGAATGTATTGCGTTTTATTGAGGAGAGCGTGTGTGAGTAAAATTATTGCGGTAACCATGGGCGACCCGGCTGGCATCGGTCCGGAGATCATCATCAAATCACTGGCCGAAGGTGATCTGTCCGGTGCGCCGGCGGTGGTGGTGGGCTGCGTACAGACGCTGCGCCGTATTCTGGCGTTAGGCGTTGTGCCGCAGGTGGAGCTCAATGAAATCGAACGTCCTGCCGATGCACGTTTCGCGCCCGGCGTCATTAACGTGATCAACGAACCGCTGGACGACCCGCAGGGCCTGAAGCAAGGAGTGGTACAGCCACAGGCCGGCGATTTGGCGTATCGTTGCGTAAAACGTGCGACTGAGCTGGCGATGGCCGGCGAGGTACATGCGATTGCCACCGCGCCGCTCAATAAGGAAGCGCTGCACTCCGCCGGGCACCTTTATCCGGGGCACACCGAGCTGCTGGCGAAACTGACCAACAGCCGTGACTACGCGATGGTGCTGTACACCGACAAACTGAAAGTGATTCACGTCACTACCCATATTGCGCTGCGCAAATTCCTGGATACGCTGAACCGCGAGCGGGTGGAAACCGTAATAGCGATGGCGGATACGTTCCTGAAACGCGTGGGTTATCAGGCTCCGCGCATTGCGGTAGCCGGGGTCAACCCGCACGCAGGCGAAAACGGCTTGTTCGGTGATGAAGAAATTAAGATTGTCGGCCCGTCCATCGAGGCGATGAAAGCCAAAGGCATCGACGCTTACGGCCCGTGCCCGCCGGATACCGTCTACCTGCAGGCGTATGAGGGGCAATACGACATGGTGGTGGCGATGTACCACGATCAGGGGCATATTCCGCTCAAGCTGCTGGGCTTTTATGATGGCGTGAATATCACCGCCGGGTTGCCGTTTATCCGCACCTCCGCGGACCACGGCACCGCGTTTGATATCGCCTGGACAGGTAAAGCGAAGTCTGACAGCATGGCGATCTCCATCAAACTGGCGATGCAACTGGCCTGATAGAATCGTGGAGTCGAAAATCCGTTGAATTATGTCGTGGGGTACACATTGACTGATACGTTGCGTGTAAATGGAGAACGAGTAAAAGGACAAAGCCGTCTGGATCAGATTCTGGATTATCTGAAAAGCCATAATCTGGTGACGGTGGATGAACTTGTGACGGTCATTGATGCGTCTCCGGCGACGATTCGCCGCGATTTGATCAAGCTTGACGAGCAGGGCGTCATCAGCCGTAGCCACGGCGGGGTGACGCTCAACCGCTTTATTCCTTCCCAGCCGACCACCAATGAAAAGCTGCAGCGTAGCCTGGCGGAAAAACAGGCTATCGCCCGGCAGGCCGCCACACTGGTGCAGCCGGGCAACGCGGTGGTGCTGGATGCCGGCACCACCATGCTGGAGCTGGCGCGTAACCTGACGCATCTGCCGTTGCGGGTGATCACCGCCGATTTGCAGATTGCGCTGTTTCTCTCCGAGTTCAAGCAGATTGAAGTGACGATCATCGGCGGACGTATCGACGACAGCAGCCAGTCTTGCATCGGCGAGCACGGTCGCCGTTTGCTGCGTAGCGTCTATCCGGATATCGCGTTTATCAGTTGTAACTCCTGGAGCCTCGAGAAAGGCATCACCACGCCTACCGAAGAAAAAGCCGGCATCAAGCAGGATCTGGGCATGAACGCCAGCCGCCGGGTGTTGCTGGCCGATAGCAGCAAATACGGCGCTTACTCGCTGTTTTGCGTTTCGCCGTTGTCTGAACTGACCGATATCATTACCGACAGCGCATTGCCGCCAGACGTAGAACGTCAGTTACGGGCGCAGCCGTTCAATTTGCAACTGGTCAATGTAACAAGCCGCTGAACAGCGGCTTGAGGCTGTTGACAAACAGCCGGGTTGTCTTGTGAACGGTGAAGTTTGCCTATTCAGTGAATGGTTTCGTGCGGGATAAACGGTGTGGTTCCTCTGCTATTTCATCGCACGCACGACAAGGAGAGGTGCAAGCGCCACCTCTCCTTGACCACTGGCTGGTGGCTAAACTGCGGCGCTACGCGCTACCTTCGGCGTTCGACTTCGCGGTTCGGGCCGCCCGTGACGTGTTCCCAACACGGCACGGGCTTTCGCGACGTCCTGTCGCTCACCCGGCGAAGTCGCCCACCTCAGCGCAGTTTTTGACGCCGGAAAGATGCTTCATCCTGTAGTTAATGCGTTTGTCAGCAGTCTGACCACCTCCTCGGGAGGTGGTGACTGTTTGCGGTTTTCCCTGCGCTTTATTTTCGGGGGTTACCACTCACCATTGACGAGTCGGATAATCAATCAGACAGGCCCGCGTCATCATAATTTTTCTCCCGGTATGGAGGAATGCAGCAATTGATCGAGCGTGGTGAGCATCCCTCGGGTGTCATATTCCTGATGATGTTGAGCGGCAATATGAAGCGGATCGCCGGCGTGGTAGATTTCGTACACCATTTGCCGTTGCCCGAAGCCGTCGCCGGTCAGATCCCAGCCCAGATTCAGTAAGGTGGTTCGATGAGGGTCGAATAATTCGTCCAGTTGCTGCTGCGGTAGGGTACTTAGCGTAGCGGCATCAGGAATCGAGAGCATTGAACCGGCGCACAGGGATTGGAGCGTCTGCTGCATGTCTTTGTACCATAATGGAAAATGGTAACGAATCGCCTGAATGGCGCTGATGTCGGGGTTACAGACGCCGTAGTCATCGATAGTCGCGGCATTCTCAGCCAATTGGATAGCCCCTTTCAATAGCTCGAGACTGGTGGTCATGCGCCCCAGCTTTTCCTGTACGTGCAGGAACCGATCCAACCCCAGCGTTTGTGCGATACGGGTGGCGACGCCTGCCATTAACTCGGCTTTGGCTTGTCCGCGAATGATGCCCTGATGGCCGGTGTGATTGCGTGCCTTGGTGGTGTCATAGAACGCGTTGGATTTTTCCACATTGCGGAAAATCAGTACCCGTTCCCAGGGAACCTGAACATTGTCCAGCAGCAACAGACAGTCGATTTCATCAAACAGATTGGCGATAGGGTGGTCGAGCGTGCTGTGTTCCGGGTAGCTCATAGCCTTACGGCACAACATGCGGAGATTAGGGCTGGTGACATCAAGAGTAAACGCGACGGCAAAGTCTCTGTCATTCTCGGTCAGGCCGGGCATGTTAAAAATCAGTATTTCATCGGAAACCGGCGTTAGTGTGGTAATCATTTTAGCGCCGTTGACGGTAATCCCATTGTCGTCGTAGTGGGTGACCTTGACGCCGACGGACGCACTGCGCAATTCGGACATGACGCGGCTGCGGTCCACCTGCGGGTTGATGGCGGCGTGCGAAACATACAGATTATTTTCCCGACAGTAGTCGTAATAACGACGGGCGTTGTCGGCGTAATCACAATACTCATCGTGGCCCAGCGTCTGTGCATGGCTGGCGATGGCGGCAATCGCACTGTTGATAAAGTCAGGCGTTCTGCCCAACATGCCATAGGAGCTATCCGCCACGGCTTTATACGCGCGGCCTTTTTGTTTCAGATCGTCAATACAACGGGGGATCAGCAGGCTGGTGGCGTACGCGTGATTAACCAGATGAACGGCCGGGTCCTGCTGCTGTAACTCGTAATAACGATTGATGAACCGAATCGCCCCGCTGAACATAGGATGAAGAGGGAGTGTGTGAACCGGCTCGCCGTTAACATAAACATTTCGGGGGGTTTGCATCCGTTGTAGATAATCAGGCATAAATCCTCTGTTAAATTCCGTTTCGGCCATACCGTAAATAAGGGCGATACTCGCTCGACGGGCTGTTGCCGGCAATAATGCACCCTGCACTGAAGGGGGCCGCAACATACCTGCACCTGAAAGAGATAATTATCGCTAATAAATAAAATGCTCATATTCCATCATGCCGGCATGTGAGTTGCATGGCTGAATATGATCAGTCTAATTATTAAATATGGAGTTGATATATACCCCAAATAATTCGAGTTGCAGGAAGGCGGCAAGAGAGAGAATCCCGATGAGCTTACTCAGGTAAGTGATTCGGGTGAGCGAACGCAGCCAACGCACCTGCAACTCGAAGTATGACGGGTATAATGTCGTTCCACGTCGGACGGGCGCATACTACGCCTTTTTATTCGGAATGAAAATAATTGCTTTTTATATATGATAAGTAATCGAATAAATTTATTTAGGGTATAAGATCTTAATGAATTATATTTTTATTGCGTGGCTTTTATATTCTATTAATACGGTGTTAATTTTTATTATTATTTTACCCGGCGCATTCGTCGGGCAAAATAATAAAATAACGGCGGCGTCTTTACGCTGCCGGCCGGTTACTTCATACCGGCGGCAAGGGTATCGACATTGTGTTTGAACGCGGCCGTGTAGGTGGCGGCCGGGCCGTTGCCGTCGGTCAGGGCTTCCGGGTAGAGCTCGCCGCCCGGTTGCGCGCCGCTGGCGTCAGCAATCTGTTTCACCAGGCGCGGGTCGGTCTGGTTCTCAATAAAGTACAGCTTCACCTGTTCTTTCTTGATCTGCTTGATCAGTTTAGCCACGGTTTTACTGCTGGCCTCCGACTCGGTGGAATAACCGACCGGCGACAGGAAATGCACGCCGTAGGCAGCGGCGAAATAGCCGAATGCGTCATGGCTGGTCAGCACTTTACGTTTCTCTTTAGGAATGGCGGAAAACGTCTGGGTAGCATATTCATCCAGTTGTTGTAGCTGCTGGATATAGCTGTCGCCCTGTTTGCGGTAATCGTCGGCGTGCTCGGGGTCTGCTTTGACCAGCGCATCGACGATATTGTTGGCGTAGGTGATGCCGTTTTTCATGCTGTTCCAGGCGTGCGGGTCGGTTACCGTTTTGCCGTCTTCTTCCATTTTCAGCGTTTTGATGCCTTTGGAGGCGGTGATCACCTCGCCTTTGTAACCGGAGGCTTTAACCAGCCGGTCCAGCCAGCCTTCCAGCCCCAGCCCGTTGACGAATACCACGTCGGCCTGCGACAGGGTTTTGCTGTCTTTCGGCGACGGTTCGAATTCATGCGGGTCGCCGTTCGGCTGCACCAGGTCGGTCACGTGGACGTGCTGGCCGCCGATATGGCTGACCATGTCGCCCAGCACCGAAAAACTGGCCACCACATTCAGATCTTTTGCCATCGCCAGCGGGCTTAGCAGCAGGCTGGACAGCGTCATAACCAAAACAGAACGTTTCATTTTTTCCTCTTTGTCTCTTTGCCATGCAAAACCATCCGGTGTCAGCGGCGCGTACGCAACATGCCGCCATTGGAACCAAACAGTACCGAAAAACAGAACAACAGCGTGGTGGTGAGGATAACCGCCGGGCCGGCGGGCAAGTCGGCGTAATACGACCAGGTCAGCCCCACCAGACTGGCGCAGGCGCCGATACCCACCGCGGTCAACAGCATGACCGGCAGGCGCTGGCTCCAGAAGCGGGCACAAGCGGCGGGCAACATCATCATGCCGACCGCCATCAGCGTGCCGAGCAACTGGAAGCCCGCCACCAGATTCAGTACCACCAGTGATAAAAACAGGCCGTGGATCAGCGCTCGTGATCGGCGCGACAGGATCTTCAGAAAGGTGACGTCGAACGATTCGATCACCAGCGCCCGGTAGATCAACGCCAGCACCAGCACTGAACAGGAACTGATGATGCCGATGGTGAGAAGCGCACTGGCGTCGATCGCCAGAATAGAGCCGAACAGCACGTGCAGCAGATCGACGCTGGAACCGCGCAGCGACACCAGCGTTACCCCCAACGCCAGCGAGCCGAGATAGAACCCGGCGAAGCTGGCGTCTTCTTTCAGTTCGGTGTGGCGGCTGACCACGCCGGACAGCATCGCCACCGCCAGCCCGGCGATAAAGCCGCCCACGCCCATCGCCACCAGCGACATGCCGGAAATCAGGTAGCCGGCCGCCACGCCGGGCAATACCGCGTGAGACAGCGCGTCGCCGATCAGGCTCATGCGGCGCAGCAGCAAAAAACAGCCGAGCGGTGCGGCGCTCAGGGTGAGTGCCAGGCAGCCCACCAGCGCCCGACGCATAAAACCGAAATCGCCGAACGGTTCGGCCAACAGGTGTATCAACGTCATGGCACCAGCCTCAGTTGCGGCGGGGTCGCCGTGGAAGACGATGAGGAGGGCAGCACCTCGTGGCTGTCGCCCCAGCGATGGCCTTCCGGGCGGAGCATCAGTACGCGGGGGAAGTGGGCTTCCACCTGCTCCAGGTCGTGCAGCACCGCCAGAATGGTGCGCCCTTGCTGATGCAACTGGCGGACAACCGTCAGCAATGTACGGGTGGTCTGGGCATCGATACCGGTAAAAGGTTCATCCAGCAGGATCACCGGCGACTGCATCACCAGCAGCCGGGCAAACAGTACGCGTTGCAACTGGCCGCCGGAGAGCGTGCCGATGTGCGCCTGTGCGAATGCCGCCATACCGACGGTATCCAACGCCTCGAAGGCGTGTTTTCGCCACGCACCGGAGATACGGCCGAACATACCGCAATGCGGGGCGCAGCCCATCAGCACCAGGTCGTTGACGCTGAGCGGAAACTGACGATCGAATTCAGCCAGTTGCGGTAGGTAACCCAGTTGGCGGCGTGCCTGCGGCGCCATACAGAAATGACCACCGAGCGGTGGCAGCAGACCCGCCAGCGTTTTGAGCAGGGTAGACTTGCCGGTGCCGTTGGCACCGATAATCGCGGTTAGCGAACCGCTGTCAAAACAACCATCCAGCGTGCCTAACGGCGGCTGGCCTGGGTAACCAAACATCAGTGAATGCAGTGTGATCGTGTATGGTGCAATCATGCCAGCGCTACCGCCCAATGAATCAAACCCCATAACAGCACCAGTAAAACACCGGCGATACCCAGCCGGGCCACAGCGGAAAAAGCGTAAAGACTGGTCACATCGTCCTCCTATTTATTTAAATGTTATAACATAACAATTTTGATGAGGAGGCGGGAGAAGTAAAAAAGTGTGTCTGATACATCAGGGGAATGAGGCGTCTAACTTGCCGGGAGAGCGCGACCGGATGAGGTCATCGTCGTTATTCTGGTTTGATTTGAGCGGTGTCGGTATACAGGGGCGCGAGGCATGTAGCCGCTCGCCCCTGGGTGGCGCAGAAAAAGTGAAGGTCAGGGGCGAGGCATCAGGCGTAGAGCGCGTAGCCGTGCACGGCGATCAGCCGCGCGCCGTCCAGCGCATCGCCATCGGGCGGCGACAGCCGTTGTTGCCAGCGTTCGGCCAGCCAGGGGCGGATGTTCAGACCGATGCTGCCCATCAACGCCATCCGGGGCGGTGACTGCGTCGCCACCGCGGCCAGCAGCCCTTCAATTTCGTACGCGGTCTGCTGTAACAGGCTGGTCGCCAGTGCATCGCCCTGACGGGCGCAGTCAAACACCGGCCGCGCAAAGCGGGCGTAGTCGCCCGGCTTGGCCTGATCCAGCCAGACTGCGGCGTCCGCGTCGTTATCAAATGGTAACGCCAGTTGCTGACTTAATGCCGATGGCTCGGCCCAACCTTGCCTGACGCCCCACAGGTATTGCAGGGCGGCGAGCCCGAGGCGCGCCCCGCTGCCTTGATCGGAAATCGGAAATTCGTGGCCGCCGTAGGCGGTGATGGTGCGTTGGTGCCAGGCCAGCCCACAAGAACCGGTGCCGGCGATCACCACCCCGGCATCGTCACCCTGATTGACCGCCAGACAGGCACCCAACGCATCGGTATTTAATACCTGTACGGCATCAGGCGACGGCAGGGCCAGAAAGGCCCGATAAGCGCTACGGTGTTCGGCACCGGCCAGCGCCAGCCCAACGTGCAGGCGCGTACGGTCCTGTTCATGCAATCCGCTGTGCTTCAGTGCCTGCGCCAGTGCGTCATCCACCGCCTGACGCACCGTTTCTACCCCCAGCAACAGATTAGCGCGACCGCCCACGCCCTGACCGAGCGGCGTGCCGTCAGCCCGATAGATACGCGCCCGACAACCGGTGCCGCCGCCATCGACGCCGGCGTACAGCCTTTCATCGGTATAAGGCCTTTCTCCGGCATAAGGCCTTGCTCCGGCATAAGGTGCGGCGGTCATGAGCGTGCCTCCAGGGTAAAATAAGGAAGACAGGCCGCCGCCAGCGCGCCGCTAAAGCAGACCCGCTCCGGCGGTTGAACCTCCGGCAGGCGCAGCAGCGCCGCCAGCTCGCGGGCACAGCGTTGCAGTAACGGCACTGCCAGCGGGTCATCCGGCTGCGTGAGAATATCGTTTGCCCGTGCAGCGTAATCGTCGGCGTTGGCCTGTTTTGACCACTCGACGACCTGTTCGATATGGTTATTGAAACGGGTAAACAAGGTGCCGGCCAGCGGTGTCATCGGCGTTATGCCCTCTACCGCCTGCAACATCGCCTGTACGCCCCATAACCCCAGACGTGCCTGGCTGGCCGGGTCGCCTACCGGAAACAGGCTGCCGCCGTAGTGTTGCAGCCGCCCCTGCCGCCAGCACAGCAACCGGGTGAAGGTGCCGGTGACAACCAGAAAACGGTCTTCATTCGGCCACCGTTGCAGGCAGAGGGCGCTTTCCCTCTGCCAGTCAAACGGAGCATCGCCATCAATCGGCAACTGAATCAACGGGTGTTTCATACTTCTCCATTACTGGTCCATTACTGGTCCATTACTGGGCTTTCTGCTGCTGCCGGTTGGCGGCGATGGTTTGATTCAGGCGTTTCACGTCGTTTTCCGTCAGGCGCAGATACTCGTCGTAGGACACCTGATTGTTCAGATATTGGGTGAAACGGGTCAGGATAATTGGGTACAGCTCGTTGCCGCCCAGACTTTCCATTTTTTCCCAGTCGAACACGTAAGCCGGGATGTGGGCTATCTCGGTACGGGCGGTGTTCAGCCCGTCGATCACGTGCTGATCCTTGGTCTGATAGTGCAGATCGGGAATATCGGCGCCGACAATAATGTTGAAGCGCTCGCCGATTTCACGCTGGATGGCGTCGCTACCCAGCCATTCCATAAACTCCGCCACTTCTTTCGGGTGTTTGCTGGTCTTAAACGGCATGATAAAGGTGGCGCCGCCCATCGAAATACATTTTTCCTTGCAGGGCGCCGGCAGCATTTTCCAGTCGAAACCGTTGCCGATTTGCTTGCTGAATTGGTTTAACTGCCAGTTGCCGGAGAAGTAGGTGACGATGTTGCCGTTCACGAAGTCGTCCGCCATGCTCTTGTACTGACCGCCGCCGGCGGCGCCCCACATTTCACGCGGGAAAATGCCCTCGTCCGACCAACGTTTCAGATCCTTGATCCACGCCTGCGCGGCGGCATCCGGGAAGTTGATCAGACCGTCTTTTTCGTAGCGTGTGCCGTAAGAATAAGCCGGACCGGAGAAACGAAAGCCGCTACGGTCGATGGTAAAGGGAATGGCGACGCCGGTTTTGGCCGCCACCTGTTTTGACGCCTGCATCAGTTGTTCCAGGGTGTAACCCGGTTGCGGCAGCGGCACGCCGGCCTGCTGGAACAGCGTGACGTTAACGAACGGCAGGTCGGCCGTCCAGGAGGCGACGAAGCCGGGCAGTGCGTTATCTTTGTGTACCCCTTTGATGCGCATGATTTTTTCAATGCCGGCGCCGTAGCGTTTTTCAAAACCGGCCGGGTCGGCCAGATACGGGCGCAGGTCAAGCGTGTAGGAGAGCAGGCCCATCTGGGTGGTTTTGGCGATATCCGGCCCGAGACCGGCGGCCAGTTGCATCGGCAATTGCGTTTGCAGTGCGTTATAGCCGGTGCTGACGAAATTCACGTCGATGTGATCGTTGTTTTGTGAAAACGTCTTCACCTTCTGTTCCATGAAATGGACCAGTTCCGGGTCATCGTCGCTATATAAAAACGTAATCTGTGTTTTTTCGGCGATGGCGTTGCTGCTGGCAACGGCGCCCAGCGTCATGAAGGAAAATAACAGTGCGTGCTGATAGCGATTCATCATTCTCTCCCACCCATTATAAATAGCTGACCCGGCATGGGTCAGGCTGCAGGCGCGTTGGCATTATTGACTGATGGCCTCGGATATATCCGACAGTCCCTGATGTATCAATGCAAATTTGCATGAATGGTCCATTTTGCGACTCATCATGAACAAAAATAGCGTCCTTTTTTGTGAAGCATATTAAATATATTTCGACTAATCGCTGAGTCAATGTCTTTTTGTGATAAGAATCGCATATTGTTCACGCGATAATTTACTCTATAATGCAAAAATACGATGTTAACATGCAAATTACCAAATTATGCAAATTTGCATTAATTGCGTACTCATACTGAGTCTGGTATTGAAAAAGACGTTGCGCCAAATAAAGGCGCAGTGCGCACAATAACAGTGCAAATAAAGTTCATTAGGTATTTCTTAGCCATTGGTATTTTTTATTGGGTAATAAATTTTTTGATATTTCATTTATTCATTCGCTCGGTAACAAGGATTCACCATGAATATCGGTTGGATGTTAAAGAAAAACAGCGTGGTTAACCGGTTTATGATTACCGACCTGGAGGAGAAATATTATCCTGCAGAAGCGGATACCTTGCCGGATAATGTCAACTATCGCTTTATTAATGGCTTTGTCGATGTCGGCGTTTTGCCTTGCCGGGTACGTTTTTTGCGGGAAACGGCGCCGCGTGAAGTCAATCTGCCGGAGCAACTGCGTTTTCGCACCCTGTGGAGCGGCGGCGATGACAGCCAGTCGGTCAATTTCAGCGATTTCTGGCCGTGCCCTACCCATGTACAACGCTTCGCCCGGTGTTATCTGTACAGCGATAGCCTGCAAACAGCGCCCTTCCAGCTCTCTACCTGCGGCGGCGTGACCGTCTGGCTGAATGGCCGACGGATTTGCCGTTTTACCCCGTTCAGCCGCAACACCGAGCAGCAATGCGAGCTGACGCTGCCCTTACAACTGGGGCTGAACACGCTGGTGGTGCATACCGAAGAGCTATGCGAGCGCGATACCGACTATTTATTCAGCCTGCGCTATCTCGGCGAAACGCCGCTGCGTTGGCAGGTGGCGCCGGATGCGTCCTGCAGCGAACGCATGTGGGCGCTGGATAACTGGATCAACAACCTGTCGCTGGTCGAGAACCTGACCGACAGCGACACCCTGACCTTGCGTGCCGCCGCCCCCTTGCCGGAAGCGGTCGAGGTACATCATCAACTGGCGTGCAACGTTAACGAGTCGATGCCGCCCTGGCAGCAGGCGTTGTCGCTGGCGGCGGGCAATAGCGGCTGGCAGGTCGCGCTGCCGACGGGGCTGGTCGGCTATTACGACCTGGTCTGCCGTGTGCGGTGTGGCGACATGACCCTGACGCGCACGGTCAGTTTCGGGCGCCTGCCGACGCAAACGTTGTCTGCACGCGCCATGCCGGCATTGGCGACGCTGGACGCCCGGCGCGATTATCTGCTGCGCCACACCGCGTTGCACGGCTTTGAGCGCATCGGCCGGGTACTGGCGATGTTCGCCACCGGCGAAGGAACGGCGGACATGATGCCTATCCTCAATCAGGCGCTGCACAAAATCAGCCGCCGGGAAGACTGCGCCGACTTTCAACTGGTGCCGCTGATCTGGCTGTGGCAACGCTATCAGGGCCAGCGGCTGGCCGCCCATGACTGGCGGCGCGTACGCAGCGCGATCCTGGGTTTTCGTTACTGGATCGACGAACCGGGCAACGACACCATGTGGTTCTGGAGCGAAAACCACTGCCTGTGCTTCCACGTCGCGCAGTATCTGGCCGGGCAAAACTTTCCCGATGCGGTGTTCGTGTGCAGCGGCCGTAAAGGACGCGAACAGCAGGCCATCGCCCGTCAACGGTTGGACAGATGGTTCGACGCCATTCTGGAACACGGGCTGGTGGAGTGGAATTCCGCGGCGTACTACCCCATCGATTTAATCGGGCTGGTGGCGTTAGCCGAGCTGGCCTGCGACGACAGCCTGCGCGAACGCGCCCGCACGGTGATCGACCGCATTCTGCTGATGACCGCCTGGGTACATCAAAACGGTGTGGCGGTCGGCACGATGGGGCGCGCGTACGACAAGGAGCTGCGCTCCGGCATGTTGACCGAGTTGTCCGGGCTGTGCGCGCTTGTCTGGGGCGAGGGCTGGCTGATTCCGCATTGCGCGGCTTTGCCGTTGCTGTGCCTGAGTCAGTACCAGCCGCCGGAGGAAAGCTACGCTATCGCTGATTGGCGATCGCCGCAGGGGGCGCAGGCGCGTTGGGTGCAGGGGTTGAACCGTAGCGCCCGCGTCATCGCCTGGAAACAGCCGGACGTGGCGTTTTCTTCGGTATTCGACCACCACCCCGGCCAGCCGGGGCACCAGCAGCATGTGCTGGATATCCGTCTCGGCCGTCATTATGCCGCGCGGTTGTGGGTGAACCATCCCGGCGAGGATCGCCCGGACGGCGTGCATCGCCCGTCTTATTGGGCGGGTAACGGCCGCCTGCCGCATGTGATGCAGCACCGCAATCGCGCCTGGATTGTCTTCGACTTGCAGCAGGATCTGCGCCGCTGGACTCACCTTTACCTGCCGCGTACCGCGCTGGACGAGGTCGTCGTGGAGCCGAACTGGTGCTTTGTGCGCGGCGGCAACGGTTACGCGGCGCTGCACAATCCGGCCGGGCTGCAACCTTACACGCCGGACGGCGGGCAGCCGGACAGCGAATTACGTGCCGAAGGCGAGCGCAACGTCTGGTACATCGCGGTGGACAGCGGGCAGGGCACGGCGGATTTTCCGGCGTTTATCGCGCGCTTTCGCCGCCGTCAGGCACAGTGGACGGACGACGGCGCCGTACAGTTCGACGACCCGGATTACGGCCTGATGCGCTGGCATCCGGCGAGCGGTTTTGCCGTCAATCATCATCCTTTTGTTTTTCCCGACACGGTGTCGGTGATTCCCGAGCGTACCGAGGAGGATCGGTAACATGACAACACAAGCTATGAGCGCAGCCGCCGGCAGCCGGCAGATTGATGCGCTGCTGGATAAGGTGGCGCTGGCGTTCTGCCGCCTGAAGGCCATCGACAGCGTGAGCGTGAGCGACGGTGCACAGACCCGCGACGCGCTGACTATCCAGTTTGAAGAGTGGGACTGGGAAGTCGGCGTCGGGTTGTACGGCTTCTGGAAACTGGCGCAACAGCGGCAGGACCACGCCATGCTGGCGGCGCTGGAGCAGTGGTACGAACAAAAATTGCAGGCCGGGCTGCCGCCGCGCCAAATCAACTCCACCGCACCGATGCTGGTGCTGGCGTTGCTGTGTCGCGATAACCCGCGTCCACACTGGCTGGCGGCGGTGGAGGAGTGGGCCGACTGGCTGCTGCATTCGCTGCCGAAAACCGAGGACGGCGGTTTCCAGCACACGGTGAAAGAGCGCCCCAATACCGGGCAACTGTGGGACGACACGTTATTTATGGCCGGGCTGTTCCTGGTGGTCAGCGCCGGGGTGCTCAAACGCCGCGAACTGCTGGAAGAGGCGGAGTACCAGTTGCTGACCCATGCCCGCTATCTGGCGGATGCCACCACCGGGCTGTGGTATCACGGCTGGACGTTCCTGGGCCGCCATCACTACGCCGGCGCATTCTGGGGGCGCGGGAATGCCTGGGTCACGCTGGTGCTGCCGGAAATTTGCTCTCTGGCGGATTCGCCGCTCTCGGTGCCGGTACGCCGCACACTGGAGGCGATTCTCACCCAGCAGACGCGCGCGCTGGCGGTGTGTCAGCACCCGTCGGGGTTGTGGCACACGCTGCTTAACGATCCGGATTCACCGCTGGAAACGTCCGCCAGCGCCGGCTTCATCGCCGGTATTTTGACGGCGCGTCGGCTCGGTATGCTGGCGGATTTCCCGCAGGAGGTGCTGGATAAAGGGCTGGCGGCGGTAGTGGCGCAAATTGATGAACAGGGTGTGGTACAGGGCGTGTCGGATGGGACGGCGATGGGGCACGACCTACAGTTTTATCACGATATCCCCAATGTCGCCGTGCCGTACGGGCAGGCGCTGGTCATGCTGATGCTGCTGGCGCAGCGACATTCTGTTTGAAAAACAGAACTGGGTTTGAAAACAGAAACAGGTTGGAGGAAGCGGTGATGGCGAGTCTGGAACTGAAAAACGTCCATAAAAGCTATGGGTCGATACAGATTATCAAAGGCGTGGATTTGACCATCCGCGACGGGGAATTCATGGTGTTTGTCGGGCCGTCTGGCTGCGGCAAGTCCACGTTATTACGGATGATCGCCGGCCTGGAGCCCATCACCGACGGCGAGCTGTGGATCGGCGATCGCAAGGTTAACGACCTCAGCCCGGCGGAGCGAAAAATCGCGATGGTGTTCCAGTCTTACGCGCTGTATCCGCATTTGTCGGTGCGTAAAAATCTGGCGTTCGGGCTGGAAAACCTGCATTTCCCGAAAGATGAAATCGAGCGGCGCATTGAGGAGGCCGCCCGCATGTTGGGGCTGGAACCCTATCTGGATCGCAAGCCACGGGCGTTGTCCGGCGGGCAGCAGCAGCGCGTGGCGATCGGCCGCGCCATCGTACGCGACCCGGACCTGTTCCTGTTCGACGAACCCTTATCCAACCTGGACGCCAAACTGCGGGTGCAAACCCGTGGTGAACTGACCCGCCTGCACCAAAAGTTACGCACCACCATGATTTACGTCACCCACGATCAGATTGAAGCGATGACGATGGCGCAACGTATCGTGGTACTCAACGGCGGCCGCATCGAACAGGTAGGGACGCCGCTGGAGCTGTTCAACCGGCCGAAAAACAAGTTCGTCGCCGGGTTCATCGGTTCGCCGCGCATGAACATGTTTCGCGCCACCATCAGCAGCGCCTCGGACGACGGGGTGGAGGTGCGTTGTCCGTCCGGCGACCTGCTGCGCCTGCCGTTTCGCGGCGAAGAGGGCAAAACGGTGGAGTTGGGTATTCGGCCGTCGCACTGCCAACTGGTGAAAGAGCATGACGAGGGCGTGTCGTTGTGCATCGACCGCTGCGAAATGATGGGGCATGAAACCTTTATCTATGGCCGCTGTGCCGGCATCGAGGATGAGATGATCGTGCATCTGCCGGGGCATCACGAATTCCGTACCGGCGAGCTGGTGTTCGTTCGCTTCCCTGAGAGCTATTGCCACCTGTTTGACGCCGAAAGCGGCCAAACGTTGCCGCGCCTGGGCGAACAGGATGCCTGACGGCGGCGGCGCGCGGCGCGTGCAAGCCGCCGTGGGCGAAAGAACGAAAAACCGCTGTGAGCGAAAAACAGCCGTGAGCGAAAAAAAACCATGAGCAAAACATCATGATTGGGAGACAACCATGAACCGAAAATCGCTGATTCAGCCCGGTGCGTCATTGGTCGATACGCTGGTGACGCCGGTGGAAAGATCGGTCAATCTGCTGCAAAAATTCGGCGGTCGCCGGGTAATGCCGTGGTTTTTCATCGCACCGAACATGTTGTTGTTCGCCGTGTTCGTATTCATTCCGATTCTGCTGGCGGTGTGCTACGCCTTTACCGGCGGCACCAACATCCTGCTGTGGGACCGGCCGTACGTCGGGTTGCAGAACTTCGCCACTCTGCTGCGCTGCGAGCAGTATACGATGCCGTCGACCTGTGAGCAGGACCTGTTCTGGACCGGTATCTACAACACCGCCTCCTTCACCTTTTTCAATGTCGTCTTTACGCTCGGCGTCGCGCTGGTGACCGCGCTGATCCTCAATCGTAAGATCATCGCCCGCGGCTTTTTCCGCGCCATTTTCTTCTACCCGGTGTTGCTGTCGCCGGTGGTGGTGGGGCTGGTGTGGCAGTGGTTTCTTAACCGCAACGGGTTGCTGAATCTGGTGTTGTCGTCGCTGGGCGGTCAGCCGGTGACCTTTTTGCTGGAGCCGTCGCTGGCGCGTTTTTGGGTGGTGTTCGTATCGGTGTGGTTTCACGTCGGCTTTTATACCCTGATTCTGCTGGCCGGGTTACAGGCCATCCCCCGCGATATCTATGAGGCGGCGGCGGTGGACGGCACGTCACGCTGGCGCGGTTTCTATACGCTGACGCTGCCGCTGCTGGCACCCAATATTCTGGTGGTGGTTATCCTGTTGACCATTCACAGCGTGCAGATTTTCGATGAAGCTTGGGTATTGACCAACGGCGGCGGGCCGGGCACCGCCAACAACTTTATTGTGCAGTACATCTATCAGACCGCGTTTTCGTCCAATGCGTCGCTGTACGGGCTGGCGTCGGCGGCCTCGGTGCTGATGGGGCTGGTGTTGATGATCCTGACGGCGTTGCAGTTTCTGCTCACCCGCCGTCTGGAAGGCAAAAAATAACCGGGAGTCGGCATGATGAAGATCATCACGTTTCTTACCCGCACCCGTTATCCGGGGCGGATTCACATCACCGACATCCTGAGCTGGATGTGGCTGGTGGTCGGTACGTTGCTGGTGTTGATTCCGGTAATGTGGGCGGCGATGTCGTCGCTGAAAACGCCGTCGGAAATCAACCGTTTTCCGCCCAGTTTTCTGCCGGAGGCCGCCAGTACCGTCACGTTGCCCGATTACCCGAAACCGCTGGAACTGTGGCAGGCGAAGCAGGACGACGGCAGCAACAAGACGCTGGCGATGGTGCGGCGCATTGGTTTGCTGGCGCAAATGGTCGATCCTAAAGCGCCGCAAGAGGTGATACGGGTGCCGGTGCAAAACCTGACGCCGCAGAAAACCTTGCATCTGGAAACCGACAACTACACTACGCCGATGTCGAAATTCCACTTCACCACCTACCTGAAAAACACCGTGTTCGTGACGGTGATGGCGACGCTGCTGACGCTGCTGCTCAGTTCGATGGCGGCATTTGCGCTGGCGAAATACGAGTTTCGCGGGCGCGGCACGGTGCTGACGCTGTTTCTGTCTACCATGATGATCCCGCTGTCGGTGGTGATGGTGCCGACCTTTCTGGTGGTGATCGGCCTGCGGATGGGCGACAACTTGTGGGGGGTGATTATCCCGACGGTCGCCACGCCCACCGGGGTATTCTTGCTGCGTCAGTACATGCTGACGATTCCGGATGAGCTGATCGAAGCCGCGCGTATCGATGCCGCCAGCGAGTTTCGCATCTACTGGAAGATCATTCTGCCGCTCACCGCGCCGGCGCTGGCGGTGCTGGCGATCTTCTCGGTTATCTGGCGTTGGAACGATTTCCTGTGGCCGCTGATTGTGTTGTCCAGCCAGGATAACTTCACGCTGCAAATCGGTTTGAATGCGTTTCAGGGGCAGTTCTCGGTGCAGTGGCACTATATTCTGGCGATGACCATGTTGTCGCTGCTGCCGGTGACGGCGGTGTTTGTGTTCCTGCAAAAATACATCACCACCGGTATTGCCAGCACAGGAATGAAATAAATGACGACGCTTAAGGACATCGCCGAGCGCGCGGGCGTGTCGATCAGTACGGTATCGCGGGTGCTGAACGGCACTGCGCCCATCAGCGCCAAAGTACGCCAGCAGATTATGGCGATCGCCGTTGAGCAGGGCTATCCGCTGCATAAGACGAACAAAACGGCCGAGACCCCGGAGCCGCTGCGGCACATTATGCTGGCGACGCCACGGAATCTGATGCTGGAAAACGACCTTAATCTGGTGTCGCTGACGCTGATTAACCGGCTGAAAACCCTGTGCCAGCAGCGCAATATCCAGCTCAGTCCGTTTGTCGGCGAGCCGGACAGCATCAATGAACAGCAATTGTTGCAGGCGCTGCGGGGCGGCAAGGCCAACGGCATTCTGATCGTCAATGACGACCATCCGACGTTGCTGAACGCGGTGGCGGAAAGCGGCGTACCGGCGGTATTGATCAACGGCGAAGACCCGACCATGCGGCTTAACACCGTGATGCCGGCCAACTACTATGCGGCGACGGCGGCGGTGCGCTATCTGATAGCACAGGGGCATCGTCGTATCCTGCACCTGACCTGGCCTTCGCGTCAGACCATCCGCGAACGTGAGCGCGGCTATCGCAGCGCGCTGGCGCAGGCCGCTATCGCACCGGATGAACGGCTGATTCTGTCACTGCCGGATTTCCAGCCGTTGACCGCTCGCGACGCGTTGCTCGACTGGCTGGCCCGCCACCCGGACCGGCTGGGCGTGACCGCCATTTTCTGCGCCGCCGATAATCAGGCCATCGGCGTGGCCGATGCGCTCAGCCAGCACGGTCTGCGGGTGCCGGACGATATCTCGGTAATGGGGATGGACGACATCCTGCCGCTCGATATGCTGCCGCTGTCGCTCACCACGGTGCGTTTGCCGTTCGAAGAGATGGCGCGCGCTGCGCTGCACCTGCTGACTCAACAACTGCTGCCTGCACAGGCGCTCGGCGTCGCCCAGCGTATCGAGCTGGCCGGGCATCTGGTTGTCAGGGAGTCGGTGCGGGGGAATTAATGCGGCCTGTTATTATTGAGGGATAAAAATGCCTATACCCGGCATATTTCAAGTTGCAGGTGTGTTGGCTCTCCTTGCTCACCCCAGTCACTTACTTGAGTAAGCTCCTGGGGATTCGCTGCGTTGCCGTCTTCCTGCAACTCGAATTATTTTGGGTATAGGTATTTAAAAACTTACAAGAAATTATATATGGATCGTACCATTGGAAAAAAGACGGACACGCCCTCCAATGCGTGTAAACATATCTTTTACCTCAGCATGAACATATCCGCGCTGCCGTGAGTATTGTTCGGCAAGGAGCGTTTTTTTGTTAAGCTTTTCAGCCCAATATCTTGCTAAAATAGCATGAGAAGAACCTGTTACCGGGTCTTCAAGCACACCTAATCGTGGGCAAAAAAAACGACTAACGTAGTCAATGGAATCATACCCAGAGGCAGTTATTGCTAAGCCTCGTCCAGGTAATTCAAGTAGTTTTTCCGGGTTGGGTATAAATGAAATAACGTCATCAATATGTGGTAATATAATGATGGTGTCTGTACAGTGATAAGCATCAACACAATTTAGTGTAATGGATTTTAATATCTCTATGTTGGGTAATGGCGATAGGTTTTGGCAAGGGAAATCCATCCAATATATATCATCTTCTCTTGTTACATCAAAAATACCATCGCGCCAGGAGAAACTAATTCTTTCTTTTTTACCGGCGGCAATATGCTCATTTAAGGTATGTGCTGCTGCAAGTGTAGCATGACCTGCCATATACACCTCTTTTAGCGGTGTAAACCAGCGAATTTCACACTTTGTGTCCGTTGGGTATAAAAAGGTTGTTTCCGGCAGATTATTTTGGGCAGCAATTGCTTGCATCACGTCATCAGGTAACCATTTATCTAAAATAATGGTTGCAGCGGGGTTACCGCTAAATGAATGCTCACAAAAGGCATTGCTAATAATTTGAGTGTATTGTGTCATTCATGTTCTTCTCTGGAGGGAAATGATTCTTCATTTAGTCCTGTACTAAGTCCGTCCCACGAGCGAGTGTTATTTTTTATGGCATATTGACGCACTCCATCAAAGCCTTTTTTTATACCCCATTCAAGCAGCATAGTACGCTCCCCTTTATACTCATAGAAAGGTACAGAAAAACCACATGATGTTTGCACACTCGATATTTTTAAGGTAATAACCTGACGATTACCTGGCCTGGCTCCGCCGAAACGTTGCTCCCATTGACCCCAGTCTGGATTTCCCGGGTATATAACCTGCCCTTTACCATATAATCTCAGAATAAGAGGGTCTTGTTCAAAGCTACAAAACATAATTGTCAGCCTGCCATTTTCCAATAAATGTGCAGCAGTTTCATTACCACTGCCAATAAAATTCATGAAGGCAACATTTTTTTTGTCAATAACCAGAAAGGTATCCATCCCTTTTGGAGATAGGTTGATTAAACCATTATTTGGAGCACTAGCGACAAAAAATATCTTCTGATGTTGAATAAAGTGAATTAAATTTTCATCTAGTTGTTCATAAAAATTAGACATTCTTCGCCTTTTTACTTTCATTGTTTATAAAGTTGTCTGTTTTATCAACAGAATATAACCAGACTTTCCGAGAGAACCATAAAAATATCGACGTTATTATCATGAAAGATAATCCCATAACATAAAAGTATGCCGAAGGATCTTCCTGGGGATGGACAAGGTCGGACAAACTACCCGATAGAAAATAACCAATACCTATGCCAGCAGACATTAGACCCAATTTACTTGCCCGGTTGCGGGAACCGACAATATTAGCTGCGTAATTATAGACTGTCGGCAGTATCAGTATCTCCGATGCAGTAATCAGCGTCATAAAAATAGCCAGGTGAAATTTATTGCTTTCAACGACACCATTACCTAAAAATATGAATGAAGCAGCCATCATTGGTGCTGCCAGCCAAAGTTTTAATGTCACCGATGGTTTAAAACGACGCATAATAAACTCAGCGACAGGTGTCAGTAACATAAATAACAATGGATTAAGGCTGACTAATATTGATGCAGGTAGTTTCTCTCCTTGAAAACTAAAACCAATATCAGTGGTAACTTTAAAGAAAGTACTCCAGATTTGTTCAAATTGAGTTAAAAATAATGCCAGCATGATATTGACTGTAATGAGTCCTACAGTCATATTTGAATGAGGTTTAACATGAAGAGGCAAGGTACTTTCTTTAAACATCTCGTTGGGGTTAGATTTAAATGTTGTGCTGAGTAATACCAACAGTCCAGCTATACCCAAAATGCACAGCGTGAGAATCCCTTGCTGAGGGGGTGTCAAAAACACAATTAAAGGCGCAATGAAAGCCCCCATATTTACACAAAAAAACATCAATCTAAAATGTATGCCATTGTTATTTTTATCCATGGAGCCAATATCTGCCACACAAGTCACAGCGGCTGGGTCAAATATACCATGACCAACCGCCAGCATAATCAATGCCAATAAGAGAAAAATAGGGCTATTGGCTTGAAATATCAGCGCTATTCCTCCTATCAGCATCATGCTTAAACCTAATTTAGCTGCATGTAATGAGCCTGTTCGGTCAGCAATAACCCCACCTAAAATAGGAAGAAGTACGGCTGATGAAATGAAAATCCCATATACTTTTCCAACGTTTTGCCCTGCTATTACTGAACGTGATAATAACTCGGTAAATAACAGGGTGCGGAAACCATAAAACAGAGTTCTTTGCGTGAATATTGCAAATAGCAAATTTTTCATCAATCGGTATTAACCTTATAAGATATTCGTTTTCTAATGGTGTCTGCGACGCTTTCAAGAGAAAAGCTTGGTGCACCCGTTAACCAAATGCTTATTGGTAAGGTAAGTAAATCTACCGTAGGGGAAATATATTCACCTATTTTAACAGAGCAACTATGGCTGAAATAATGATTGATGTTTGAAATGTTATCTAGCCCTTCTATACCCAGAAGAGTACCACTTTCTGTATTCGGAATACTCACTATCCATACGGGATGGTTGTTTATTCCATCGTATATTTCTTTCTCTTGATTACCTAAATAAGAGAGAACTGTTTCTGTAAATACATCAAATGCACCCGTATCGGCAAAAATGGTTGCCATCCCTAATCCTGCCGGCCTGGCGCCTATTTCGACCATGACAGGGCCTTTGGCATCAATAAAAAACTCACCATGTACAGGGCCATATTTTATGCCGGTCGCTTTGACTACACCTTTGGCATATTCTTTAAGGGCTGCATATCGAGGATCATTGCACTCTACAGTAAACGTATCCTGATATAAATTTGATGCATATTGATTTTTTGTCTTTCTGTATTGCCAAATATCAGTTACATAAATATCATTACCATTTGCGAATAAATTCACTACATATTCAGTGCCATTGATAAACTCTTCTATGATGCAATCATTTTGTTTGCGTTGGAATGGATCGTAATTTCCAATGATTTTTAAAAATGCAATTTCAAAATCACTGTCATTGTTACAAATAAATACATTGAAAGAGGCTGCACCTGTTGGTGTTTTAACTACGACGGGATAACCAATCTGTCTTGAAAATGAAAGGCCACTAGTCAAATTATCTACGCGTTTATATTGTGCTACGCGTAAGCCTGCTTTGCTAACGGCGTCTTTCATCATCCCTTTATCACGACGAGCCATCGCTAAATCGGGATAGTTGCTCGGTAGATCTAATGCCGATGCGACATGATCTGCCAGTTCGACACCTGCGTCAGAACCTGGGATAACGGCTTTAATATTATTTTTATACGGTGCTAGTTTTTCTATCGCCTCTTTAATGTCATTAGCACAGATAAATTTTTCCACCTGTTCGTGAAAATAACCATTAGGAGAAACATAAGAAGCATGTAAATTTTTATATAATGATTCTGCTCGCGTCAGTAATACCAATACTTGGTAGCCAAGGTTTTTGGCTGCAAGAATATAACGCTCTCCTGCAGAGAGCGGGTCAACAATTAAAATTGCATTCATAGCAATTTACCAATAAATTTTTCTTCTACCGCGAGTGGCACTAACTCATTAACATAAGCGCGTGCTTCGTCAGCCAAACAAGTTGAAAGATAACGTTCCGTTTGACTGGTGGCGATGACTAATATTTTTTTCCCTTTATTTTCCGGGTTAGCAGCCATTTCCAATGCTGCTGCAATGACGGCACCTGAAGATGCACCTATCAATAGACCTTCTTTTTCAATAATACGTCGTGCTGTATCGTAGGCATGATCGACATTAACAATAGAATATCCATCGATAACGGAACGATCTAGCGTTTTTGGAATAAATCCGGGGCCTATTCCGATTAGGCCATGATTAGCCGTTGCTTCTCCTGGCGGAGTTTTACCAGAGAGTACCGCAGCCCCTTCTGGCTCAACAGCAATAACTTTTATTGCTGGTTTGCGTGATTTCAGGTAATTACCGATACCACTGATATGTCCTCCTGTTCCTGATGCTGCGATAAATATATCAATATCACCTTCGGTTTGTTCCCATATTTCCTCACCAGTACGAAGGTGTGCACCTGGATTATCTGGATTTCGTGTTTGGTCTACGACAAAAACATCCGGATTGTTCTCTACGTACTCCAATGATTTCGCCACCGGGCCGACAAGTCCTTGTGCCTCTGGGGTCAATATTAGATTGGCACCCATCATCCTTAGCAAAATCTTACGTTCTATCGAAACAAATTCTGGAAGAATGATGGTTAAATGATACCCTTTTGCAGCACAGACGGCGGCTAATGAAATACCTGTGTTACCACTGGTTGCCTCAACAACATGCCCACCCGGCTTCAAACGCCCATCTTGTTCAGCTTTTTCTATTATCTCTAATGCTATGCGATCTTTAATTGAGCCCCAGGGGTTAAGATATTCAAGTTTTACAAAAATACTTGCATAAAACCCTTCAGTGATATTATTGAGCTTAATGATAGGTGTTGAGCCTGTTGCTGAAAAAATACTATTTTCTTTCATGTTTATTCTTCATTTTATTAATAATTAAATTCACGAGAGAAATTTGTATAAACGTTCATAAACAATGAAGCGCCTAAGCGGATGCCACGAGCTATTAATTCTTTACTTTCTTCATCATTATTGGCCCAGTCTTCCTCTACTACTGCTAAAAAGTCTTCTGCATGTTCAATGTCTATTTCTTTATGCAGTGCATAATGGGTGATTTTCTCTTCTGGCAGCCAGTCATGCTTAATAATGGCCTGGCAAATTAGCGAGGATATCTCGACAAAAATACGTTCTATGCTGCTGAATACTGCAGCGGCTAACCGGTAATCTTCAAAAGTTGCAATCCCTTTAAGCGCCACATTGAATATTTCAATATTGGCGGAAATCGGTGTTTTTTCCAGATCTTTAGCATTGCCACCTAGTCTGTCAATTAGCGTTAAAATAGTACGACCATGAATTTTATCAGGTATGCCTTTACCATGTTCCTCCCAGAGATTCTCAACAATTTTCATTCTTCTCTGTGCATTGGGGATATTTGCAATCATAGAAGCCATTGGACGAGAGAAAAATTGAACTAAATGGGCGAATTGCATTTGTGAGTCAATGAACCCCTGTTTTGATATTTCCCCGTTGATTAATTTTGAAAAATAAGGATGTTCCGCAACATTCATTGCATAAGTTGTGGTCTCAAGGAGGTCTTTTAAGTCTACAGGTAATGACATTCTTACATTTCCTTTGTTTAATTGATTAAAATGCAATAAAAAAATAACTTCATTTTTTCATCACATATGGCGAACTGACTGAAATATGGGATGCAAGTTTTCCTATTACAATATACCCCTCATACGTTAAGTTGCAGGTGCGTTGGCTTTCTTACTCGGCCCATAAATGGGCCTTGCCCTACGGGCCGCAGCAGCCGCGTTCAAATCAGCTAATGCCGATTTGTCCTTCACCCCAGTGACTCACTTGAGTAAGCTCCCAGGTATTTGCTGCATCGCTGCGTTACAAGGCTCATTGAGCTTTGTAACGCGGTGCGTTGTTCAGCACATGGGCGTGTTGTCCTGCAACTCGAATTATTTTGGGTATATACAGAATTGCAACTTTAATAAGACAATATGGAAACATACTATTGTTTATTTTTGAAAACTGTCAATAGCGGTTATGGGCTAAAAGTAAATGTATCTTTATCTCAATACAGACATTTTCAGGTGTTAATTATTCCATTTTTAACAGAATTTAACTCCAGGTTTAATTTTAAATTCAATACACTCCACTAATTTTTTTGCTTTGTTGAATATCTTGAAATAAGATCATCGCCTTATTTTTTTGTAATTTAATTTTTATTTTATTGTTTTTGTTGAAATTAAATTCTTCAAATGTGAAAAATAAAAGTGTTAGTGATTGTTGGTCACGCGTGGTTGTCTGTACTCACGGATTTCGCTCCCGCCGGGTTTTTCGCAGGCGTTGCAGCACGGTAATGGCGACGACCACGGCGGCGAACAGCAGCAAGATTAGCGTTTGGTATTGCTGCCAGTACGGATCCGCCACCAGCGCCAGCATCAGCGTTGCCGCGAACAGCACCACAAACCCCGCGAACCACAGCGACTCGGTGACTTTGCGTACCGGAAACAGCCACAGGCTGACGACCCCGGTAACGACAATCCCCCAGAAGGTGATAAACAGGATCAGGCGCAGCACCCAGCGGTTGGGGCAGACGACGTCTATCACCGCGTTGGCGGCGGAAACCAACTGCGCCAACGGGGTCGGCAGGCTGGCGACGGGGTAGTAGGTGCGGCTGATGAGTTGTTGGCTGGCGTCGTCGAGCGGCAGCGGCCAGTATGCCGCACTGAGAAAACTCCAACTGCTGTAGCGCACCAGTTCCGTCAGTTCGGTGATTTGCCGGCGGTTGGCGTCGGTAATCAGAACAGGCACCATTTTGCGGTACAGCCCGGCAACGTCGGTTTGCGGTTGCTGACTGAGAAACTGGCGCAGGTCGCTCAACTGGTCGCGTGTCCGGCGCGATTCCCCCGCGCCATCGGGCGTATCCGATTGCAGAATAAACCGGTCGATATACGGCAGCAGCGCTTGCAGATTATCCAGCGTATAGAACCCCTGTTGCTTTAGCAGCGATTCCACCGGCACCAGCAGGTTAATGGCGTAGCGCGGCGGCGCATTGTCGTCGTGTCCGGCGGGCGTGAGCGCGTTACGTAATGCCTGCACAAAGCGAATAAAGCGCAGTTGACCGGCGCGACCGGCGAGCGGCGTCAGGTCGACGTCCAGCGTGACGCCGTCCGCCATCGTATCCCGCGTGCTTACGCCAAAGGTGAGCCAGGGCTTGGCCCGGTTAGCCCAGCCGTCAAGCGGCGTCTGCACGCTGTTGCTCAACTGGGCCACCAGCGATGGAGTGAACAGGCCGGCGAGCGTTGACGGCGACAATGCCCTCGGCGAGGACACCACCAGGTCGATAGCGGTACGGTAGCGGTGCGCCAGCCGGATGAAATCGGAATAGGGGCGGTTTTCCCGCCAGTTGGGCGGCAACACCAGTTGTGGGCCGCGCGTAGCCGGTACGATCGCCGCGGAAAAATAGCCGATACGGTCCAGTTGGCGAAAGTTAAGCGTTTGTCCCTCGGCCAGTGGTTGCCAGTATGGATAAAAGCCATAGAAGGTGGCGTCGTCGCCGTTAATGTTTGGGGTGCTATCTTCACAACCACAGTCAGCGGGGGCGCGCCAGACCATCGGCGCTGCCGCTAACGTGGGGACGCCGTTTTTGCGGGCGATCGCCTCAATGCGTTGCCGGTCCTGCGGGTTGAGGCGGCTCAGCCCGGCCAGCTTCATCGCCACCTCCCACTGATAATGGTCGGCAAACGGCATATCTTTCAGCGTGGTCAGCCGTGCCAGCGTCTCTTTATCCGGCGCGACCAGATTGAGCGTCTGATACCACTGTTCCAGCGCGGGTTGATTGAGCGAGTACGCCGCCGGCGTGCCGGACTCGGCGTCTGGACGGGGATTGGCGTCCCTGACTCGCTCCTGCATACCGGCAGCACTGTTGCCGCCCGGTGTGGACGTTCGAGAAGGTGAGGCGCGATGGGCGAGACCGTCGCTGATTGGCACGACGTCTACGATGCGCCGCAGGATCTGCTCTTCCTCGTTGGGCCGCGGTTGCGTGCCGGGCAGTTGTCGAATCAACGGGCGTACTGCGTTGTTCAGCGCCACCAAACTGGTGAACTGATAGCCTGCCAGCGCGTCCAGTTGGCTTTGAATCGCATTGCGCTCCGTCAGTGTGCGCAGGTCATCCCCCGTTAACGCGTAGTACTGCAACGGCGTTGCTGCCGGCGGTGGGGCGTCTTCATCGGCCTGCGCCGTCAGGAACGCGATGGTTTGCCGCATCGGCCACTGCAACAATTCCGGTGCGCTCATGTGGCTGCGCCAGTAAGGAAAGAGCTGACCCAGCTCCGACACCTTGCTCATCGAGACCAGCAAGGTGTCGGCGAAGGCGTTGTTATTGGGCGGCGGCGTGATGTTGAACTCGCCGCAAAACGTCGCCAGCCATTGACGAGTCCTGGGGCCGGGCCGCCCGTCGGCAACCGGGTTGCCCGCCTGATACGACGGGTCATCCTGATAAATAAGCGACAGTGTATCTTGCGTAATATGAGTAAAACGTCGGCTATCCATCCGTTCCAGCGCCTGACGGCACTGGGTGTAAGCCGGCGCTTGTGCTACGGCGGCGGGGGCCGGTGCGACAGCTATCGGCGCAGCATCGACGACCGGTGAGAGCAGTGTTCCCCACGCAAACAGTACTTTCCATGAAAACAGTACTTTCCATGAAAACCGTAATGCCGACGGCCGCGCCGGCGTTGCATTGTGCCGGGTGATGCGATTAATGCTCATTTTAAAGGTTCTCTCTTAGAGCCTATCCCATTAGGGCTATTTCACTGGCCATTTTGGCCCTGGGCAGTGCTCGAAATCCTCACGTACTGCGTGTACGCTCCGGTCTCTCCGCGGCTTCCCGAGTCCAAACTGGCTGCGCCAATAACGCCTACTGGGATAGGCTCCTGGCGGTAATCCGTGAGATGGGGCCGTCTGTCGCGTTTAGCGCCAGACCACGTGCAGCGGCCTGTCCATCCAGGGGTATTTAATGGTCGAATATCCCCACGGCAGCCGGTCGAGCAGCATGTCGAACGGGCCCGGCATCACCTCCAGTTTCCAGCTATCCGCCTGTCGCCACAGGGTGCCTTCGCGTTGCAAAAAGGTCTGACGTAGCCCGTCCGCCGTGGTATGGCCTAACGCGTTCCAGTGTTGCAGGATGGCTGCCAGCAAGGCGTCCAACGTGTCGCGGGCGGCGGCGTCCGGCGGCATGGTTAACGGTAACGGTGCGTTGAGCGGCAGGCCGCACAGCAGCTTATTCAGCGCCAGTTGGTATTCGGCGTACAACGGTTGCGGGTCGACCAGATACTGCAGGCAGTAAATGGCCTGATAGCGGGCAAGTTCCTCGGGAAACGCGCCGTCCTGCGCCAGCGCCAGCCGCGTCAGCAGGCGGGCAAGGTAGGGCGAGGCCAGCACCAGCCCGGCGTTGGCGATGGCGATCGGTTCGTCGGCGGGCAGGGCGTCGTCACCCCGCCAGTCTGGGAAGGTGGCGGTCGTGACCGGCGGCGCTATCTGGTCGTTGTCGGCAAGGTCCGCGGGCGGCGGCAACGCAAGAGTCTGTTCGGGCGACGGTACGGCCGTGGCGGTAGCGGCAGGCGGTGTGTCCTGATGCAGGCCGGCATCGGTAATCAGCCGTTGCACACGATCGGCCAGCGTGCGGGTGGCCGGTAACGGCTCAGTCTGCGCCTGCTCCAGCAGAAAGCGGTAAAACACCGCCGGTGATGACGTGTGGTGGCGTGTTTGCCAGTCGGCGGCTAACTGGTGCAGAAAGTCGCGTATAAACGTGGCGATATCGGCCGATGAACCGGCAGTGAACAGCGCGTGATACAGCGCGCGCCAGAGCAGATGCTCCAGTGCCTGCGACGCACCGTAGTAGGCCGGGTGGCGATGACAGAGGTTAGCGATAAAGCGGCCGTACGGCTGCAACGCCAGAAAATCACTGCGGCGTAACAGCAGCAGTAAGGCGGTGTGCAGAGTGTCGGGCAACGCTGTCGCCAGCCGTTCGCTCTGCGCGGCGGAATGCAGCGCCGGCAGTAAAATGCGGCGGATAGCCTCCGGTTGTGAAGGCAGTAGGCGCGCCAGCGCGGCGCAGAGCGCGGCTATCTCGCGGTCGGTCAGGGTTGCCGGGGCGTCCCCGGCGAACTGCTGCAACACGGCTAGCGCGCCGTCGTCGTCCAGTGTCGGCGGCGGGGGTGTTTGGGTTTGCGCCGGTATCGTGGCCGTCGGCTCGTCGGCGGGCGCCGTTTGTGGCGGCGTCATGGCGGCGTGCGGATCGGCATGGCTGACCGCATCGCGTATCGCCACCCAATCCGGCGTATGGTTGGCGGCGAGGGATGCGATCATCTGCCCATAAAACGCCTGCTGTTGCGCCAGGCTCAGGCGTCGGGTCACGTTGTCGAGCGCCGTTGACAGGCTACGCAGGCTGGCCGACGGCTGACGCAGCATGATCAACAGCGCCAGCAACCGGGCAGCCTGCGACGGACGCAGCGCCGCGCACAGTCGTTGCCAACCGGCAGGATAGTGTGTCGAAACCGCCAGCCAACGTTGCACCAGCAACGGGTGATGAGCCTGTAACTGTTGCAGGCAGCGCAACAGGTCGACACCGGCAGGCGCTGATGCGGCGCGCGCCCGGTCCGGCGAGACATAACGGCGTGCCGGATCGCCGTGGACCAAGACCTCGTGCAGGTATTGGTAGCAGACGGCATCCAGTAATGGGTGCGGCGACGTAGGGAAATCGGCATCGATCCGGCCCGGTGCCGCAGCGGGTGGCGGTGTGGGCGGCGACGGCGGCGAGAGCGGTGTTGCGGCCGGCGTTTCGTCGTCGTGCAGGCGGTGGAGCAACGAGAGTAACGCCCGGCGTACCTCGGTATCGGCCGGGGTATGGCGTACATGCTGCAACAACGCGTCGACTAACGCCGAATGCGACAGGTTATGGTGCGCCGCCAGTTGCCGCAGCAGCGTTTCCAGATAACTGTTGCGGTTAAACTCGCCGCCGCGCCCGGCCAGCAGGTAGCTGAACGTGAGGCTCCACAGGCTATGCGTCAGTAGCGGGTCGCCGGGCGACTGAGGCGAGCGGGCGGCGATAGCCGACTGGCCGACGCGCACCTCTTCCAGCAGGTCGCGGATAAAGGGGGCGTCTGCCGGTTCCAGCAAGGTCAACAGGCGATAACGCGCCGTGGCGGAAAAACGCACCGCCCAGCGCTGACGCAACTGGCTCTGCTGCCCACTGGCGATCAATTCCGGGCGTAGCAGCGATAGCATCGCCGGAGGGCATTGGCGCCACACCTGATTCAGCGCCGCCTCATCCGCCTGTTGCAGCGCGGCGGCCCATTGGCGCCGGAGCCTCTGGAGATGGGCGTCGATATCGGCGTCGGGTTGCCCGGTGATGACGCAGACCGTTGCCCGACGCTGTACCGGCTGTGCGCCCGGCATGAACGCCGACCGGCGCGGCAGCGGTCGGGCAAGCGGAGCCATTTCTCCCCACAAGGTCGTCAGCAGCGACAGCAACGGCTGTTTCAGCGCCCGTTCGCCCGGCCAGGCAGCCAGGCGCAGATAGAGCGTTTGCAGCACGTCGGTTCGCTCCATATTGTGATGCGCCGCCAGCCGGCCGATCAGCCCGGCCATGTAACGCTGTTTGTTGAACTGGCCGCCGCGTTGTACCAGCAGGTAATGCAGGGTGAATTCCCGCAACAGTGGATGCGGCGAGGGCTGCTGTTCTGCTGCGCTCACCTCGTCGGGCCGGCTAAACCATGCCGGCTGCCCGAGCACCTGCTGAATAAACGGCTGCGCCTGTGGCGCCAGCAGCGTCAACAAGTCATTGAACGCGTTGTCATCCAGCGCCTGCGCCATAGCGCGTACGACATCGGGTTGTTGCCCGCAGGCATACAACGCCAGCAGAAACCGGGGGCGCTGGGTGCCGAGCAGCGTCGCCCAGACGGGCAGTAATTCCTGGTGCAGGCGGTGCCGACTTAATGCCTGATGGATGCGCCGGTGCCAGTAGCGATGCAACCGCCCCCGCAGCGTGGCGGGCATCGCCTCGGGTTCCGGTTGCGCCGCCAGACAGCACAGCGCCATATCCTGATGGGCGGGCGTCAATTGTTCCAGCCAACTGTGGAGCGCGGTGGCCGGCAGTTGCGATACCAGCCGGGCGAGCAGGTCGGCCGGTCGGGCGCTGGCGCTCAGTAACCGGTTGACGTCGCCGTAATGTCGTCGCACGGCATCGGCCAGCCAGTGCCGGTGGTGGGTGGCCTGCCGCCAGCCGTGCCGATCGGCATAATGCCAGGGCATCACGCCGTGTTGCAGGAAAAACTGTAGCTGACGCCATTGTGCCGCCGGGCCGTCCAGTATCTGTATTTCCGTCGTCTCGGCTTCGTGCGTGTGGCTGGCAGGTGCGGCGGCAGGTTGCTGTGCGCGCAACGCCTCCGCCAGTTGTTGTCGTAGCGCCGCCAGCAGCGCTGATGCCAGATCCGACGCGGGCAGCGCGCCCAGATCGAGCGTTAGCTGGTCGATAACCCACAGTTGATGCGGCGGCGAAGACTGATCAAACAGCGCGTCAATCAACGGCAACAATTGGTGTTGCACGAAATGCGGGGCATCGCGCTCGAATCGTTCCGCCTCGGACGGATGGCAAAAATTGAGCGTCAGGCTGGCGGTGTGAATCCGGTGTGGCTGCGTCATGCGTCCGGTCCTTGTGGTTGAGAAAATAGGGGGTGAGAAAATGAGGGTTGAGACAAGGGCGAGGGCGAATTCAACGATTGCAACAACGCCATCAGCCGGGCGGCGGCCTCGTCGCACGGTGGCTGACCGGGGAAGTGACGCCGGGCGTCGAGCCAGGCCAGCCATAAGGGTTCGAACGCGTTCATGGCATCCAGACCGAGCCAGTGGCAGCGTGGCAACAGATGCGCCGGGCACTGACGGGCGATCAGTGCCTCCGCCTGCCCCCGGAAGACCGGATCGCCGCCACGGGCGGTATATCCGGGCAGGATCAGACTGAGCTGCCCGTTAAAGCGGTCGCCGCCAAGGTGGCCGGGATGCAACGTCGGGCGCAGCAGCAGATGCTCCACCACATACACCCCTTCGCACTGTTGATTTAGCTGGATCAGCGTGCGGCGTAATTGATTGATGAAGTGCACCAGTTGCGCCGGCCGGCTGCTGTCGCCCAGATACAGCCACTGCGTGTTGCGTGCGTCCGCCGTCGGCGATAGCCGGAACAACGCCTGATAGCGGCTGCCGGTGCGCGGCGGCGCAATACGGTAGCGCGCCAGCGTCACGCCGTGTTGCAACAGCGTGACCGGTAACAAATGGCGGCACAGTGCGTGTAGATCGCGTGCCGTTGCCGCCGCTTCGGCGCTGCCGGGCGCGGGCGCTTCCCGCAACGGGACATCCAGCAACCTGTCGAGCGCGGGCCGGTCCAGCGATTGCAGCGGTGATGGGCTCCCGGCGTGATGCGGCACATCGCCGGCGTCGCTGAACCGCCACCCCTGCCGGGCGAGCGTCTGGCTATAAGGCCAGGCCCCGGCATCATCCATACCGAGCAGCAGTGCGACGCGCTCGGTGAACCCGCCGCGATTTTTACGGTGAGTCATCGGCCGACAGGTATTGAAACCGGCGCCGCGATCGCGGGTCAGGTGATCGATGGACTGAATAAACCGGCTTGGATAATCAAGCTGCCGGTGGTTGTGGGCATCGTCATCCGATGCATCGCCCGGTTGATGCCACAACCGGGCGTCCAGTGTTTCGCCGTACAACGCCAGCAGGTAGTCGAGCACTCGCCCTTTGCGGTCCGGATAGTGGTCGATAGCGGCCAGTAGGGCGGAAAAGCGCGACGCCGCGTCGTCCGGGTAGAGGTCATCCACCCCGCGGAACTGCTCATCGCTCAGTAGGCCGAAGGCATAACTGCGCCCGGTGTCGAGGGCGGGCGAAAACAGGGCGCGCAGGTTAGCCAGATTGGCGCAAAAGTTAGCCATCAGTTGTTCAAACAGCAGCAGGTAACCGCGAAATTGCTGTATCTGGCGCTGTTCCTGCTGGTTCATCGCGGCAGGAAAGCGCGGGGCGTCCAGCCGGTAGACGGCGGGAAACAGCGCCTGAATAGAGCGATAGTCCGCCAGCGCACGCCAGCGGCCTTGCGGCGGCGGGGTCAGCGCGGCGGCCTGACGGCGGATCTGCTCACGCAGGGCGCCGCTTTGCAATTGACGCCGCACCAGCCGGATGCTCATGGCGCTGAAATCAATCGGCAGCGGATGGCTTTGATGGGTCAGGCTGAGGTGAATGTCGTCGTGCTTTTTCGGCAGCAGGAACCAGTCGCCGGGATTGAGATGCGTCACGGCACCGTCGGCGGCCGCTTCGTCAGCCGACGACGGCAGCAACCGTAATTGCCGGATGTGGCTGATGCCCTCAATGCTGATGAGCCGGGTATAGAGTGCGGATACCGGTTTGGCGACGGCAATCGGGTCGGCGTCGGGCGTCGGGTGATCGTCGATCAACGACGCCTCATCGTGACGATCATCCGTTACGCTGCCGTTACTGACGCTTTCGCCGCGCAGCCACTGAACGGCCTGCACGTAAATTTCCGCCGCCAGCACCTCGGCATTATCGTGGCGTTGCAGCTCGATATCGGCGTACAGCGTCAGCCCGCGGCTATCGATGATGCGAACGTCGGCGAGGTCTTCGCACAGGTTGCGGTTGCGGTGGTAAACCTGCGTCACCGCTGCGATTGTCTCGTCGCGCAGCGCCGGATAGTGCTCGCAACGTTGACGCGCCGATTCGCTCAGCAGCAGGTCGATCCGGTGGCGGCCCTGGGCATCCGACGTGACCCACGCCCGCTCCACGTCGTCCACCGCATCCTGTATCACACGCTGATAATCCTGCCGGGTACAGGGGCGCGCCGGAAAAATCCTCTCCGGCGGCATCAGCCCCTGTGCGGCGAAATCGAGCCGGCCATCGGGTTGCGTCAGATAATCCGCGACGTCGAAATCAGCGCGATACATCAAGTCGGTGAGGGCAAAGCACAACAGCTCCAGCAGCGTCACGCCGGGGTCGTGGAGGTTGTAGTCGGTCCAGCGGTTGCCGCTGAGCCGCTGGAGTTGCGCCAGCCCGGTGCGCACCAGGCTGGCGACGCCGTCGGGGTCGTCAAGCGGCGTTTGCCGTGGAATAAATGACGGTTGCGCCATATTCACTCCTCGTCCGTCGGCAGCAGGCAGTCGTGCATGTAGGCGTCATGCCACAGCCGGGTAAGGTGATAGCGAATCACGATGCCGTCGCCATAGCCGGTGTGGGTGCGGATTTGCAACCGATAAGGGCGCACGCCGTCCTGGCCGTGCGCGGGCGTGTCGTCGCGCCGCCAGCGCAGCGTCAGCTTGTCGGCCCGCGAATGGTAATAGGCGTGGCGGGCGCTGATGCGGTTTTTGCGGCCGAACAGGTTGAACCAAAAACCGCTGGGGGCGCAGGTATTCAGCGCGATGGCATGGATCAGCGCGTAGCGTCCGGAATGACGAATACCGACGCCCGCCACCACCTCAAAAGCCTGGCACCCTTCCAGTTTCGGCGTGAGATCGTGCCATTCGCCGTCGGCGGGCAGCCTGTCGGCCCATTGCGTTCCGGCCCGCCCTTGCGCACCGATCACCCCGTTGACATCAAGCGCGTGGCGCGGTGCCGTGGTGTTGACACCCGCCCGGCCATCCGGGGTGAGCGTCAGCAGCGGATCGGTATCCGCCGTGTTGTCCCGCTCATCGCTTGGGTGGCGGTGGATTCGCAACTGATCGCCGTCCGGTTGCAGGCCGACCGACCACAACGCCCGCGTGGGATCGCTGTCGCGGTAAAACGTCATCAGTCTGGCGTGAGGCTCCAACGCCGCGATCTTCACCCCGTGTTCCGGCGTTTTATCGAACCCTTCTTCGAGGGCGTTGATTGACGAGTCGATCAGATCGGCAAAGTGTTCGGCCGACGGCATAGCGCCCTGACGGAAGTAGTTTTTCAAGGTGCCGCGATTTCGTTTTGCCACTTACCTACTCCTTGTTTCGCTGTCTGCCGTGTTGGCGCACCGGGCGTGCCGTCATCACGGATTACCGGACGGTGATAAAGCTGTCGCCGATGATCAGATCGCCAATACCGATTTTTTCCGGCGGCAACGGCCTGAGATCTGCGCTGAGCCGCAGGTCATGCTGTTCAACCGGCAGGATAATATTCCAGGGATAGCGCGGACTTAGCCCGGTCAGATGCGGGCTGTTTGCGGCGGGAACGCCGGTATTGTTTTTCGGCGCGCCTGCCGCGCTGTCAAACAGTTGCCATTGCAACGCCCGGCTGTCGTGCGTGTCGGCGCTGCGCTGGCGCAGGGTAATCAGCGAAAAGCCGGTGACGAAACGCACGTAATCCAGATGCGCGATGAACGACTCGATTTGATGCAGCGCCACCGGGAAGCCAAAGCCCTGACTGATACCGTCTTCGCGCCACGGGCAGAGATACGCGGAAATATCACGGTTCAGGCGGCGCAGCGCCTGCCCCGGATGGTGCCCTGGCTGGAAGGCGACGGTGCAGCGTACCTGAACCCTGTCGTACACCGGCGAACGGACGGCAATGTCGGCGCCCGGCGGCGCGATGGTCTGCAACCAGCTTTGTATCCGGTGCAGCAATGCGGCGCTGGTGTGCAGGGCATCGCAGGGCTGGTGCCGGCAGGGCGGATGCCGTTGGCGCACCAGCAGCAACACCTGTCCGGGGTGATGACCCGGAACGCCGAAACGGGTATGGGGGAAACAACGCACTTGCTCGATATCCGCAAAGTGCTGTAGCACCAGTCGTTCATAGTCCCAGCCGGTTAACGCCCGCCCTTTGTGGCGCAGTCGTTCGCTGACGCGCTGGCGGAATTGCCGGGTGGACTCACGCGGCGCACCGTCGTTGAGCGGCAGCATCAGGCTGATAGGGCCGAGCCCGGCCGGTGGGGACAGCGCCCGCCAGCCGGGCTCGGCGGCCGGCGGCGGCGTGACGTCGTCATCGTCCTGCCCTTGCGGCCACTGACGGCGTGCCCGCACCACATGGGTGGCGACGTGCAGGCAGTTGGCGTATTCGCCGATGCCCTGCCGGGTACTCACCCGCAACCAATAAAGTGTGTCCGGCATGATGGTGTGGCGATCGTTGATGTCCGGCGGGATCTCCAGCGTGATGATGCCGGAGGTGATAAAACCGCAGGTGGTGTCGGCGATGACCTGATGCGGCGGTAACTCGCGCCAGACGTTATCCACCAGATAACACCACTGAAACGCCTGCCGATGGCGGATAGCGGTGGGCGCGGCCTGATCATCAAGCTGGAAAAACAGGTTCAGCATACCGGTGAGCGATGAAGCCTGTAGCCCGATAAACAGGCTGCCGTCATCGTCGTAGCGGGGAAAAAACGTGACGGCGCGCGCCGCGTCGTCGCCGTTGGCCGCCGGATACCGCACCTCGTGGCCGAACGGATGCAGATGCAGCAGATGGCTATCAGGCGCGGGCGTAGGGTCGGCGCGTCCGGGGAACAGGCGTGAGCAAGCGCGGTAGCTGAGTGTCAGCCGGTTTATCGCCGGGGTATACGGCGGATTGGGCAACGGCAGCGGTGTGCGGCGTTTGGCGTTGTGCAGCAACGTTTGGCTCAGCAATAACGCGTACTGATGATGACCGAAGGCGTGTTCCGGCTCGCATAGCGACAGGCGGAGCATACCGTTGCGGCTGGTGTGGTCAAAGCGAAAATCGTCGGCGTCGATGGCCGGGCGGGTCGGCTGAAACGTCTGTTTCAGGTCGGCATACAGCTGTATGTCGGGGCGTAACCGCTCGCTGCCGGCCGTTTCGGCAAACAGCGCCGTCGGGGCACCGACCTGGCGCCATTCGCCTTCGCGCAGCACCGAGAGCTGTGCATTGAAGCGGCGGTTATCGTCATCGCCGGGATAACCGCGATAGTGCTGACGAAAACCGCCGCTGCCGCCCGGCAGATTGGCCCAGTCGATGGCTAGCGTCACCTCCTGCACCTGCTTGCGGGCCAATTCGTAGCTGGCGATCGTCAGCGCCGACTGGCCGACGGGTTGTGCGCCGAAGGGATAAAACAGTTTGCCGGCGTCGGCCTGACCATCCGGGGTGTAGAGCTGTAACGTTCGAACGCCGGATACCTGCGTGCTGAGCGTCAGCGGGCCGAGCACAAAATCACGCAATACCGAGTAAGGGAAAAACGGCGTTTCCGGTTTGATGGCCAGTTGCAGTGCCGGGGCGTGATAACGCCAGATGTCGCCGTGCAGCGCCGGATCGCAGGGGATCACCGCGTCGAACCCCGGCAACAGGGTAAACGTCAGCCGAAAACCGTACCGGCCGTCGTCGTCGTCGCGCAGCGGATGGAGACGATACGCGGTGATGGGCTGCCAGCCGTTTTCGGTGCTGATGCGCAGCGTGAACAGCTCGCTGCACAGGCGGTAAAAGCTGGCCTGGCGGTTGCCGTTGAACAACGTTTCCAGCAGCAACTGGCTGGCGGCGGGCAGTAACTGGCGGCTGCGCGCCAGAATGCGGCGTTGCTCTTCGTCATTGAGCCAGCGGCGGCGGCTCAGGCATTGACGGCTGAACAGATGCCCCAGCGCCCGGCAGTAACAGGTCGGGTCCTGGGTCTGGCGTAGTACACCGGTCAAAAAATACTGGTACAACAGGCTGATGGCGTCGTCGTCATCACTCTGCTGCAACGCCTGCAACTGACGGGAGGATAACGCCGCCGTCAGCGCATCCAGCAGCGCCGGCGCGGCGTCGTCCGGCAGTAACGGCGCCATGGCGTGCGCCAGCGTCAGCAGTAGCGTTGTCAGCCGCTTTCGCAGTACCGCCGCAGAGGCGGCATCCCGTAGCAAGTAGAGTTGTTGCGCCAACTGTGACCGTTGTGCATCGACCAGCGTAACGGTGAGGCTGACCTGTCGCCGTCCTTCGGGCAGGTAAAGCACCGGGTCGATGATGGCGAAACCCGGCGCAGACGGTGACGGATGGCGCTGCAACGCCGGCGTTTCGCCAAACAGCGACAGCAAGGTACGGGAGCGGGGCTGTTGATGGTCCCACGGCCACAGGCTGTCGCTGTGGATGGCGGTGATGAAATCCAACTCTCGTTCCGGCGACATCAGCGGGTCGCGCTTGAGTAACAGCGAATGCACCTGTTTGACTTCGGCGTCGGTGACCTGCAACGGCTGATCGCTGCAATAAAGCCTGTCGTGCAGCCGCGCATCCTGTCCGTGGCTGAAAACGACGCCGCGTTCAAGTAATACCGGCGCTGCCGAGGGGGATTCCAGCGTTAACTTTAGAAATACGGCGTCGGCCGCGAGCGGTTGCGGTTGCTGGCGCAGCACCCGGCGGTAGTAAAAGTCGAGATGCCGGGGGGTGAACCGGTTGAGCCGGGCCTGCGCCCGGGTAAACAAGGTCAGAAACGTCAGGTAGAGCGCCACTTCCGGCGAGTGGTCGGCATGGGATAGCGCCTGCTGCAGATGGCTTCGGCAGTCGGCCTGCAACTGGCTGACGGCGTTGATCGCGGCGGAAAAGCAGAGCTGTAGCTGCTCTTCCAGCACCTGGATGCCCGGCAACTGCTGCTGGAGCAACTGTTGCTGCTCGCTGGCGATAAACCGCCCGTTGTCATGGCGAATGCCCCACAGCGGGTCGAGCGCCGTCAGGCGCGGGTCGGCCAGCAACGATTGGCGGTAACCGTCCAGCGCCTGCGCCAGAATCACCACGTACTGGAACGGCCTCACCAGTTGTGCCTTCAGGATCGTCTGGATCGTCAGCTTAATGTGGTCGGCGCTGGTGGTGTGGACGGGAAGGAAGGCGCGATACCAGCGATCGAGATTGGCGTAGAGCGCAATCAGGTAAGCCAGCGTGTTACCCATGCCGTGCGACTGCGCCTGGCGAAACCGGCTCTGTTCCAGTGCGGTGTCGAACGACAGGATGATCGCCATACCGGTGACTTCGCTTTTGGCGAAAAGCGTCTGCCAGTTGCCTGCCGTCGGGCCGTTGCCGGCGTCGACACTCAGCTGTGCGGCGATGTCGCTGGCCAGCACCAGCAGCGTTTCAAACGACATTTCATCGGCCAGAAACGCCCCTTCTTCCAGCGCGGGCGGCAGGCGCCGGCGTTGCGAAGCGGCGGGGGGCGGCAACGGTGGATTCCAGTGTACGGTCATGGGCATCGGTCTCGATTAAACAGGGTCGGATAGATTAAACAGGGTCGGATAGGGGGCAAACGGCGCTGGCGGGCAACATCCGCTAGGGCGCGACGACCAGCGTGCCTTCCCGCAAATAGAACGGGTACACCATGTTGCTGCGGGTATTGGTGGCGATCAGGGTGTAATCAAGGCGAATCAATACGGTGCCGTCGGGAGCCGGCGGGTTATCGATGGCGATAGCCTGTAGCCGGATACGGGGCTCAAAAAACAGGATGGCTTGCTCAATCCGGCTTTTTATGTCGGTCAGCGTGGAGAGGGTGAGGTCTTCAAATACCATGCCCTGAATATCGCAGCCGTATTCCGGCGCCATGATACGTTCGCCGGGCCGGGTGGAGAGCAGCAACGCCAGGCTTTGCCGGATATCGTCGTCGCCGCTGGCCATGACGATGCTCTGGGTGGCGGCATCGAATTGCGGCGGGAACCCCCAGCCAGTGCCGAGAAACGCGTTATCGTTATCCACGGTTACCCTCCTATCAATACGGTAAAGTCGCCCAGCGCGATGTTGCCGCCGTGGGCGGTGGTATCGCCGAGACGGGCGGCGGGTTTCCCGCCGATCAGCACGGTGGCGGAGCCTTTTACGATGGCGTCCGGCGGCCCGACGCACACACAGTTATCGCCCAGCACCGCCGCCGGCAGCTTGCCGATCAACACCGTCGGCACACCGGGGCCGATCACCGGCCCGCCGACATGAGGCACCGGCGGCAACCCCGGCGTCACCATCGGGCAGGCATGTAAATCGGTTAGGCGGGCGGCGGGTGGCATAACTATTTCCCTCGTTGCTGGCTGCGGCAAGCAGCCGGATTGCATTGATAATTTATTGGTTTATGGCTAAGCCTTGCGCGGTTTCGTGCCGGATGAGCACTGTCTTTCCTTGTAACGTTGTCGCACGCACGACAAGGAGAGGCTCAAACGCCGCCTCTCCTTGACCACTGGCTGTGTGGCTAAACTGTGCCGCTAACGCGGTCCCTTCGGCGTTCGCCTTCGCTGTTCGGGCCGCCCGTGACGCGTTCCAGACGCGGCACGGGCTTTCGCCGCGTATATGGACGCTCCCAAATTTGCAATCTGTTTTCTTTAAAACGGCATGGCAGGTTGT
>NZ_SZVX01000012.1:0-177476 GCF_007210685.1 Dickeya sp. ws52
CAAAAAATGATGAGGCTATTGTCGTCTACCCACTGGATCGTTCAACCGATCATTTGCTTAACCGATCGGTGTTAGCCTACCGGGCGGCATTGTCGCATTCCGATATCATCAGTAAACGCCTGACCTTTCCCCTTCCGTCATGCCTGTCACCACCACGGCTTCGCCCTTGCGTGTCGGCTTCATGTTAAGAGAGGCAAAGGAGTGAGTGTTACGCAACGCGAAGCAAATACGCAGAGCTGCAGAACCAGAGCACCGGGTCGAACTATTCAGCAAACCCAATATTCAGCAAGCCAAATATTCAGTAAAACAAGTCGTTAGCAAACCGACAAGTCAGTAGACCAACCGGTCTACGGGATAAATAGGTTAACGGAATAACAGGGATCCGACAGGATGCGGAGCCAGGCCGCACAAGCCGTCGCCCTTAATGCAATGCCTAACTAATGCAATGCCTGACGAGAAAGGACAAAAGAGATGTGTGCTTCGAGCTAAAAATCGTTCCGCTCTCAATATGATGGCGGCACCGTTGAAACCGTGCCGCCACACAGGAGAGAAGCCGCTTATATCAGTGCAGCTTCACGCAGTTCGCTTTTCAGGTAGGCATAATAAATGGGCGCGGCAATCACGCCGGAAATGCCGAATGCCGCCTCAAACACCAGCATAGCCAGCAAAATTTCCCAGGCATGTGCCTTGATGCGGGTCCCGACAATCTGGGCATTGAGGAAATATTCCAGTTTGTGTATCAGCATCAAGTAGACCAACGCCAGTAGCGCTATCGGCAAAGAGATCGACAGCGCGGCGATAAACACCACGGAGTTGGAAATCAGATTGCCGATGACCGGCAGTAAACCAAAAATGAAGGTCAACGCGACCAGCGTCTTGGCAAACGGCAGGTGAATCCCGAATCCCGGCAAGACGCCCAGAATAAAAATCGCGGACAATACCGTGTTCACCAGCGAAATTTTCACCTGCGCAAACACAATATTGCGAAATGAGGACGACAGCAGCGCAACCCGGTGCATCAGCTCCGTTTTCAACAAGGGTTTTTCCACCGTCGGCTCGATGCTATACAGGGAGATGATGGCCCCGAGAATCATGCCGATCAGCATCGTGACAAAACCATGCAGGAAGTCTTTCCCCATGTTTTGCAGCATCTCCACGTGCTTTTGCAGCCACATCACAAATTCATGTTGCAGCTCCTCCACGCTGACCGGCAGATAACCCGGCAGGTAGGTCATGATCTGTTTTTGCACATCCTCAAGAATGAAAGCGATACGCGCATTGAACACGCTGGTGTCTTTCATTTCCTGCATCAACAGCCCGACCAGCGATCCAAAAATCACGCTCAGCAGGCAAACCACCAGCGTACTGATCACCGCCACTACCGCCAGCCGGGCTCGCTTGCCGCTGATGACCTTCTGGAAATACGGCGTAAGCAGATTAATGATTTCATACACCAGAAAGCCGGCGATAAAGCAGGCAAGCAGGCGCAGCTCAATCAACAGCAACAGCCCGCCAACGGTAAACGCAAAGCTCAGCAACCTGGCCTGTTTCAAATTCAACAACTGCATTATGACATCCCGTTTCTTACTGCAACGTCAGAGATTTGCCGAACCTTCCGGCAAGGGTGCGAACCACCGCCAAAGGCGCAAATACCCTGACCATGAAATACTGTTTCGGCAACCATTCTTAGCGTTTTAACGACGAAACACCAGCATGATGAGCGGCATTTTTACTCCCCAGACCGGGAGACTGATTAGGTTATAAAGAAAAATGTCAGGATGTCGGCGTCGCGTTCCTGCACGCGGCAGGCGCTAAATAATTCGAGTTGCAGGGTAACATCAACAGGCACCATGAAAAGAAACGGGAGAGCATCGCCCTCCCGTGTTCGGCACTCGCTACCGTTTCCGGTTTACATCTGCTCTGATCGCACCGCCAATTCCCGGCTGTATTGTCGGCTGGCATCGACCAACATCGAGGTGTAGGCGTTTTTGGGGGTATCGCGGGCCAGGTCGCTGGTCGCGAGCGTTTCCAAAATGCGGCCGTATTGCATTACCGCCACGTTGTGACACAGATGCGCTATCACCCCCAGGTCATGCGTCACCATCAGGTAAGTCAGCTTTTCCTGCTGCTGCAACTCCGCCAGCAGATTCAGAATCTCCGCCTGCACGGAGACATCCAGCGCCGAGGTCGGCTCATCCAGCAGCAGTACCCGAGGTTCAAGAATCAACGCTCTGGCGATCGCCACGCGCTGACGCTGCCCACCGGAAAGCTGGTGAGGATAACGGCGGCGGAACTGCGGCCCCAACCCAACCTTTCCTAATAACGTATCGATGCGATCATCCCGATCGGCGATACGGTGGATTAACAACGGTTCCGCCAGAATCGTCTCGACGGTATGGCGCGGGTGCAGCGAACCATAAGGGTCCTGAAATACCATTTGCACCCGGCGACAGCGCGCCTGTTCAATACGGTGCGCCAGCGGTTGGTCATCTATCCTAAGCTGGCCTTGCCAATGGTTAAACAGCCCGGCCAAACATTTCAACACCGTGGTTTTTCCGGAGCCGGACTCGCCGACCAGCCCAAAAATCTCACCGTCGTTAACGGTGAGATTCACATCGTACAACACCTGATTTTGCGCGCTTCCCTCACCAAACGTCAGGTTCAGGTTACGCACCTCAATCATCGCTCGCGGCGTGGATTTTGCCTCAGTCGTCATAGGCGCTCCTTAAGGGTTGAGCCAGGCGGGATCACGGTTCATGACCGGTAAACGTGGCCGAGGATTATCGATATCCGGCAGGGCATTAAGCAAGCCGCGGGTATAAGGGTGTTGCGCCTGCTCCAGATCGGCGGCCGCTATCGACTCTACTACCCGGCCGGCGTACATCACCAGCACCCGATCGCAGAAGCTGCGCACCAGATTGATATCGTGGCTGATAAAAATCAGCCCCAACCCCCGCTCACTGACCAGATCATCCAACATCGCCAGCACCTGCAGGCGCACGGACACATCCAGCGCCGAGGTCGGTTCGTCGGCAATCACCACCTCCGGTTCGGTAATCAGCATCATGGCAATCATGATGCGCTGCCCCTGCCCGCCGGAAATCTCATGCGGATACAAGCCATACACCCTCTCCGGCTGGCGAATGCGCACCACATCCAGCATCGCCAGTACCTTTTCCTTCGCCGCCTGCCATGAGACACGGTGGTGAGCGAGATAGGCTTCGGCTATCTGATCGCCGACGCACACCACCGGATTCAGCGAATACTTGGGATCCTGCATGATCATGGAGATGCGTTTACCGCGGATCTGACGCATCCGCGCTTCGTCCGCCGCCAGCAGGTCGATACCGTTGAAGTTCAAGCGGTCGGCAGTAATGCGGGCGCTACGCGGATGCAACTGCAATAAGGCGCGCCCAACGGTGGATTTACCGGAGCCGGATTCCCCCACAATCGCCAGCTTTTCACACCCCAGCGAGAAAGACACACCGCGCACGGCATCGGTCACCGCACGGCCATTGACGAAACTCACCCGCAGATTGTCTACCTCCAGCAGCGAACCGGTTTGCGCCTTGCGGTGAGTCACATTCACATTATTCAGTTCTGGGATCGAGGATGTCACGTAAGCCATCTCCAAGGAAATTGAACGCCAGACTGTTGATTAAAATCGCCAGCCCCGGAATCGTCACCAACCACCAACACTCCATCATGTAGCGGCGGCCTGCCGAAATCATCGCCCCCCATTCCGGATCGGGCGGCTGAGCGCCCAGCCCGAGAAAACCCAGGCCAGCGGCAGTCAGAATGATGCCGGCCATGTTCATGGTGATACGAATAATCACCGACGGCAGACACAGCGGCACAATGTGATGCAGCAGAATACGCAGCGAAGACGCGCCCTGCAGTTTTACCGCCGAGACAAAATCAGCCTGACGTAGCGACAAGGTCTCCGCCCGCGCCAGACGCGCGATCGGCGGCCAGGCGGTGAGCGTAATGGCAATCACCACATGCTCCAGCCCCGGACCGAGTGCCGCCACAAACGCCAGTGCCAGCACCAGACTGGGAAATGAGATGAAGATATCGGTGATGCGCATCAAAATGGTATCGACCACACCGCCGTAATACCCCGCGACCACGCCCAGCAACAACCCGATGGGCCCGACGGTGACCGACACCAGCGCCACGATATACAACGTGATACGGGAACCGTATACCAGACGGCTGAACACATCACGGCCGAATTCATCGGTGCCGAACCAATGGCTGGCGCTCGGCGCCTGCAACGCATTGGTAAGATCCTGCGCCAACGGGTCGTGGGTGGCGATGAGCGGTGAAAACACCGCCATCAGCAGCAACAGTAATACAATGGCCAAACCTATCGCCGTCAACGGGTTGCGCATCATCAGCAGTAAAAAACCGAATAGGCGCGCACCGCGCAGCTTCAGGCTGCCGGCACGCTTATGTGGTTGCGCGCGCAATACCGGCTCAGAGGAAATCGTCATACTCTCGTCCTCGGATCAAAGACCTGATACAACATGTCCGATAGCAGATTCAGGCTGACGAAAATCAACCCGACCAGCAGGACACAACCCATCACCGCGTTCATGTCGCCCAGCAGCAGGCTACCGGTGAGATAGGAACCAAAACCCGGCCACGAGAACACCGTCTCGATCAATACCGCACCTTCAAGTAATGACCCGTAAGCCAGCGCCACCACCGTCAGCAACTGCACCAGAATGTTACGGAACGCATGTGCCCACACGACGCGAAATTCCGACAATCCCTTCACCCGCGCGGTGATGATGTATTCCTGCGACAACTGCGCCAGCATGAAACTGCGCGTCATACGGCTGATGTACGCCAGCGAGTGAAACCCCAGCAGCGTGGCGGGCAGCACCAGATGATTGAGCGCGCTGCGGAACACCTCCCAGTTGCCATCCAGCATCGAATCGACCAGCAGCAGGCCGGTACGATTTTCCACCAACCCGTCGTAAGCCATGTCGACCCGCCCGGCGCCGCCGACCCAGTTCAACCAGGCATAGAACACCAGCAGCCCCATCATCCCCACCCAAAAGATCGGGGTGGAATAACCGGCCAGACTGATGAAACGCACCACGTAATCCGCCCATTTACCGCGCCTTGCCGCCGCCAGCACGCCCAGCGGCACGCCCAGCCCGGCACCGACGATAATCGCCATCGTCGCCAGTTCGACGGTGGCGGGGAAAACGCGGATAATATCGTCAATGACCGGACGGCCGGTCAGCAACGCATTGCCGAGATCGCCGTGCAACAGCGCGTTGAAGTAAATCCAGAACTGAACATACAGCGGCTTATCCAACCCCAGTTGCTGATAAACCTGTTGGTAGGTGCTTTGGTCGGCATCCTGCCCGACGATCGCCAGCACCGGATCGATAGGCATGACACGACCGATAATAAACGTCAGGATCAATAAACCAAACAGCGTGACCACGACCTGGAATAGACGTTTCGCCAACCGACGCAACATCCCTCCCGGCCTCAGCCACTCGCCCGGTTTGATTCGATCAGAGAAAACCATGTTCTTTCTCCCTCGTTCCCAGTCAGCAACAGACATCAGGCCGCCGCTGACCGGTGATTTCACGTTGGCGCTTTGCGATAGCTCATTAGCGTTGCTTGTACACATCACGCAGATGGGTGGTGGAAGACGGATGCGGCACATACTTCACCACGTCCTTGCGCAACACCACCGAGTCGATCATCTGAGAAACCGGAATAATGGCCGGATACAACGCCTCATAACGGTTCTGAACGTCGATATACATCTGCTTCTGTTTTTGCGGGTCCTTTTCCAGCAATGCCTGATCGATCATCTCGTTCAGTTGCTTGTCATAGAACGAGGTGCGCCAGCCCTGAAAATTGGTCAACTTGGCTTCATCGCTGTTGTCGGGGTTGTAAACCACGGAACGCAAGCTGGAATGCGGATGAGGATCAACCCCGCCGCCGCCGCGCCCGACCAACATGTCGAACTTGCGATCGCGCATCGCGCCATAAACCTGATTACCGGTGCCGGAGAGGATCTGAACCTTGATGCCGGCTTGCGCCAGTGTCGATTGCACTGAAGTCGCAAGATTGAGGAACGGTTGATCGGACAACACGCGCAGCGTAGTCTCAAAGCCGTTGGGGTAGCCCGCTTGCGCCAGCAAGGTCTTCGCCCGCGCCACGTCCAGCTTGTAACCCGGATCAGGCAGCGTGGCGTCCATCCCTTTCTGGATCGGGCGCTGATGGTAGAAACCATAGCCGGTCATCACGGTGTTGTTGATGCCGTCGTAGTCGATCAGATAGCGTACCGCTTCGCGCACTTTCGGGTTGGCGAAGTAGGTGTTCTTCAGGCTCATCGCCACGTAATACAACGTGCCTTTGGTCACCTCTTTCACTACGACATCTTTATCCTGCTTAAGCGCGTTGATATCCGGCACCGACATGCCGGTCGCCACATCGATATCGCCTTTCTCTATCATCAACCGCAGCGCCTGCGATTCGGTCATATGTCGGAAAATGACGCGCTTCATTTTGGCGTCGCCCTGCCAGTAACCGTTGACGCGGCTGATACGCAGCACATCTTTTGCCTGCCATACATCCAGCTTGAAGGGGCCGGAACCGGCTTCATTGGTGGTCAGCCAGCCATTGCCCCAGTCGCCGTTTTTCTCGTGTTGCAGCACCGTTTTGCGATCCAATACCGAGCCGCTGCCGAGCGTCGCCAGCGAATAGATGATCAGTTTGGGATCGTTGGGTTTGGGCAGTTCGATCTCAACCGTATGGGCATCTTTGGCGCGGATCATCTTCGCGACGTTATCCGTCGTAAAGCCGTACGATTTCCAGGTGGTCGCCTGCGCCATGTTCAGGTGCAGCAACCGGCTCATCGACCAGACAAAATCCTCGGCGGTCACCGGGTTGCCGGAATGGAATTTCGCGTTATCCACCAGATTGAAGGTGATGACTTTGCCGTCGTCACTCACGCTCCAGCTTTTCGCCAGCGCGGGCAAAACGTGGCTCAGGTTGTCGGGGTCCAGCTCGACCAGCGAGTCGTAGAGATTCACCACGACGCCGACCACTTCATTGCCGGTCATCGCGGCGGGGTCCAGCGACAGCATGTTGTTCATATTCATGCCGACAATCAATTGATCGTCAGGCGTTTTAGCAGACAGTACGGCCGGCGTGGCGGCCATACACAGTGTGCTCAGTAACAGGGTACGAAGTATTGCTCGCGCTTTCATTGTTCTTCTCCAGGTGTGGAAGTATGGAAGACGACAACATATTGTTTTTTTAATGATGATTACCGTACGGATGACTGCGCTAGGCCTGGCTCAACGTATGCGCCTCAATCCAGTCAAAATTGATGTCCTCGCCCAGACCGGGCCGCTGCGACAGGTGTACAAAACCGTCTTCGTCCATTGAATCTACCAGCGAATTCAGATAAGCGACGGGCTCATCGTAGTTGAGGAACGGATGCAGCAGGCCGCGCTCGTACCAGCGGCAGTTTTTAATCGCCCCCACCACCGCCAGATTGGGCGCGCCGTTGCCGTGGATTTCGCAATCCATACCGAAGGCTTCCGCCAGATGCGCCACCTTCAGGCACGGCGTGATTCCGCCCACGCCCTGCACCCCGGCGCGCAGAATGTCGCAGGCCCCTTCCTTCACCCAGTCGGCACGGCTGAAGTATTTCCCGCCCAGACTTTCCGGCCCGATCACGTCGATGTCCAGATTCTTGTTCAGCCAGCTGTAGGACGCCATGCTCTGCTCTTCCATCGGCTCTTCGAACCAGGTGAAGTTCAGTTTTTGCAGTTCACGGCCGATGTACAGCGCCTCGCTGCGGCTGTACCAGTGGTAGCCGTCCAGCATCAGACAGATATCCGGCCCCACCGCCTCGCGCACCGCCGCACAGGCTTTCACGTCCATTTGCGGGCTCGGCGCGAACGACACCGGCGGCATCCAGGTATGCAGCTTGATGGCCTTGTAACCACGCTGTACCAGTTTTTCGGCGAACTGGCCGTACTCCTCCGGCGTCGACAGGCCGCCCTTCAGCTCGTCGCCGCACATGGTGCTGCCGTAGGCCGGCACTTTGTCGCGGTAGCCGCCCAGCAGCTTATACACCGGCACGTTCAGCGCCCGCCCGGCCAGATCCCACAATGCCTGCTCGACGATGGCCAGCGCCCGGTCGGTCAACTGGTTGGCGCTGCCGCGCTGCCAGTGCACCAGATCCTGCCACAGGCGTTCACGATCAAACGGATCCTGCCCAATCAGCACCTTGCGGAAAAAACTGTTCACCACATACGGACGAACCACTTCCGGCGGCGCAAACGCATAGCCTTTGTGCCCGTCATCGGTACTGACAGTCAGGAGCGCCATGCTGGCCTGATGCTCATCGCCCGGATGGGAATGCCCGGCGCTGTCGGAAACGCGGCGAGTGGGATAAGTGAAGACGGTGACGTCGATCGATTCAATTTTCACGTTGATTACCTGCCTGAATAGTTGACCCATTTACAAAACGTGCAGTGATAAACTGTGTGTATCGGAAAATGCATCTGATATATGGCGAAAATTATGTATCAAGCGAAAAACAGATATATTTTTTTGCCGTCAGACGACAAATGCAAAATGCCTAATAAAAGAAACCATGTATTAATTAAAAGGAAACCGTGTTTTATTTAGATTATTATGGCTGTATATCATTTAGTCATTAGGCAATTTCTCCCATATGATGAAATTATGATATGGAAAATTAGGCAAACGCCCATAACCTTGTGAGCATTATCACTAAGAAAAACAGAGTCCTTATACATTACAGGGTTAAATAACTGTGAAGATCGGTAGGTGACAAGCCGCAATCGTTACGGCCAAACGCAGGCAGGACGGGCCTTGGGAACAATAGTCGTTCCCTCGGAGTGGCCCCTGGCGTATCGCGGCGGCCCACCTCAGGATTCGAGTTGCAGGACAACACGCGAGCGTTTTGTCCTGCAACTCGAATTATTTTGGGTATAGCTATCCCACAAAGGTCATATCAGCACATGTGATACGGGAGTGACCGCGCTGACACCGACAAAAAAAGAAACCAGGCGACTCTATCAATCCAATAATAACTGTCGGTATCATCGGTGATATTTCAAGCCAATGCTGCCGAGTGGATTAGAAATAACACGTGTGACGGCGCTATATCGACATAATAATAGAAGAGACGGAGAGAAAATATTGATACCGGCGATGTTTTACATGGCGGAGAATGTTGACGGAGTTATCCGGCTGGTTTCCTTATTTTTTAAATCACATCGTTTTAAATCACGTCCATCAACCGCGCTCAAATTCCTCTCATAGCAATAAAAAAGACACTTAATGGCAAAAAGTGTATTTAAATATGAATTCTTTATTCGATTGTTTACAGAGTAAGAGGTATCGAAACGTATCGATATACAGACGGAGGGAATAATGAGCAAATAAAATGCAACTAATAGTATGGCAAGAGTCGGTATAAAATCGCAAAAAACCATATCAACGAATAACATTGATACCGTATAGATTTCATTTCACGGCGAGCTGACTTTATGAAGCCATTGTCGTAGTAATATCCCCATCACCCTGATTGAGAATGAGCAACGACAGCACCCGATCTTCTACATTCAGTTTGGAAAACGAGAGCGTACTGAGCGGCTTTTTGGTAAACCCATCAGATAGCAAATCCCAGGCGACATGCGTGCTAAGTAACTCATTATTGGTCATAAAATCGTGGTAAGCGAACCGGACGTTAACCGGAAGCACTTCATCGATTGAGGCGGGTGCAGTCGTCCCTGTACGTAGACCAAAATGAGCATTAAATGCGGAATTCGCGCAGAGTATCTTGCAGTTATCATCAATGACCGCAATTGCGCGTCTGTCATTGTGAACAGGGGCACTTAACATGCTCATGATTTCATTCTGCCCAAATATCAGACTCATATGTCCTCTACTTCTTGCTATGTGAAATCTATCCCTCCTGTAGCAATCAGAAAATGAAGACGACAGGGATATGGAGATAGTTTTTAAAGTCAGCCAGGGAAGTCGCTCTGGCAACCACAATAATTAAACCGTTGATATAATTAGAATTCAATCAACCTAAACAAGACATTATGAGTGATAACTTAATTTCCTACGTGATTACGCAGCCCAAACAATATAAATACTATACTTTGTTGAAGTATATCTCATGTCATCTGGCTGACTGAAAGTCGAAATTACCTATCACAGTAATCAGCCTGCTTATTGATACGATTTGCTTACAAAAAAAACAATTCCGTAACTTAATAACGGCATTAATACGTCCTTTTTGAGGATCATTAGCACTATATCTGCTTTCTCGGGGGGGCGATCGCTCAAATAAGGCCGATCTTTTGCCTGTTTGATCATCTCGCTCGATCAAATTTCTGTTAATGATAGTTAATACCAATTAAATAGTCATTTTCATTAACTATTCTCTTTACGAGTAAATCAGATGGCGCGCAGGAAGTAAAAATGTGAGCAAAATCGCATAAAACGGTGCACTTTGGCGGCGGTATCTCCATACCTCTTGATCAGGGACTACTCTTAAAAGCAAACATCTGGGGGTCTTCCCTGTAATGCGTGATCCATCGCGCAAAAAAGAAACAAATGTTAACGGCTCACTATTATTAACCATTGATTGACATAATATTAACAATGTTTAAGGAGAAGCGCTATGAGCCAATATAATAAACACCCTATACCTACCGCGATTGCGGAAAACGCCTTAATCACCGCCGAACAGTATAAAAAGATGTATCAGGCATCGGTGCAAGATCCTGATTCCTTCTGGCGGGAACAAGGCAAGATAATCGATTGGATCAAACCCTATCAACAGGTCAAAAACACCTCTTTTGACCCAGGCCATGTTCGCATTCGCTGGTTCGAAGACGGCACGCTCAATGTGGCGGCAAACTGTCTCGATCGTCATCTTGCTACGCAAGGCGATCAAACCGCGATCATTTGGGAAGGCGACGACGCCAAAGAAAGCAAAAAAGTCACCTATCGTGAACTGCATCAGGCGGTCTGCCGTTTTGCCAATGTACTGAAATCAAAAGGGATCAGTAAGGGCGATGTGGTCGCTATTTATATGCCGATGGTGCCGGAAGCGGCCGTGGCGATGCTGGCCTGTGCCCGCATCGGTGCCGTGCATTCGGTGATCTTCGGGGGATTTTCTCCGGAATCGATCGCCGGGCGAATCGTCGATTCCAGCGCCAAGCTGGTGATCACCGCCGATGAAGGCGTTCGCGCCGGGCGGACGATCCCACTGAAAAAGAATATCGACGAAGCCCTGCGCAACCCGGCCGTCACCAGCGTCAACCATGTGATCGTTTTCCAACGCACCGGTAAACCCGGAAACTGGCAAGACGGCAGAGATCTGTGGTGGCACGAACTGGTCGCACAGGCGGATGATCATTGCCCGCCTGAAGAAATGAATGCAGAGGATCCGCTGTTTATCCTCTATACATCCGGCTCAACCGGTAAACCTAAAGGGGTGCTGCATACCACCGGCGGTTATCTGGTATACGCTGCGACGACGTTTAAATATGTGTTTGATTATCACCCCGGCGACATTTATTGGTGTACCGCCGACGTCGGTTGGGTTACCGGCCACAGCTACCTGTTGTACGGCCCGCTGGCCTGCGGCGCCATCACGCTGATGTTCGAAGGCGTACCTAACTGGCCAACCGCCAGCCGGATGGGACAAGTGGTGGACAAACATCAGGTCAATATCCTGTACACCGCACCAACGGCCATCCGCGCGCTGATGGCGGACGGCGACAAAGCTATCGAGGGCACCTCACGCCAGTCGCTCAAAATCATGGGCTCGGTGGGGGAACCCATCAACCCGGAAGCCTGGGAATGGTACTTCAAAAAAATCGGCAACAGCCGTTGCCCGATTGTCGATACCTGGTGGCAAACGGAAACAGGTGGCTTCATGATCACTCCGTTGCCCGGCGCCATTGAACCTAAACCCGGTTCAGCGACGTTACCGTTCTTCGGGGTGCAGCCCGCCTTGGTAGACAACATCGGTAATCCACAAGACGGTGCCTGCGAAGGCAACCTGGTGATTACCGATTCCTGGCCCGGTCAGGCTCGCACGCTGTTTGGTGACCATGAACGTTTTGAACAGACCTACTTCTCTACGTTCAAGGGCATGTATTTCAGCGGCGACGGCGCACGCCGTGATGAAGACGGCTATTACTGGATCACCGGCCGCGTGGACGACGTGCTGAACGTATCCGGGCACCGGCTGGGAACGGCGGAAATCGAATCCGCACTGGTTTCACACCCGAAAATCGCCGAAGCAGCGGTAGTCGGCATTCCGCACAGCCTCAAAGGGCAGGCGATCTATGCTTACATCACGCTGAATCATGGCGAAGAGCCGACCAGTGAACTGTATACCGAAGTGCGCAACTGGGTACGAAAAGAGATAGGCCCTATCGCGACGCCGGATATCCTGCACTGGACCGACGCTCTGCCGAAAACCCGATCCGGCAAAATCATGCGGCGTATTCTGCGCAAGATTGCAGCCGGGGATACCAGCAATCTGGGGGATATCTCAACCCTCGCCGATCCTGGCGTGGTAGAGAAATTGCTGGAAGAAAAACAAGCCATGGACAACACACCGTCTTAACCGTCATCCGATAAAAACAGCGCCGCCCGCACCGGATCGTATTACGCCGTCTGGTGTGTGGTGGCACCTAAAAACGGCCGCCCAGAAGGGCGACGCGACTTATCTGACTGGAGATTTATGATGAATGATCTCATTTATCAACGGATTGAAGATAACCCGCTATTTAAAGAACTGGTCCAGAAACGGCAACGTTTTGCCGCCTTTCTTTCGCTGATCATGCTGGTGTTGTACATCGGTTTCATTCTGTTGATCGCTTTTGCACCGGGCTGGCTGGGAACCCCCATCGCACCCGGCGCGGGAACGACCCGCGGCATCCCGTTGGGTATCGGGCTCATTGTCATCTCCTTTACGCTTACTGCTATTTATGTCTACCGTGCCAATGGTGAATTTGACCGCCTGACCAAAGCATTGCTGAATGAGGTGCAAAAATGAAAAGCCGCATTTTCCTGCTGACCGGTCTGCTGGGGCTACCGATATGGGCGCAAGCGGCGGATGCCGTTTCCGGCAACGTCCAAAAGCAACCGCTGAATATTCAGGCTATTGTGTTGTTTGTGTTATTTGTGGCGGCAACCCTCTATATCACCTATTGGGCTTCCAAACGTACCCGTTCGCGCAGTGATTACTATACTGCGGGTGGTAACATCACCGGCTTTCAGAACGGGCTGGCGATCGCCGGCGACTACATGTCCGCGGCCTCGTTCCTCGGCATTTCTGCGCTGGTGTACACGTCCGGCTTTGACGGCCTGATCTACTCGCTCGGCTTTCTGGTGGGCTGGCCGATCATCCTGTTCCTGATCGCCGAGCGGCTGCGTAATTTGGGTCGTTACACCTTTGCGGACGTGGCTTCCTACCGGTTGCAGCAAAAACCGATCCGCACCCTGTCCGCCTGCGGCTCGCTGGTGGTGGTGGCACTGTACCTGATTGCGCAGATGGTGGGCGCAGGTAAACTCATCCAGTTGCTGTTCGGACTGAACTACCATGTCGCGGTGGTATTAGTCGGTATCCTGATGGTGATGTACGTACTGTTCGGCGGTATGCTGGCGACCACCTGGGTGCAAATCATCAAAGCGGTATTGCTGCTGTGCGGCGCCACCTTTATGGCGATCATGGTGCTGAAAACGGTCAACTTCAGCTTTGACAGCCTGTTCACCGAAGCCACCAAGGTTCACGCGAAAGGCATTGCCATCATGAAACCCGGCGGGCTGGTGTCCGACCCGATCTCCGCGTTGTCTCTTGGACTGGGGCTGATGTTCGGCACCGCTGGCCTGCCGCACATCCTGATGCGCTTCTTCACCGTCAGCGATGCCAAAGAAGCGCGTAAAAGCGTGCTCTTCGCCACCGGTTTCATGGGGTATTTCTACTTCCTGACGTTCATTATCGGCTTCGGCGCGATTCTGTTAGTGAGTGCTAACCCCGCCTTTAAAGACGCGGCGGGCGCGTTGATTGGCGGCAACAATATGGCGGCGATACACCTGGCGAACGCGGTAGGCGGTAACTTCTTCCTGGGCTTTATCTCCGCGGTCGCTTTCGCCACCATTCTGGCGGTAGTCGCCGGGTTGACGCTGGCCGGCGCATCCGCAGTATCCCATGACCTGTACTCGAATGTGATCAAGAAAGGCCAGGCCACCGAGCGCGACGAACTGAGAGTATCGAAACTCACGGTGCTGGTGTTGGGTGTGATCGCCATCCTGCTGGGGATTTTGTTCGAAAATCAGAACATCGCCTTCATGGTGGGGCTGGCATTCTCGATTGCCGCCAGCTGTAACTTCCCGATTATCCTGTTGTCGATGTACTGGTCGAAGTTGACCACCCGCGGTGCGATGATCGGCGGTTGGGCCGGGCTGTTAACGGCCGTTATCCTGATGATTCTGGGGCCGACCATTTGGGTGAAAATTCTCGGTCATGCGACCCCAATCTATCCGTATGAATATCCGGCGCTGTTCTCGATGTTGGTGGCTTTTGTCGGTATCTGGTTTTTCTCGATTACCGATAATTCCGCTAATGCAGTCGAAGAACGCAGCAAGTTCAAGGCGCAGTTCATCCGTTCACAAACCGGCCTGGGTATCTCAAAAGGTTCCTCTCACTAAGCGAGACAGGGCTGACCACAACCAACCGGGGAGGCAACCTCCCCGGTTTTTTTATACTTTCTCGCTGAGTACCGCTTCCAACAAATCCAGTTCACGCAACATCTTTTGCAGCGTTTCGTTGCTGATGCGTTGCGTAGCACGCAGGTGATACAGCTCGGCGCGCTCGGCGCTGACGGCGGCCAGACGAAAGCGCCGCTCCAGATTCTCAACCGCCATACTGTTTTCCAGCTCATCGGTGCCCGCCACACGGCGATGCAACATGCCGATGACGCGAGCACTCACTTCCGCCAGCACCTGATCATCGAGATTTTCTTCCCGATCAGCCGCCAGGCGCTCCTGCATTTTTTTCAGGCAGTCGATAGCGACCTGCGCCATCGTCACCCGCGCCATGCGTTCTTCTTTCTTCTGCACGCTGTGGTCGGTCAGCGTAATGCCTCTTAACAGCAGCGGCAGCGCCACCACACCGCACAGCAATGAAAACAGGATCACCCCGGTAGCAATAAACACCAGTTGATAGCGAGATGGAAACGGCTCGCCACTGTCCATAAACAACGGAATAGACAGCACGCCCGCCAACGTAATTGCACCACGCACACCAGCAAAAGTACTGATCCAAATCTCGCGCGAGGTGTAGTTGGCAAACAGCATCGGGCGCTTATTCTGCACATAACGGCTGTAGAGTTTCATCAGCCACAACCAGGCAAATCGCAGCAGTAACAAGGCGCAATAGATCAGGACGATATCAGCGAACAACAGCCAGGTTTCAATGGTCGGATCCAGCTCCGCCTGCACAATCGACTCTCCAATCACACTGGGCAGTTGCAGCCCCAGCATCAGGAATACCATGCCGTTGAACACGAACTCCAGCATGTTCCACACGCCGTTGGCCCGAAGCCGCATATTGAGCGGCGCCTGCCGCAGCAGTTGAGTTCGGCTGATGGTCATCCCCGATGCCACCGACGCCAGAATGCCTGATACGCCGAAATGCTCGGCAATCAGGTAAGCGGCAAATGGCAGCAACAACAGTAATACGATCTGCGTCGCAGCATCATCATCGTTTTGATGACCAAGCAGCGACAGGGATTTGCTGTACACCCAGGTCACGCCGATGCCGGCCAGCAGGCCGCCCAGCGCCACTTGCAAAAACGCCAGCGTCGCGCCGGACACGGTAAACACCATGGTTCCCATCGCAATCGCTACTGCAAACTTGAGCGAAACCAGCGCCGACGCATCATTCATTAGCGCCTCCCCTTGCAGGATCCCCATCAACTTTTTCGGGATCCGGTCTTCACCGACGATGCCGGACAGCGCGACTGCATCCGTAGGAGACAACACGGCGGCCAGCGCAAAAGCGGCCACCAGCGGCATTTCAGGGATCATCCAGTGTAACAGGTAACCAATGCCCACCACGGTAATCACCACCAGCACCAGCGCCAGCCCCAGAATTTCGCGCATGTGATGCAGAAACTCACGGGTCGAGGTTTTCCAGCCATCGGCAAACAGCAACGGCGGGATAAACAGCACCATAAACAATTCGGGATTGAAATCGACATGCAAACCAAATTGCGGCCAGGCCAGCATGGCGCCAAGCCCGATCTGCATCAGCGGCAGTGGTATCTGAAAAGGCAGAAGACGCGTCATTACGCCGGAAAGCGACACTATCAGCGTCATGATCAGAATGGTGAAAAATATTTCCATGTGTTCCCTGGTTGATTGCCGTTACATGAAAGAACTCCGAGTCGTTGCCATCCGGTGCCGGTAGCACCATAGGATGGGTGATCTTTATGAATAATAACAAGATATAGTGTGATGAACAGAAAACGATGACAAAAAAGTCGTCGCCTTTAGCACGACAGAATAAAAAAGGGGAACCGCCGTTCCCCTTTATGCATCAGATGATGAAAAACTACAGCGCCCAGCCGCCAGCGTAAAAGGCGACCAGCGCCACAGCGATAATCACGGTGCCGATATTCAGCTTACGCCATTCGCCGGAGAACAGACGGCCCAGTACCAGTGCACCAAAGCCCAACATAATGCCGGTCACAATATTACAGGTCAGCACGATGAACACCGCGCACACCAGGCCGGACATCGCATCGACAAAGTCGTTGAAATCCAGTTTGGACACATTGCTCAGCATCAGCAGGCCGACATACATCAGCGCCGGTGCCGTTGCATAAGCCGGCACCAGGTAGGACAACGGCGACAGGAACAGGATCAGCAGGAACAACACACCGACTACCGTAGCCGTCAAACCGGTTTTGCCGCCGGCCGCGGTACCCGCCGCCGATTCAATGTAGACGGCGGCCGGAGAGGTTCCGACCAGACTGGAGAAAATGCTGCTGACGGAATCGGCGGTCAACGCGCGTCCGCCATTGATAATCTGGCCGTCTTTATCCAACAGATTCGCCTGCCCCGCCACGGCACGAATAGTACCGGTCGCATCAAACACCGCCGTCATAACCAACGCCAACACGCTCGGCAGCACAGCCGGCTGTAACGCGCCTTTGATATCGAGGCCGAAAATCAGGGACTGACCATTCGCATCGGTCAGGCTCGGCAGGGCAAACAGTCCCTGATATTTAACGTTCGGATCAAAAATCAGCCCGATAACCGAAATGGCGACAATCACCAGCAAGATCCCACCGGGTACCCGGCGCTTTTCAAGGCCGATGGTGGCGGCCAGGCCGATCAGCGACATCGCCACCGGAAACGCCGTGAAGTGCCCCAACGCCACCGGCAAGCCGTCGATCGGGTTCTTGATGACCAGCCCAATCCCATTGGCGGCGATAATCAGCAAAAACAGCCCGATACCGATACCCGCGCCGTGCGCCACGCCCATCGGCAGGTTGCGCAGGATCCAGGAGCGAATGCCTGTCGCGGATACCACGGTGAACAGAATGCCCATCATAAAGATAGCGCCCAGAGCAACTGGCACACTAATGTGCTGGCCCAGCACCAGACTGAAGGCGGTAAACGCGGTCAGCGAAATCGCACAACCAATCGCCATCGGCAAGTTGGCCCACAACCCCATCAGCAGGGAACCGAACCCCGCCACCAGACAGGTTGCGACAAACACCGCTGCCGGCGGGAAGCCTGCTTTACCCAGCATACCCGGTACGACGATAACCGAATAAACCATCGCCAGAAAGGTAGTCAGGCCCGCCAACACTTCCTGACGCACACTACTGCCGCGCGGTGTAATCTTGAAAAAGGCATCAAGCGCGCCTGCGGGACGCGCCGCATCGCCAGCCTGACGAGTGGTATTGGACATGATGTATCCCCTGAAATGTCGTTGTTATCAAATGCTATGGTTTACCAAACGCTATAGGCATCAAGCGTGCCGGTGTTATTGCACGCCGTAGCCGGCGCTTGGTCAGTATTCGAAAAACGGTATGATGCAACGCCCCTTGCCGGACGCCGTAAAACCTGCCGTTTTCCCACGCCGACCTGATACGCAAACGATTAACCGTCACGTTACAAGGTGGCTGAATCCTGCCAGTTGTTGTTGAGGCGGCAGATTATCCTGCCTTCGGGACATCCATTTCAACTGCTATTCCCGGTGATCACATCATGGTGGCGGACAAACCGCCGCAAACCGCCGGCTACAGGCAGCTAGCGCGGCCATTTGGCAGGCCCCGTCCATCATCAATTCGTATGGCAATGCATTGAGTATGAAAGAAAATAAAACCATGGTTCAGAAAGAGCAGACTGAGTGTTTATTTTTTTGTGATTAAGTTCACAAAAAATATTGACCATTCCGTGAACCCGGTATATCTTTAAAACCGTGAACGACATCACATAAATAATGAATCACACAGAGGATACGACAATGAAAATGCTGAACAAAATTATCGCCATGTTTGAAAAATTCACCATCGACTTCGGTACTTTCAACCACTAATTCTTTTAAGCGTATGGGGGAAACACCATGAGTATTGTCCGTCAAATCACTCAAATCTTAAAAGCGCTGGGCAAGACCTACCGCGGTGTCAGCCCTTACGCCTGGTTTCGTTAATCAACAATCATTCTCTCCTTCTTTAAATTGTGGCTACCTTCGGGTAGCCACTTTTTTTGCATCTGATTTTTGTATTGGATTAACGGTACAACGATGCTTCACCGCACGGGCGCGTCTTAAAACGACGGTGCAGCCACAGATATTGTTCCGGTGCGCGCAAAATCTCCCGCTCAATCACCCGATTCATGTACTGCGCCGCCTGTTGTTGATCCTGGTATGGATAGTCTTCCAGTTCCGGTTCAATCACCAGTTGATATCCCTGCCGGTTCGGTTTACGAATCAGCACCGTGGTAATCATCGCCGGTTTGGCTAAACGGTGAATAGTGAACGTTCCGCTGGTCGTCGCCGCCTGTTCCACCGCAAAGAACGGTGCAAATACACTGCCTTTAGGGCCGTAATCCTGATCCGGCGCGAACCATACCGCTTCGCCGCTCTTCAGCGCCTGCACCATACCGCGCAAATCTTTGCGATCGATCATCGCCTTATTAGAGCGAGAGCGTCCCCAGGTTTGCACCAGCTCCATCACTTTATTGTTATGCCGCCGGTACATCGCCATCATCGGCTGGCATAGCCCCATCGCACGGCCGCCCAACTCCAGCGACATAAAATGAATGCCGATCACCATCACGCCGCGTTGTTCGCGCCCTGCCTGCTGCAGATGCTCAAAGCCGGAAACATCGAACCAGGCTCTGACCCGCCGATCCGACCAAAACCAGGCCATGCCGGTTTCCATCAACGCCATTCCCAGCGACGCGAAATTCGCATCCACCAGCGCTTCACGCTGCGATACCGGCATCTCAGGAAAGCACAGTTCCAGATTACGACGAGCAATGCTCACCCGTCGTTTGAGAAAATAACGGGAGTGGCGCCCCAGCCAGTCACCCAGCCGCATCAGCATCGGATAAGGCAACTGCACCAGCAGAAATAGTACGGCAAGGCCGAACCACAGCAGCCAGTAACGGGGATGGCACAAGTCCCAGGTAAAGGTTTGTTGAGTCATTATCAAATATCTTCTTGATAGTCATACCAGCCAGTTTTAACAAACTAACCATGCACGACATTGTCGTTATCCAGACAGCCCGGAGGAAAACACAGTCTATGTGAAAAAAGAGGAGAACCCGGCGGTAAAAGCAGCCCGGCGAACCCCGAGTCATCTACCGCTAAAAAGCGGTTCAGATTACCCGAAATCCGCCAAAGAAAGGAGAGTTTCAAGTGTAAAGATTGTGCGGCGGCGATGACGCCGCTGAATGCTATCAGGCGCGGGTGGCCAAAATCACACTGGAGGCTTTGATCAGCGCAATCACGCGGGAACCGGTTTGTAACCCCATTTCGGCTACGCTTTCATTAGTGACGCTGGCGGTCAGTTTCAGCCCTTTGGCGGTAGTGATGTGTACCGTGGCGTGCACCGCACCGTTGACCACATGATCAATCGTACCGCTGAATTGGTTACGTGCCGAGAAATTCAGGCCGCAATCCGCCGAGGCCAAAATCACCCATGGCGCTTTAATCAGGGCTACAGCGGATTTTCCAGGCGCCAGACCCAACGTCACGACGCTATTACGGGTGATGACGGTGGTCAGTTTTTCTCCGCTTTCCAGCGTCAGCACGACCTCACTGTTGACCGCACCTTCAGCAATACGATCCACAATACCATTCAATTGGTTTCGTGCAGAAACAGACATAATTCCTCCTGGATAAATTCAGTGAATGCATCGTAAAAAGCGTACAGTCCCCTATCAAACGCTTTTTCCCGCCGCAGTACAAGCCATCAGCGCCGGTTTTATTTTATGGAAACCGTCGTCACCAAATCGTCACCTGTCTGCCATGTCCTTGCAGTCTTACCTACGCAGCATAGGGCTTGCGTTTTACCGAAATTCGTTGACTGGCATTCATCATCACCATGCAAAAACTATAACCATGCGAAAACTATAACCATGTGAAAACCATCACCATGCAAAAAAACTGGCTCCCCTGGGTGATTCTGTCGCCTTCTCTGCTGTTCCTGTTGTTATTCACCTATTTTCCGCTGTTACGCTCCATGTATGACAGCCTGTTCGATACCCGCATGGCTGGTGCGGATGCACCGTTTGTCGGTTTAGGCAATGTTATTCGTCTATTGGATGACGCCGTTTTCTGGCGCGCACTGTTCAATAATCTGGTCTACATCCTGTTGACGGTAATCCCCGGCGTTGTACTGGCGCTGTTGCTGGCGGTTGCACTATGGGAAAACCGCGCAGTCAATCGCTGGCTACGCACCGCTTTCTTCTTCCCGATGATCATTCCGATGGTCAGCGCCGCCGCGTTGTGGCTGTTCATCTTTATGCCGGGTATCGGCCTGCTGGATTACTATCTGGCCAAGCTGTTCGGGCCAATGAACAACAATTATCTGGGTCGCAGCAATAGCGCCCTGCTGGCGCTTGCGCTGATTGGGGTGTGGAAATTCGCCGGTTACTACATGCTGTTCTTTCTGGCCGGGCTGCAAAGCATCCCGCCCTCTACCCGCGAAGCCGCCGTCATGGAAGGCGCCACGCCGACACAGGTGTTTTTCCGCGTCACGCTGCCGTTGCTGCGCCCGACGTTGAGCTTCGTCATCACCACCGCGCTGATTTACTCCATCACCCAAATTGATCATGTGGCAGTGATGACCCACGGCGGCCCGGATAACGCCACCACGGTGCTGTTGTATTACATCCAGAATCTGGCCTGGGACACCCACGATCTCGGCAAAGCCTCCGCTGCGACCTTTCTGACGCTGGCCGGCCTGTTCGTGTTCTCGCTGATTAACCTGAAAGTACTGGAGAAAGAGGCTCATTATGAGCGTTGAGATATCCCCTACCGTAGTCGGTAGCGCACGCGTCCCTCTGCCGACCTGGCTACGCTGGCGCCAGTCGCGGCGCGCAACGCTGAGTCTGCTGATGATCTGTGCCGCGCTGCTCTGGATCAGCCCGTTTATCTGGATGCTCTCATCGGCCTTTAGCGCCACCACGTTTGGCACCGGCATGGCGTCATTACTGCCGCGCTGGCCGTTAACGCTGGATAACTTCCGTGATGCCTGGCAGAGCGCCGATTGGGTAAGCCTGTATGCCAACACCATTTTTTTTACCTTCGGCACCTTCTTCATCCAGTTGCTGACCATCACCACCGCCGGCTACGTCTTTGCCTGCCATGAATTTCGCGGCAAACAGACGCTGTTTCTGCTGTTTCTGGTGCAATTAATGATCATGCCGGTCGTGATGATGGTCCCCAACATGATGACGCTGAAGGCATTCGGCCTGCTCAATACCCTGACCGGCGTGATGATGCCCTATTTTACTTCGGCATTCGGCGTATTCCTGATGCGTCAGGCGTTTCTGTCCATTCCCAAAGAAATTGAAGAAGCGGCGCTGATGGAAGGTTGCCGCTGGTGGCAAGTGGTTTTTCGCGTGCTGTTGCCGATGTCCTGGCCTTCCATTCTGGCGTTTGCCACCGTCAGCATTACCTATCACTGGAACGAGTACCTCTGGCCGCTAATGATGCTTAACGACCCGGACAAACAGGTGCTGACCGTCGGGCTGGTGTCATTCGCCATGGGGGCTGAATCCGGCGGGCAGTGGGGCATGATCAGCGCCGGTACGCTGATGGTATGCCTGCCGTTAATGCTGGCGTTTATCGTTTTCCAAAAACAGTTCCTGAAAAGCTTTGGCTTCTCCGGGATAAAATAAGGAGTTTTTCATGCTGTTAGCGCAAATTTCCGATACTCACTTTCGCAGCTCAGGGCAAAAACTGTACGGTTTCATCGATATCAACGCCGGTAACGCCGATGTGGTCTCACAACTCAACGCCCTCACCGAACGCCCGGATGCCGTCGTGATCAGCGGAGATATCGTCAACTGCGGTCGTCCGTCGGAATATCAGGTCGCCCGCCAAATTTTGGGTAACCTGACCTACCCGCTGTTCATCATCCCCGGTAACCACGACGACAAAACCCACTTTCTGGAGTACCTGCAACCGCTGTGCCCGCAACTGGGCAACGACCCGCAGAATATGCGCTACGCGATTGACGATTTCGCCACCCGGCTGTTGTTCATCGACTCCAGCCGCGCCGGCACCTCCAAAGGCTGGTTGACGGAAGAGACGCTATCCTGGCTGGAAGCGCAACTGATGCGTGACGACAAACCCACCGCGGTATTCATGCATCATCCGCCGTTGGCGCTCGGCTCCGCCCAGATGGACCGCATCGCCTGTGAAAACGGGCACCGCCTGCTGGAGCTGGTGGAGCGTTTTCCGTCGCTGGTGCGCATTTTCTGCGGTCACAATCACTGCCTGATCATGACGCAGTACCGTCAGGCAGTCATCGCTACCGTGCCGGGCACCGTTCATCAGGTGCCCTACTACCACGAAGATACCCGTCCTTATTACGACATGTCCCCACCATCCTGCCTGATGCACCGTCTGGTGGACCAGCAGTGGGTCAGCTACCTGCATCCGCTGTCGCATTATGCCGGCCCGTGGTTGTACGACGAAAAAATCAGTTGCCCGGTGGATGAGCGTTGATGGCTACGTTACGACTGCACAACGTCAGCAAGCAATTTGACGATAAACCGGCGCTGCGCTCGCTGTCGCTGGAGATTGCCGACGGCGAATTTCTGGTACTGGTAGGGCCGTCCGGCTGTGGCAAAAGCACCCTATTACGTCTGCTGGCCGGGCTGGAAGCAGTCAGCGACGGCGAAATTTGGCTGGATGGCGCCGACATCACCGCTCAGTCGCCGCGTGATCGAAACTTCGCGATGATCTTTCAGAACTACGCGCTGTTTCCCCACCTCACGGTGAAGGACAACATCACCTTCGGTATGCAAATTCGCCATGAACCGAAAGCAAGTTGGCAGCCCCGGCTGGAAAAAGTGGCGCAATTGCTGCAACTGGATACATTGTTGGATCGTAAACCGGGCAAGCTGTCCGGCGGCCAGCGCCAGCGGGTGGCAATGGCGCGCGCCATCGTGCGTGACCCAAAACTGTTTTTGATGGACGAGCCGCTGTCCAATCTGGATGCCCGGCTACGCACCGAAGTGCGCGACGGCATTATGACATTGCATCAGCAACTCAAAACCAGCACCGTTTATGTCACCCACGACCAGATAGAAGCCATGTCGATGGCGGATCGCATCGTGGTGATGAACCACGGCGAGGTCCAGCAAGTCGGTACGCCGGAGCAACTGTACGCGTTCCCGACCAACCTGTTTGTCGCCAGTTTCATCGGCTCGCCGGCTATGAACATTATCACCTTGCCTTGCCGCGCCGGTATGGTGCAGGTCGGCGAAAACACGCTCCCTCTGCCGCCACACGCCACGCATCTTCAGGCGGTCTTTTTCGGTATTCGCCCGGAACACCTCACCGATACCCCCGAGGCAGAACAACATACACATCACCTGTCCGGCATCGTGACGCAACGAGAATTGATGGGCGCAGACTATCTGCTGCACATCAGCACGCCCATCGGCGAACTACGCTACAGCCGCAAAAATCGCGGCGATATCCCGATGGTCGGCGACACCGTCAACCTCGGCTTTTCACCTTTTGATGTTCATCTTTTTCATGCTGAAACACAGCAGAATCTATACCAGGAGACTTCCCATGCATAAGCCCCTGAAACAGCGGTTACAGGCGCTCACTCTCGGCATTTCGCTGGCCTTTACCGGCTCAGCGCTGGCCAAACAAAACATCGACTTCATGTTTCCCGCCCCGGTGGACGGCAAGCTAACGATGGAAATGACCCGCATCATCAAAGAATTTAATAATTCCCAACAGGATGTGGAAGTCCGGGGGATTTTCACCGGTAACTACGACACCACCAAAATGAAAGCGGAAGCGGCGCAAAAAGCCGGTCAGCCGCCCGCACTGGTGATTATGTCCGCCAACTTCACTACCGATCTGGCGCTGAAAAATGAAATCCTGCCGATGGATGAGCTGTTCAAATTCGGCAACGAAAAAGCCGGCGCGTTTTTAACGAATGAATTTTGGCCCGCCATGCACAAGAATGCCCTGGTGATGGGGGTGACGTATGCAATCCCGTTCCACAATTCGACGCCGATCCTCTATTACAACAAGACCCTGTTCGAAAAAGCCGGTATCGCACAACCGCCGCAGAACTGGCAGGAACTGCTAGCCGATGCCAAAAAACTGACCGATCAGAGCAAAGGCCAGTGGGGTATCATGCTGCCTTCCACCAATGATGACTACGGCGGCTGGATTTTCTCCTCGCTGGTGCGCGCCAACGGCGGCAATTACTTCAACGAAGACTATCCGGGTGAAGTCTATTACAACAGCCCGACCACCATCGGCGCACTGCGCTTCTGGCAGAACCTGATCTACAAAGATAAGGTGATGCCGTCCGGCGTGCTGGATTCCAAACAGATCAGCGCCGCCTTCTTCTCCGGCAAGCTGGGCATGGCGATGCTGAGCACCGGTGCACTGGGGTTCATGCGTGAAAACACCAAAGACTTTGAGCTGGGCGTCGCCATGTTACCGGCCAAGGAGCAACGGGCAGTGCCGATCGGCGGCGCCAGTCTGGTCAGCTTCAACGGTATCTCCGATGAGCAGAAAAAAGCGGCCTACCAGTTCCTGAACTACCTGGTCAGCCCACAGGTCAACGGCGCATGGAGCCGTTTCACCGGCTATTTCTCGCCGCGTAAAGCCTCATACGACACCCCGGAAATGAAGGCCTATCTGGAGCAAGACCCACGGGCCGCCACCGCGCTGGAGCAGTTGAAATACGCTCACCCGTGGTACGCCACCTATGAAACCGTGGCGGTACGCAAAGCCATGGAAAACCAGTTGGCCGCGGTGGTAAATGATGAAAAGATCACGCCGGAAGCCGCCGCCAAAGCCGCCCAACAGGAAGCCGATACCCTCATGAAACCCTATGTCGACCAGACGGCGCTGGCCCCGCTGAAGTAATACCTGAGCAGGACGTTGTGAAGTACGATGCCGGCCTGGCCGGCATCGTTTTTATCAGGCGTATCAGCGTACCCGGTCGCCGGCTCCTTTACCGACTACCGTTTGTACCAGATAAGTGAAGTAATGCTTCACCGACAGAGTCTGAATCATCTTCTGATCCCACTCAGCCAGTTTTTGCGGCGTCGACATATCGATGGCATTAACCTGCGCCAGCCCGGTAATCCCCGGCAACACCTCAAAGACACCGCGCGCCTGACGTTCGGCAATCAGCTCTTGTTGATTAAACAGGCAAGGACGCGGCCCAACCAGACTCATTTCCCCTTTCAGCACGTTGATCAACTGGGGTAGTTCATCCAGCTTGGTTTTACGCAAAAAAGCGCCTAACCGCGTCACAGAACTGCGGCTGGCAAGGTGCGTCGCCACCGACTCCGTCGCCACTGCCATGGTGCGAAACTTGATCAGATTAAATGGCCGCTGATGACGCCCAACGCGTTGCTGGATAAAAACCGGCGAACCGGTATCAAATAACCCCAACACATAAACGATCAACATCACCGGCCACAGGCATAACACCCCCACCAGCGCCAGCAAAATATCCAGAACACGCAGCATAATAATCGGTCAACCTTCTTTGGATAGAGACTCAGATGCGCCGGACATTTCCGCCAGAAACGCCCGCGCCGTGATGGCAATCGCCTGATGATAGGAGATAGCGGGCTGCCAGCCAAGCTGTTGACGGGTTTCACGCACATCCACCTGCAATGAACCCAACAAACGCTCCGCCACGGCGGATTTTCCAAGCAAAGCCGCACCGCTTTTCAGTATCCATGGCGGCAGCGGCCAGCAACGATTTTTCGTCTCCAGCGCCGTTGCCATATCCGCCAGCAGTTGGGCGGTAGAGACATCGTGGTCATCCGATACCAGCCATACGCGCCCCGGCGCCTGCGGATGACGAAGACTCAACAGAATCAGATCAGCCAGATTATCCACAAACACCAGGCTGCGCTGGTTATGAATCGCCGCCAACGGCAGCGGCACACCTTTACGCACCCAATTCATCATTGCGCGGAAATTGGCTTTTACACCCGGCCCATACACCAACGGCGGGCGAATAATCACCACCTCGAGACCGGTATCCTGCGCCAGCCGCATCAATCCCTGTTCGGCCTCATACTTGCTCAAGCCATAAGGATCGCTCGGCGGTGCCGCCACTTCCGGCTGAAAAGGCTGACCTGGCTGGGTCGCTTCGCCATTTACTTTAATTGAACTGACAAAGACAAACCGCTTAACACCCGATTCGGCAGCCTGCCGCGCCAGTTGCAACGTTCCCGCGACATTGGTTTCCCGATAAAGCGCCAGCGCATCACTGCCATCCTGCATCTGGTGAACTCTGGCGGCACAGTGCACAACGGCATCCACACCCTTTAGTGCCGACGTCCAATCCGTCGTCGCCGTCAGATTGGCGAGAATCATCGTGCTATCGCTTACATCGCCGCGCTCGCTACCGTGCAAAACACAGGTAATTCCCTGTTCGCCCGCCAGCGCGACCACCCGGCTACCGATAAACCCCCGGCTTCCCGTTACTAAGATTTTCAATGAGATTACCTTCCTGAATAGCTCGGCTCATGATAGCCGGATAGACCCATAACTAAAATTAAGATAAGCACATCTGGTCAAGACATTGTTAGACCACTAAAATACTCCGCTAATACCACTTTATTGTCGCACACGGACATTCAGGTTCAGATGTTTAAACTTATTCCGCTTTTGCTTAATGCAGAGCGCACAACCAAACGCATAGTGACAGTAAGCTATGACATTATCGCGATTGTTTTTTCACTGTATCTGGCCGTCGCCGTCCGTTTAGGTACCGCCGAATTCCCGGTTGGTTATGCTGAAATAGCCAGCGTCATCGTCACATTATCCATCACAATCCTGGTCTTCATACGTTGCGGTATGTATCGCGCCGTGTTGCGCTATATGATGTTGCCGGCAATGGGGTATGTTTTTCTATCAGTTATTCTCTCCGCCATCAGTCTGGCACTGAGTAGCTTCTTTTTTCAGTCTTTTGTCCCGCGTAGCGTGCCCTTTATCTATGCGGGCTTAGCGACGCTCGCGCTGGGTAGCCCGCGCGTACTGATCCGAACCTTCTACTATCACTACTATAAGCGTCAGAAACCGAACGTTTTTATCTATGGCGCAGGCGCTACCGGACGAGACCTACTTTACGCGTTGATCCAGGGGGACGAGTATCACCCCGTCATCATCCTTGATGATGATGAGAAGAAGGTAGGCCAAATCATTTGCGGCATCAAAGTACATCACAGCGGTGAATTTGAGAAACTGAAGCCGCTCTATCAACCCGTTAAGTTGTTGTTGGCGATTAATAACATACAAAAAGGTCAACGACTGAGATTACTGGAGAAGCTTTCTCATTGGCCGATTGAAGTGCAATCCGTGCCCTCGGTTGAAGACATCGCCGCCGGTAAGGCTGTCGCCACGGAAATACGCGATCTGGATGTCGCGGACTTGCTGGGCCGCGCGGCGGTTGACCCCGACAAGCAGTTGATGACGAAAAACATTACGGGAAAAACCGTGATGGTAACGGGTGCCGGTGGGTCGATTGGTTCGGAGCTTTGCCGCCAGATTCTGGCGCAGCGCCCATGCACATTAGTGTTATTTGAACTAAACGAATACAACCTCTACACCATCGACCAGGAACTGCAGGGTATTAAAAAGCGCCTGATGCTTGAGACGAAAATCGTCACGGCATTAGGTTCGGTACAAAAACAAAACCGGGTGCAAAAGCTGATTCATACCCATCAAGTCGAAACGATTTACCATGCCGCAGCTTACAAACATGTGCCATTAGTTGAAGAGAATGTGATTGAAGGGATCCGCAATAACGTATTTGGTACATTGGCCTGCGCCGAAGCAGCGATAGCCGAAGGGGTGGAAAATTTCACACTGATCTCCACAGACAAAGCGGTGCGTCCAACCAATATCATGGGCACCAGCAAACGGATGGCGGAACTCATTTTGCAAGCGCTGGCGGAACGCCAAAACCAAACAACATTCACCATGGTGAGATTTGGTAATGTATTGGGGTCATCCGGCTCGGTTGTCCCGCTGTTTAAAAAGCAGATCCGCCAAGGCGGCCCGGTAACAGTGACACACCCGGATATTATTCGTTATTTTATGCTTATTCCCGAAGCGGCACAGTTGGTGATACAAGCCGGGGCCATGGGGATGAATGGGCAGGTATTCGTATTGGATATGGGCGAGCCTGTCAAAATTCTCGATTTAGCCCGCAGAATGATCAACCTGATGGGAATGAAAAGCTATATAGAGGGCCAGGGGCACGCGGAAGAAGGCGATATCGGGATTAAGTTCACGGGATTACGCCCCGGAGAAAAGCTTTATGAAGAGCTATTGATCGGTGAAAATGTTGAAGGGACCAGCCATCCGAAAATCATGACGGCGCAGGAAGAGAAGTTGAGTTGGCAAGAGATGGATCTATTATTAAAAGAGTTGGATCTTTATTGCCACAACTTCGACGTTAATAATATTAAAGATATCCTGCTACGGGCACCAACGGGTTATAACACAAAGTGTTATACAGATGCTCATTGACTATGAAGTGCAGCGCTTCATAGCGCTGTCTCTTGAAGTAAGATTAACGCTTTAATCACTATAAATATTTATTTTTATCACTGTGTTCAATCACTCTTTGATAAAGAGCCATATACTTGTCGACCATATGCGTGGCGGTAAAATTCTCGTCAAAGCGCCGCTTCGCCATCCTTCCCATCTGCTGGGATTTTTCAACATCCAGCCACAACGTCATTAATGCCTGCTTCAGTGCCACAGGATCAGCCGGCGGCACGGCGATTCCTGTCACCTGATCCTGGTTAATATAGGTTGTTCCTGTTCCTATTTCACAGGAAATCATCGGTTTACCATACATTGCAGCTTCAAGTAATGTCATGCCATAAGCTTCAGAACGAAGATGAGAAGGGAATACGACACCACAGCATAACTCCAATAATGCGCATTTATCTTCATCAGACAGCGCTCCCAAAAAATGGGTATTTTTTAAACCTAATGAAATAGCCTGTAACTTCAATTCATTTTCATAAGGGCCTTCACCAACGATAACCAATGGATAATCAATATCTCTCATGGCTTCGAGTAAAAATGACAGCCCTTTGTAATAACGTAAGAAACCAACAAACAGGAAAAAACGCTCACCAAGCTGACTTTTCCATTTATCAAGGACAGCCTGCGATGATTGATGGTACGAGTCGGGGTCCAAACCAAACGGGATAACCTCAGTTGGCGTTACCAACGACTGCAAGACTGGACTGGTAGTCACATAATTTGGTGATGAAGCAACAACACTATCAACACTATTCAGGAAGCGTTTCATCAACGGTTGATAAAGCTTCAGCAGATATTTTTGTTTTACAATATCAGAATGGTAGCTGACGATTGCAGGTTTACGTACCTTAGCAATAAAGTGCACCAAATCCATGTAAGGCCATGGGAAATGATAATGAATAATATCTGCGCTCGTAGCGAGTTCCTGGAAATCTTTTATGGCAGATAAAGAAAATCCCGTTGAAGCCAGATAAAAGTCTTGGTGGGATGTGTGAACATGGTGATGCCCAATAACCCCATTCTTGGATGAGCCATCAGGGCTTAATGAAAGTACATCGACAGTAGCTCCCCGCCGAGATGCCCCCTCTGCCAGTTGATAAATAACTTGTTGCACACCACCATAGGCTACAGGGTAATATGTTTTAAAAAAATGAAGAATTTTCAAAGCATTTTTCTCATTTCTTAAGAAAAGGATACTATGTACTATTATAAAGACGGGTATTAGCGATGTTATGGTGGAACTATCTTAAAAAAACGCATTAAAAGATACGATGATTTTATATATCATAATTCTTTCAGAATAACCATATATACCCGTCATACTTCAAGTTGCAGGTGTGTTGGCTGCCCTCCCTCACCCCAGTCACTTACTTGAGTAAGCTCCTGGGGATTCACTCGGTTGCCGTCTTCCTGCAACTCGAATTATTTTGGGTATAGACTATATTGATTTTATTTCGCCCCCTGAGAAGCACTTCTATTAAAACTCAGGGGGCGTTTAACACTGTTCTCACTACACTGCTGTTATAACGAGTACAGAATTGCGCAATTTATTTTGTTGATAACTCAATATACAACTCAGCTTGTGACTTTAATGTATACTTAGTTTCAGATGCGCGACTCACTTTATTTGGTATAAAGTGTAATGTTTTGCTTGCCAATTCCAGGTAGTTACCAATATCAAAGCGTGCATAGTTATTATAGTCGGGAATGAGTCTAAACAATTCATCGAATGCAAATGATGAGGAGCACAATACCCGCTTTGATACATCCATACATATGGACGCAATGCCTGAACCATCTTGTCCATTTTCTACATATGGTAACCAGACATAGTCAACAGATGCCGCGAGGTTAATAAAGTCTTCATTATCATATTCTCCCATGAAGAAAACACGATCCTTTACTTTTTTGTTCTTACTTATTTTATCTTGTAGAGAGTGAATGTAATGATTCACTATTTCATTGTTTTTTATTGTCTGGGGGTGCTGCCTACCAAAGATCATTAACTTATAATTTGATGGTAAATAAGACAACGTCTGGATTGCTAGAGAATGCCCTTTATATTCATTAACGAATCCAAACATTCCCACGACTTTATCTTGCTCATCAATACCATATTCATCTTTGATCCTTTCATAGATATCTGGGGATGACTTATGACTTTCATCAACAATCTTAAGAGGATGCACATGCACATTACTATAGTTAAAGAACATTTCAATCTGCTCTTTAGCCCTGAGAGTGTGAACAATAAGATTAATATTATTTTTAACAAGGTATTTAATAATCTTTACGTTTATCTTTGTTGATACATTCCGTCTCAAATCTGAAAGATACATATTAACAGCCGTCTTCAGGCGAAGCCTTAATGCCTGCTTAATCGCCTCACGCTGTGATGCACTATCACTGACTAATCTTGGGCTATGAAGAGTCACACTTGTATTAGGATTAGCAGAAACCAACTTACACACGCGCTTAATAATATCCGCCGGCATAGTGCCATAAAGACCTGCTTCAAATTGAATATTGACACCATCGTAATCTTTGAGAATTTTACATATGTCATCAATATGCTTGTCAGCTTTTTTTCTAACACTATTATTAATAGACTGTGTCAGTAATAAGTTCAGACTCAGGCACTCAACCTGAGCTCCTGCGCTTACCATCGAATCCATCAGGATTTTAGTAAAATAAGCATTTCCGCAACTATCTGAGAAACTTGAAACTATAGCAATTTTTTTCATTTTCTAATACCAAGAATATTATTTTTGTACCATGAGATAGTATCTGAAATTTGTTCTTTAAGATCAAACTTAGGATCGAATCCAGAATTACGTAACCGTTCTATTGATACACTTCTTCTTGGGATACCAATAGGTGCATTCTCATTCCAGGAAACTGATATTTTATTATCAAAACCACTAACTATCGCTTTGACTACATCGCCCATTGATGTCTCTACACCACTGGCAATATTGACGACACCACTTATATTATTCATAGCATGTAATGCAGCAAACCCAGCTTCTGAATTATGCAGAAAATCACGTGTAGTTTCAGGACGCCCCCATACATTCAGAATGTTGTCACCATTTTGGATACTGTTATAGGCTTTATCGATAAGTGAAGGAATAACATGTCCATTGATTGGATCAAATCGGTCATTTTCCCCAAACAGATTTGTAAATAATGCATAACAATAATCAATACTATGATATTTATTTAAAATTTTCAAAAAAGCCAAAGCATGTCTTTTCGCCATAGCATATCCATATTCACCATCATGCGGCTCCCCCATCAAAAGATCATCTTCAACTAATGGCTGTTGGATATAGGGGAATGGATAGGATGCGACAGTACCCGCAAAAAATATTTTCTTTACATTGAATTTATGACTAGAAACAATAACATTTTGATTAATAATCGTATTATTAGAAATGGATTTTAGCTGATTATCCAAATTCCCTTTTAAGCCAAAAACAAGAGAGGCCAAATGAAAAACATACTCTGGTCTATTTTTATTTAGATAATCATCCACACTATCTTGATTTAGACAGTCCATTTCATTTCTATTAGGAGTCAATAGATTATCGTAACCACTACTCCTTAACGAATTTACTAACCCATATCCTAAAACCCCACCGGAGCCGGTGATTAGTATCTTACTTGTCTTTTCCATTTACTCACCATTATAAATAATCATCCAAATCAGAAATATCCAACTCTTTTATACAACCATGCTCTAATAAAAAGAATCTATTGCAATATTCTCGAATCACTTCCTTTGAATGCGAAGCCAGGATGAGAACTGATGTATTACTTATCATTTCCTCTAATTTTTTCCCCATTTTCTCTCTAAAATGAGTATCTCCGACAGTTAACCACTCATCCATCAAAAGAACATTTGGTTTAAGTGTTGAGATAATTGCAAAAGCAAGTCTTAACAACATACCGCTTGAGTAGGTTCTCACAGGCAGATGTATATAATCGCCTAACTCGCTGAACTCAATGATATAGTCAATGTGTTTCGTAATTTCCTTTCTTTTGAGTCCTAGTAAGATACCTCTTATATAAATATTCTGATATCCTGTAGCTTCACTGTCCATCCCCATAGCCATATCAATCAGAGACACAACATCCCCATCAATATTAATATGACCTGTAGACGGATGATAAACACCAGCTAATACTCTCAGAAGGGTAGTTTTCCCCGCACCATTATGGCCGATCAATGCAACACGATCACCTTCGTATATACTAAACGAAATATCATTCAGAGCTTTAACTGTAATACAACTGGTACTATCATTGAATCCACCTCCGACTGCTCGTTTGAATATAACCTTCTTCAAACTGCGTTGCGAAGATGAATATATCGGAAAATCCACACTAATATGTACAGCATCAATTATCTTTTTCATAGATTAAAGCCAATATGCAATCTTGGTTCTGGTCTTCTTCAGCAATATCAATGACAGAGAGAACAAGATGAGAGTTATCACAAATGAAATTAATACCGACTTAGCCTCGGGTAAATGCCCAAGAATAGGCTCCCGAATAATATTAAAAAAATGAACCAATGGATTGAAATCAACCCAAAATAACCATTCTTTATTTAATTGTTCAGTTTTCCACATAATAGGCGTGAAATAAAAACTTACCAGAAGAATATTTTGAATGATCATTTGCATATCTCTAAATCGAGTACAGATAATACCAAGAATTATAGACCCAGAGAACAATGCTAAAGATAACAGAATAAAACCAAAAATAGAAAGTAATGCAATGGGACTCCATCCTTCGCCCACAAAGCTTATAACAAAAATAATAATAATAAAGTTATGGAGAAATACAATAATATTTCGACTTAATATTCTCAAAATTATTGAGCTAAAAGAAACTTTGCTTTGTCGAATTATATAATCGAATTGAATAAAACCATTGCATGCCTCAGTAATCTGAGTTGATATATATGTCCAAAAAACCTGGCCGATACAAAAAAACGGAAGATAATCTTTAACATCTAACTTAAATAATGTAGACCATAATAGACTCAACATTCCAACCAGAACAGCAGTACTAATTGTCACCCAAAAGGGTCCTAACGTTGAGCGCTTATATCGTTGTTTAATATCATACCATGATAAGATCATCCAAGACTCTGGATGAGTTAAAGCTAATCTCAAGTCATTTAACATTTAAAGATGCTCGAATTAATAAAAGAGCTGTATACACAGCCCTTTTTATTTACTATAAAAAATACTTACTCTACGCTAACACTAACATCGTAGCCATTAGATTTCAGGAGAGCGACTTGTTTAGCCTTCTCCAGATCATAAGCAACCATCTCATCAATCATTTCACCCAGAGTTGTCTCTGGAACCCAGCCCAATTTATTTTTCGCTTTGCTCGGATCGCCCAGAAGCGTATCAACTTCAGCAGGACGGAAATAACGTGGATCAACGGCAACAACGACATCTCCCACTTTCAACGCCGGGGCATTATTACCAATAATTTTTGATACAACTGCTTTTTCGTCGACCCCTGAGCCAACAAACTCAAGCTCGATACCAAGCTTTTTCGCAGAGAGCTTAATAAAATCACGAACACTATACTGCACGCCAGTTGCAATGACGAAGTCTTCCGGTTTTTCTTGCTGAAGCATCAGCCACTGCATTTTAACGTAATCACGAGCATGACCCCAATCACGCAAAGAATCCAGATTACCCATATACAGGCACTTCTCCAGCCCCTGAGCGATGTTAGATAATCCACGAGTAATTTTACGAGTTACGAATGTTTCACCGCGACGAGGAGACTCATGGTTAAAAAGAATCCCATTACAAGCATACATGCCATAAGACTCACGGTAGTTTACTGTAATCCAGTACGCATACATTTTAGCAACCGCGTAAGGACTTCTCGGGTAGAACGGAGTTGTTTCCTTCTGAGGGATTTCTTGCACCAGACCATATAACTCGGATGTTGATGCTTGATAGAAACGAGTTTTATTAGTCAACCCTAAGAAGCGAATTGACTCCAATAATCTTAATGTTCCGATAGCGTCAACATCAGCAGTATATTCAGGAGACTCAAAACTCACTGCAACATGGGATTGAGCACCCAAGTTGTATACTTCGTCCGGCTGCACTTCGGCAAGAATACGTGTTAAGTTAGAAGTATCGGTCAAATCACCATAGTGAAGGTTAAATTTTACATTTTCTTCGTGTGGATCTTGATATAAATGATCTACTCGCTGTGTATTGAAAAGCGATGAACGCCGCTTAATACCATGAACTTCATAACCCTTTTCCAAAAGAAACTCTGCAAGATAAGAACCGTCCTGACCTGTCACACCAGAAATCAAGGCAACCTTTTTCATCTATATTCTCCAATATTATATTACTGTTTTAGTACTAAGACTTAATAAGTTCATCTAGTTTTTTAACTTCGGCGTGCAACAGCTCATGGCTACCTTTAGTCTCAACATTAAGTCTCAAAAGAGGTTCAGTATTAGAAATACGAACATTAAGTCTAAAGTCGGCACATTCGATGCTGATCCCATCGATGTAGTTAATATCATCCGCCTTATCCTGATACGCCGCCTTTATTTTTAAAAGAATATTTTTGGGATTTTCGACGCGATAATTAATTTCCCCACTACACGGAAACAAACTCATTCTCTCATCTAAGGCATTGGATAATGTTATATTTTTTGTACTTAGCAGTTCAGTAACCAATAACCATGGAATCATGCCGCTGTCACAGTATGCAAATTCACGGAAATAATGATGAGCACTCATTTCTCCACCATAAATAGCATTCTCAGCCCGCATACGCTCTTTTATAAAAGCATGTCCAGTTTTACTCTGAACTGGGATACCACCAGCATTTTTGACGATCTCTATCGTATTCCAAGTAAGTCTCGGGTCATGAATAATCTTAGAACCAGGATTTTTGGAAAGAAAAGCCTCAGCTAAAAGACCGACAATATAATACCCTTCAATAAACGCTCCATTTTCATCAAATAGAAAGCAACGATCAAAATCACCATCCCAAGCGATCCCCATATCCGCCTGATGTAGTTTCACAGCATTTGACGTCGCCGAGCGATTTTCTGGTAATAGAGGATTAGGAATACCATTAGGGAAATGACCATCCGGCTCATGGTGAACTTTGATAAACTCAACGGGAACCTGCATCTGCTGAAATCTTGCTTCGATCTCATCAATAACATGGCCGGCCGCGCCATTACCTGCATTAACAACTAATTTTAGCGGCTTAATTTTCTTTATATCAATATAAGAAAGGAGATGGTCAACATATTCATTTAATAATGAAAGTTCATTGTAGTTACCTCGGCGCTCTGATTTCTCAAATTGACCTGAATCTGCCAGATCACGAATATCATTTAGCCCAGAGTCACCACTAATTGGTTTGGCACCGCGGCCAACTAACTTCATGCCATTATAATCCATGGGATTATGACTTGCGGTCACTTCAATGGCACCATCTACATCCAGATGGAATGCAGCAAAGTAAATCTCTTCAGTTCCAGTCATGCCAAGATCAATAACATCGACCCCTGCATCCATCAAGCCATTGGCTAGCGACGCCTTTAAATCTTTGCTGCTTAAACGAATATCCCCACCAATCGCTACCGTTTTAGCCCTTAAATATTGACCAAATGCACGACCAATACGATAAGCAACATCAGTATTTAATTCGCTGCCTAAACGGCCTCGAATATCATAAGCTTTAAAGCAAGCCAGAGTCATTGAACCATACTCCCCTTATTGTCATCAAAGCGGACAATATCATCATCCCCCAGATACTCACCACTTTGTACTTCGATCATAATAAGATCTATCACGCCAGGATTTTCAACCCGATGCTGTTCACCAGCAGGAATATAGGTAGACTGGTTAGTTGATAAGAATATATTTTTATTGCCATTTACGATTTTTGCAGCACCCGACATGACAATCCAGTGTTCACTCCGGTGGTGATGCACTTGCATACTCAATCTGGCTCCAGGTTTAACAACTATTCTATTTATTTTAAAGTTATGACCTTCTTCCAGAATTGTTGCTGTTCCCCAAGGGCGATGAATTGTTCGATGAATCTTATAAGCCTGATGTCCTTTGGCTTTGAGTTGATTGTAAATCGATTTAACATCCTGACCATTATCTTTACTTGCGACTAATAATGCATCAGGCGTATCGACAATAACCAGATTTTCTACCCCAACGGCACCAATAACTCGCTCATCCGCTTTGATATAACAGTTATTAGTATTTTGCGTAAGAACTTCAGCACAGCCTTCTATAGTATTGCCACTTTCGTCTGCCTGACCTATTTCACTTAATGCAGTCCAGGAACCGATATCACACCAACCGATGTTACAAGGCACAACTGAAACCTCTGTCGACTTTTCCATCACGGCATAGTCAATGGAGATATCCTCAACCTGGGAAAAACTCTCCATATCCAACTCGAGTTGGGTTGCGCCTTTCCCTTCCAATTGGCGAGAACAGTTAATGCTATATTCAACATCAGCAATTACCTGAGGACAGTATGTTTGCATTTCCTTTAGGATGGAACCGCAAGAAAAGCAAAACATTCCTGAATTCCATAAATACTCACCAGACTCGACATATTCCAGAGCTCTACTATACGAGGGTTTTTCAACAAAACGCTCGACCTGGTTGTTACGATATTTAATATAACCGTAACCCGTCTCAGGCTTTTCTGGTTGGATACCAAACGTCACCAATCTTGATTGCTTAGCCAGCGAAGCAGCCTGGGATACTGCATTAACAAAAGCGTTCTTATCTTTAATCAGATGGTCTGCCGCCAATATCATCAATACCGCATCATCACCATGCTTCTTACGAGCAAGCAACGCAGCCGAAGCGATTGCGGCCGCCGTATTACGCCCCACAGGCTCCAATATATAAGAAATGGGCGTGGTTCCCTTATAAACCTCTGAAAAGGCATCCACAGCCTTAAACAACAACTCTTTATTTGTAACAGTGATAATCTCTTTGACCCCATCAAAAGACAACGCCCTTAATAGTGCCTTTTGAATCAGACTTTCGCCATCCGACAATCGGATGAAGGGTTTCGGATGTTGTTCTCGAGATACAGGCCAAAGCCGTGATCCACTGCCACCGCACATGATCACGGGAATAATTACTGTTGACAAACTAACCTCCTGGACCAGGTTTTTTTCACCATGATCGATTCAACTCGCTGATGCATATTTTGCGATAAAAAATTCAACACAAGTATACATTCCAGGCCAGTGGTCTAAAAACGTATACAATTCCCATACATTATTCACAAAAACATTTTTGAAAAATTTATTACAGATTTTTTTCAAAGTGAGAAATAAATAATGAAGAATAGCATTTCCTGCTCTATATTACCGAAATAAGTGATTAGCAGAATTATCAAATAAGTCTTCGCTTAATCGGCGACACTCATCCACCATATCAACTTTAAAACACTCGCCCAGACTGGCTTTTTTTTAGCCAAATAGACTCATGCTGATGACGGCGACTACAGTTTACGGGGAGGCTACCATTTCATCAGGCACGCTACCGCCCTTGGGCATACCCCAAAGCGTACAACGTATAAATTGTACCGATTCATCATCACCACACAAGATACAAACCCGGGGATATGACACACTACCCCGCGTATTTTACATGTCAGTGCAAACTTGGTGTAGTGATATTACAAATTCGTTGAACTTAAACAAAAAGTTGGCGAAATAGCCAATATTTCCCCGCCAACGTTCAGGATAGTTAATGATTCTTATCTTTATCAAAAGATAGATATAAACTTAACAATAGGAAAACCTAATCAACTAATAAATAAGGTTATTCTGGAAATACGTAGAAATATGGAGCTTCCATATACGTGAAAGATAGGCACAAGTATCTACACCACTGTCGAAGTAGAATTGAGTTCATCATACCGCTGTTGAGCAAGCATGACCTCATTGATATTGCTCTCAGCCCAGTGAGTCAGTTCATGTACGGTTTTGACCAGTGTGTTACCGAGGGGAGTGATTGAGTACTCCACCGTCACCGGTACGGTAGCAAACACCTGCCGATGAATCATGCCGTCACGCTCCAGGTGTTTGAGCGTTTGCGACAGCACCTTCTGCGATACGCCTTCAATATCCCGCCTTAGCTGATTAAATCGCACCGGCTCACATGCCAAACGATCCAGAATCAGCAGTGCCCACTTATTGGATAAACGGTCCAGCACCACGCGCGCTGGGCAAGTTTTGCTATATACATTAAATTCAGGCATCCCGTGACCTCTGTTTTTTCGGTTAAGTTTGACGGCATCGCCACACCATAACGCATATCATTTCTTTTGGGGAGTTAGTTTCTTTTTGAAGGACTGGTTTCTTTTTAAAACCACTGGCTTCTTTTTAGAGCCATAGTAACTTGCGCGTGCCTTCATCTATTCAGAAACAAAATATAGACGAAAGATGGCGTTACTCTTAAAGCGAGGTAAAAGAAAAAATCAGGATTGAAACGATGAAAACACAGCGAGTAAACAGAATATCGGCGAAAATATTGGAGCGGGCGAAGGGAATCGAACCCTCGTATAGAGCTTGGGAAGCTCTCGTTCTACCATTGAACTACGCCCGCACGGAAAGTGACTGGCATTATAGCGCCATCTCTCTGGCGGGCAAGATAAAACACGGCCTGATTGCGCGTGTTTTGAGCAGTCGATTCACACCGCTGGCACCAGCAACGTTTGGTATCCATTCGTAATGACCTGAACCGCAAATACTGCAAACAGCACAGCAGAGACGGCACTACAGTAAAACGACAATCGGCCTTTTAACGCACCACGCCCGTATTTGATTAAGACCGCCATAAACAGCGTCCAGAGTATACCGCCGATAAAAAATCCGCCGAGAAACAGCGCAATCTGTCTGGCAGACCCATCGGTCGCCTGAGCAATCAACGTCCCGCCCACGGCAGCAAACCACAGCAATGCGCTGGGCGATGCCAACGCCATTCCCATGCCACTGATAAAATGGCGGCTCGCCGGCGCTGATACCTGTAATGAACCTTCGCCGGCGGTGTCGATGGCCAAACCACGATGCTGACGGTAGTCTCGCCAGGCGCTGCGCGCCATGTTGAACGACAACCATAGCAGTACGCCGCCGCCGCCAATCCACAACAGCCAGCGTACCGGCGTATAGTTGAAGATAACCGCCATCCCTAACACCGACAGCGTGGCGTAAACCAAATCGCCGAAGCAGGATCCCAGACCAATGAAAAACGCGGCACCTGCGCCATCCCGAATACCGCGATTAATAATAGCGGTATTGACGATGCCCAAATCCAGACATAGCGACAATGACAACAGCAAACCGCTCAACATCACCAGTAACATACATCCCTCTTCTTATTCTCTTCACGCTGTCTCATGCTGGGCCGATAAATCCCTATTCCTGCTTGCCCTACTTGCAGTACGGCTATACCTAAATGCGCTACGGCAATGCTGCATTCAGGACAAACGACAGTAGCATTCCCCCCACGCCAACGGCAAGGCAAGCCAGTCAGGTAGAAGTACGCCGTAAGAGATTAAAAACAGGGATAATGAACAGAAAACGGCTCGTCTGCCTGCTGGCAAACGAGCCGGGGTACTGCGGTGAGGCTTATTTCTGCGGACGCATCGCCGGGAACAGGATCACATCGCGAATGGTGTGGCTGTTGGTAAACAGCATCACCATACGGTCAATACCAATGCCCAGACCTGCGGTCGGCGGCAAACCATGCTCCAGTGCGGTGACATAGTCTTCGTCGTAGAACATCGCCTCGTCATCGCCGGCATCTTTCGCCGCCACTTGATCCTGGAAGCGTTGCGCCTGATCTTCAGCATCGTTCAACTCGGAGAAACCGTTACCGATTTCACGTCCGCCGATGAAGAATTCGAAGCGATCGGTGATTTCCGGGTTTTGGTCGTTACGACGCGCCAGCGGAGAGACTTCAGCCGGGTATTCGGTGATGAACGTCGGCTGGATCAGATGGGCTTCCGCCACTTCTTCGAAGATCTCGGTGACGATACGGCCCAGCCCCCAGCTTTTCTCTACCTTGATGCCGATAGATTCCGCGATGGCTTTTGCCGCGTCGAAGCTGTCCAGATCCGCCAGATTGGTTTCCGGGCGGTATTTCTTGATGGCTTCGCGCATGGTCAGCTTCTCGAACGGCTTGCCGAAGTCGAACACCTGGTCGCCATATGGCACCTCGGTGGTGCCCAGAACATTCTGCGCCAGCGTGCGGAACAGCGACTCGGTCAGTTCGATCAGGTCTTTGTAGTCCGCATACGCCATGTAGAGTTCCATCATGGTGAACTCAGGATTGTGGCGCGGCGACACACCTTCATTACGGAAGTTACGGTTAATTTCAAACACGCGTTCAAAACCGCCGACCACCAGACGCTTCAGATACAATTCCGGCGCGATACGCAGGTACATGTCGATATCCAGCGCGTTGTGGTGGGTGATGAACGGACGCGCAGACGCACCGCCGGGGATCACCTGCATCATCGGCGTTTCCACTTCCATAAAATCACGACCGACCATGAACTGGCGGATACCGGCCAGGATCTGCGAGCGGACGCGGAAAGTGTGACGGGATTCGTCGTTGGCGATCAGGTCCAGATAACGCTGGCGATAGCGGGTTTCCTGATCCGCCAGGCCGTGGAATTTGTCCGGCAGCGGGCGCAATGCCTTGGTCAGCAAACGCAGTTCGGTACAGTGAATCGACAGCTCGCCAGTCTTGGTTTTAAACAGCTTACCGCGCGCACCGAGGATATCGCCGAGATCCCACTTTTTAAATTGCTCGTTGTAGACGCCTTCCGGCAGGTCATCACGCGCCACGTACAACTGAATGCGGCCGCCAACGTCCTGCAAAGTCACGAACGACGCTTTGCCCATGATACGGCGGGTCATCATGCGGCCGGCGACCGTCACTTCCAGGCCCAGCGCTTCCAGCTCTTCGTTGTCTTTTTCATCATAGCTGGCATGTAGTTGATCAGCGGTACTGTCACGGCGGAAATCGTTCGGAAAAGCGATGCCGGTATCACGCAACGCCGCCAGCTTCTCACGGCGGGTTCTGAGTTCGTTGTTAAGATCCAGCGCCTGCTCGGCACCCTGGTTTTGTGGTTCAGACATGAGATTCCTTATAACCCCGCTTTTAAGCTTGCTTCGATAAACTTGTCCAGATCACCATCCAGCACCGACTGGGTATTGCGTGTTTCCACCCCGGTACGCAGATCTTTAATGCGGGAATCGTCCAGCACATAAGAACGAATCTGGCTGCCCCAGCCGATATCCGACTTATTGTCTTCCATCGCCTGTTTCTCAGCGTTCTTCTTCTGCATTTCAAACTCATACAGCTTGGCTTTCAGCTGCTTCATGGCCTGATCTTTGTTCTTGTGCTGAGATCGATCGTTCTGGCACTGGGTCACAATATTGGTCGGGATGTGAGTAATACGCACCGCGGATTCAGTACGGTTAACGTGCTGGCCACCGGCGCCGGAAGCTCGGTACACGTCGATACGCAGGTCCGCGGGGTTGATCTCGATATCAATATCGTCATCGACTTCCGGGTAGACGAAGGCGGAGCTAAACGAGGTGTGACGGCGACCGCCCGAGTCAAACGGGCTCTTGCGCACCAGACGGTGCACACCGGTTTCGGTACGCAGCCAGCCAAACGCATAGTCGCCCATGATTTTGATAGTGGCGGACTTGATACCGGCCACTTCACCTTCGGACTCTTCAATAATTTCGGTTTTGAAGCCTTTGCTTTCCGCCCAGCGCAAGTACATGCGCAACAACATGCTGGCCCAATCCTGCGCCTCGGTGCCGCCGGAACCGGCCTGCAGGTCAAGGTAGCAGTCAGCGCTGTCGTACTCGCCGGAGAACATACGGCGGAATTCCAACTGACCCAGCTTGCTTTCCAGTTGATCCAGCTCGGCAACGGTGTCGTTGAAGGTGTCTTCGTCGTCTTCTTCCACCGCCAGTTCCAGCAGGCCGGCAACGTCATCCAGCCCCTGAACCATCTGATCGATGGTATCGACAATCATTTCCAGGGAGGAGCGTTCTTTCCCCAGCGCCTGCGCGCGTTCAGGTTCGTTCCATACGTCGGGCTGTTCCAGCTCGGCGTTTACCTCTTCCAGACGCTCTTTCTTGGCGTCATAGTCAAAGATACCCCCTCAGAACAGCTGTCCGGTCAGACAGGTCCTGAATGCGGTTTTTTACCGGATTAATTTCAAACATGGTCGTAAGATCTTATTAAGTTGTTTGTCGATGACAGAATGCATGTAAACGGCGAATTGTAACGGATCCACGCCGTGGTTTATAGCTTTTTACCGATTTTAGCCGGATGCACGGCTGGGTGAAAAGAAAACGCCGGGTTTCCCCGGCGTAAGTTCAGCGATTTCCTACTACGATTGCCTGCGACTATAGCGGCCACAAGTGCTCAATCAGCAGTTGTACCGAGCGCTTGCCGCGGAATTCATTGACGTCCAGCTTATAAGCCAGTTCCACTTCGCGCACGCTGCTGTCGGGCCACAGTAGTGTATCGACGTTGAATGCGATGCCATCCAACAGCGGGCCGCCGCCCAACGGCTCCACCATCACCTTGAGGTGGCGTTCACCGACCAGCCGTTGCTGCAGCAGGCGAAAACGACCGTCGAACAGCGGTTCGGGAAACGCCTGCCCCCACGGCCCGGCCTCACGCAACATTTCCGCGGTGCCAAGGGAGAGCTCTGGCGGGGCCAGCTCGCCGTCTGACCAGACGACGCCTTCCAGTTGCGAAGCATCCAGCCACTCGCTTACCAGATCGGCAAAGCGCTGGCGAAATTCGTCAAAATGATCCTCCACCAGCGATAACCCCGCCGCCATCGCGTGGCCGCCAAATTTCAGCATCAACCCGGGGTGACAGGTGTCGAGGCGTTCCAGCGCGTCGCGCAGATGCAACCCGGCGATAGACCGCCCGGAACCTTTCAGAATGCCGTCGCCTGCCGGCGCAAACGCAATGACCGGGCGGTGAAAGCGCTCCTTGATGCGCGACGCCAGAATCCCCACCACTCCCTGATGCCACTCCGGATGGTACATCGCCAACCCCAGCGGCAACGTCTCGCGGCTACGTTCCAGTTGTTCGCACAATTGCAACGCTTCCACCTGCATACCGGCTTCAATTTCACGGCGGCTCTGGTTCAGCGCATCCAGATCGCTGGCCAGCATCCGCGCCTGCACAATGTCATTGCACAGCAGCAATTCAACCCCGACAGACATATCATCCAGTCGACCGGCGGCATTGAGGCGCGGCCCGAGCGCAAAACCCAGATCGCTGGCCACCAGATGAGCGGCGTCACGATTAGACACTTCCAACAAGGCGCGAATGCCCGGCCGACACTTGCCGGCACGAATGCGGCTCAACCCTTGCGAAACCAGAATGCGGTTATTGGCGTCCAGCGGTACTACATCCGCCACCGTCCCCAGCGCCACCAGATCCAGCAGTTCCGCCAGATTGGGCTCGGCCAGCCCGCGTTCGCTAAACCAGCCGGACTCACGAAGGCTGGCGCGTAGCGCCATCATCAGGTAAAACGCGACCCCCACCCCAGCCAGCGCTTTCGACGGAAACGCGCAATCCGACAGGTTGGGGTTAATCATCGCCTCCGCCGCCGGCAGGGTTTCCCCCGGCAGATGATGATCGGTCACCACCACCGCGATGCCGCGCCGGTGTGCATCGTCCACCCCGGCGTGGGACGAAATACCGTTATCGACGGTCACAATCAGTTCCGCGCCTTTGACGGCGGCCTGCGCCACCACTTCCGGACTGAGCCCGTAACCATCCTCAAAGCGGTTGGGCACCAGATACTGAACCTCATAGGCGCCCATGCTGCGCAGCGCCAGCACCGTCAACGCGGTGCTGGTGGCGCCGTCGGCGTCAAAATCGCCGACGATGACGATGCGACGATTCTCCGCCAGCGCCCGGCGCAATACCTCAACCGCCTGCTCGATGCCGCCAAGCAGACGATAATCCAGCAGGCCGCGCAGACTGCGCTCCAATTCCTGCATCTGCCGCACGCCGCGCTGGGCATATAAACGACGTAATAACGCCGGGAGAGAGTCGGGTAACTCCGTCTCCGTCGTCGGCCGACGACGGAGTTGGGTAACAGTATTCACGCTTGATTAACCACTCGATTCCATTAGCCGCCTGATTTCAGCGAGGCTTTGTGCGCTTCCAGCATACGCGCCATCTCTTTCGGCGGCTGGTATCCCGATACCACGGTGCCGTCGCTCAGTACAATCGCGGGGGTGCCCTGTATGCCAAACAGGATGCCCAGTTGGTAGTGAGGGGCGATATCGGTTTTGCAGGTGGCCGGAGAGACTTCATCCCCCTTCATGGCCGCATCAAACGCTTTATTACGATCCGCCACGCACCAGATGGATTGCATATCTTTCGCGGCCTGAGAGTTCATGCCCTGACGAGGATAGGCCAGATAACGCACGGTAATACCGAGCGCATTGTAGTCCTTCATCTGCTCGTGCAGCTTGTGGCAGTAACCACAGGTGATATCGGTAAACACGGTAATGGCATATTTTTCCTGCGGCGCTTTATAGACGATCATCTGGTCTTTCAGTGCGACCAAACGCTCATTCAAAATATGGTTGGTGACATTCACCGGGGTATTACCGCTGATATCGAACAACGGCCCTTGCAGCAGATGCTTGCCGTCGTCGGTGATATAAAGCACGCCGTTCTCGGTCAGCAACGTTTTCATCCCGTTGATGGGAGAATCTTTCACTTCCGCATTCTGCATACCCAGACGGTTCAACGCCTGTTTGATCGCGGCGTCATCGGCGCGCGCCACGCTGCTCAGAGCCAGAGTCAGCAACGAAAAGAGTACTACACGTTTTTTCATGGAATTATCCTGTTATCAGGGCGCAAGCGCCGTGCTTATCCATCATTGGCGGGAAAACCGCCATGACATCCTGTCAGCCCGCCGGTCATCATGCCCGGGGATGGTGCTGTTGATGCAGTTGTTTCAGCCGCTCCGTCGCAACATGGGTATAAATCTGCGTGGTGGACAGATCGCTGTGGCCCAGTAACATCTGTACCACTCGCAGATCCGCACCGTGATTCAGCAAGTGGGTTGCAAAGGCATGACGCAAAACATGCGGAGAAAGTTTATTGCTGTCAATAGACGCCAGTGTCGCATAGTGCTTGATACGGTGCCAGAACGTCTGCCTCGTCATCTGCTGAGCCCGATTACTGGGAAACAGCACATCCAGCGTTTGGCCGTTCAGCAACCACGGACGGCTGAACTCCAGATACTGTTCCAGCCAGTACACCGCCTCTTCCCCCAGCGGCACCAACCGCTCTTTGTTGCCTTTTCCCACTACCCGCACCACGCCTTGCCGCAAGCTGACATCGCTGATAGTCAGCCCAACCAGTTCGGAGACGCGCAGGCCGGTTGCATACAGCAGTTCCAGCATCGCTTTATCCCGCAATTCGATCGGCTGATCGGTGACCGGTGCCGCCAACAGCGCTTCCACCTGCGCTTCCGTGAGATCTTTCGGCAATCGCTGCGGCAGCTTGGGGGACGACAACGGCGCACTCGGATCATCGGCGCGTCGTTTTTCACGGTACAGATATTGAAACAGGCGCCGCATGGCGCTCAACAAGCGAGCCGAGCTGGTGGCTTTGTAGCCGCCCTCCAGGCGCTCAGCCAAAAAACCTTGCAGGTCCAACGGCTGAGCCTGCAGCAGATCACTGTTATGGTGCGCCAGCCACTCCGCCAGCGAGCACAGGTCATTGCGATAGGACGACAATGTATTTTCCGCCAGGTTACGTTCCAGCCACAACGCATCCAGAAACTGCTCGATTAATACCTGATCCTGTTGCTGCACCACACCCTCCCGCCACATGGCCCCGGTCATTCCGCCATTATGCCTTACGGAGTATGTTCGGGGTACAATTCGGTAATCATTCTCAACTTCATCACATCCTGTGGCAAAACGAAGCACTAAAGGGATTATATTTTCTTATTCGAGCATATCCCGGAATACCTTTGCCACAAGGGCCGGCGTCAGTTGCGGCACTGGTTTGAAAAGAACTTTTTTCTATGCATAGAATGCGTGTCCGTGTGTTACAAAAAAGCAAAAAACTATGCAAGCCTCCATCTCATCCACTATTGATACTCAAGCACCAGACGCGCCGGTAAACTCGCGCAACAAAGTGGTGGTTGCCTCGCTGATCGGCACCGCCATCGAATTCTTCGATTTTTACATTTATGCTACCGCTGCCGTGCTGATATTTCCGCACATCTTTTTCCCGCAAGGTGACGCCACCGCCGCGACGCTGCAATCGCTGGCCACGTTCGCCATTGCGTTTGTCGCTCGTCCGATCGGCTCAGCGTTGTTCGGCCACTTCGGTGATCGCGTCGGCCGCAAGGTGACGCTGGTCGCTTCGCTGCTGACCATGGGGATCTCCACCGTATTGATCGGCCTGCTGCCGAGTTATGAAACCATCGGCGTCCTGGCTCCACTGCTGCTGGCGCTGGCCCGTTTCGGTCAGGGGCTGGGCCTCGGCGGTGAATGGGGCGGCGCGGCGCTGCTGGCGACGGAAAACGCGCCAGCCCACAAACGTGCTTTGTACGGCTCTTTCCCACAATTGGGTGCGCCGATCGGTTTCTTCTTTGCCAACGGCACCTTCCTGCTGCTCTCCTGGGTACTGACTAACGAGCAGTTTATGAGCTGGGGATGGCGCGTACCGTTCATCGCCTCGGCGGCGCTGGTGATTATCGGCCTGTACGTACGCGTATCGCTGCATGAAACGCCGGTGTTTGCCAAAGTCGCCAAAGAAGGGAAACAGGTGCGTATACCGTTGGGTACTCTGCTGAGCAAACATGTGAAAGCCACGATTCTGGGCACGTTCATTATGCTGGCGACCTACACCCTGTTTTACATCATGACGGTCTACTCCATGACTTACGGCACCACACCCGCACCGGCAGGGCTGGGTATTCCACGCAACAACTTCCTGTGGATGCTGATGATGGCGGTGATCGGCTTTGGGTTGATGATCCCGGTTGCGGGCTATCTGGCTGATGCGGTCGGTCGTCGCAAGACCATGATCACGGTAACCTGCATCATGCTAGTGTTCGCCATGGCGTTCCCTTCGCTGCTGGGTTCAGGCGATCAGACGCTGATTATGGCGTTTCTGGTGTGTGGTCTTAGCCTGATGGGGTTGACTTTCGGCCCAATGGGCGCGTTGTTGCCGGAACTGTTTCCGACGGAAGTGCGTTATACCGGGGCGTCGTTCTCCTATAACGTTTCCTCGATTTTGGGAGCATCCGTAGCACCGTATATCGCCGCCTGGCTGACCAGCCATTACGGGCTGTTCTACGTGGGCGTTTACCTCGCCGCCATGGCTTCACTGACGCTGATAGCGCTGCTGCTGACGAAAGAAACCCGTCACCAGTCTCTCGACTAACGCCGACAGGGATGGAGGCGCCGCTTTCATCCCTGCTTTCACCCCGTTCACCTCCCACCCTGTACGCTCCCATCATATTCCGTTAGGCTAAGCGCACGGCGATATCGCCTTTATTGATGCAATCACGATCAGACAACTTATGAAAATAGGACTTTTTTACGGCACCAGCACCTGCTACACCGAAATGGCGGCGGAGAAAATCCGCGACATTCTGGGCGAGGAGTTGGTTGACCTGCATAACGTGAAAGACGTTGCGCCGCAGGAAATGGAAAACTACGAGATGCTGATTCTTGGCATCCCCACCTGGGACTTCGGTGAAATTCAGGAAGACTGGGAAGCCATCTGGGCACAATTGTCGACGCTGAATCTGAAAGACAAAATCATCGCGCTTTACGGCATGGGCGACCAGTCAGGATACGGTGAATGGTTTCTGGATGCGCTCGGTATGTTGCATGACCAGCTCAAACCGCTTGGCGTGCACTTTATCGGCTACTGGCCGACAACGGGCTACGACTTCACCAGCCCGAAACCACTCACGGAAGACGGTAAGCATTTTGTAGGTTTGGCGCTGGATGAGGTCAATCAGTACGACATGAGTGATGATCGTATCCAGCAATGGTGCGAACAAATCCTGCAAGAAATGGCAGAACGGCTCTGATGACCGGCACGGTACAAATCGTATTGAACGGTCATGCTTGAACGCTAACCGTAGCGATCAGGCGTGGTACAACACGCCTGATTCAGGTGAATCCGGTTCACCGCATTTAATGATGACGGGATGATTCCGTTCCCTGCAACGGATGGTGCTGCAACAGTTGACGCAACAGCCGCCATTCTTCGCTGCCCATGCTGTCTGACGCCAGCCACAGGCGCTGTTGCCCTTTGCCATCCACCGCCCGTAACGACAGTAAGACGCCGTTACGCATGACCCACGGCCGCCGGATAATATGCCAGTCGCGCTGCTGCCAGTGAAGTTGGCTCTCGCCGCGCAGGGAAATCTCTCCCTGACGTGACTTGATAGTGCGCTGGCTACGCACAAAATCAAATACCACCAGCGTCACCAGCCCCAGCCATAGCGGCGCATAACCGTCCGGCCAGGGTGCCAGCAGAATCATCAGCATCAAAAACCCGTGCGTCAGCAGTGAGAACAACTGCATACGCCAGGACACGCGCAAATCACATTGCCACTGGGCCACGATCTTTATTTCGCGTCTGGATGAGGGAAACCATACGTTTCAAACCCGGATCGACCGGCTCGCCATGGTTCATCAACCAATTGAACAAGTCGGGATCGTCACACTGCAGTAAACGAATAAACTGCTGCTTATCGTCATCGCTTAACGTGTCGTAATCATGCTCGAAAAACGGCATGATGGAGATATCCAGCTCGCGCATTCCACGTCTGCACGCCCAGTGAATACGTGCCTTGTTATTGATGTCCATGTTCATGTCGCCCACTTCTCTGTATGGTTATCCGCACCGGTCGATGATGACCGCCGGTATCACGCTATTGTAACTGATGCCCTTCAACCAATAGTAACACTTTGACATATTTTCGCGTATTGCCGTGTGTACTATTTTACCGATGCAGAGCATACCGCACGATTCGCGCCCTTTATCCATGCGCATTGTCATGCCATTGATTTCATCAATGGCTACCGTATGACGGGACACAGCCTAAACTGCTTGCAAACCTTTGTCGCTCTTTTACCATTGGATAATTCGCTCACATTACGCATCGCAGGATTGTAATATGGCTCATCCGTTTACTGCACAACCGTTATTTTCTTCCGCTCAACTCTCCGCCACCCTGATGTCGCTCGATGACTGGGCGCTTGTCACCCTCACCGGGCCGGATACCGTCAAGTACCTTCAGGGTCAACTCACCGCCGACGTGAACGACTTACAAAGCAGTGAGCAGGTACTATGCGCCCACTGCGACGCCAAAGGAAAAATGTGGAGCAGCATACGCCTGTTCCATCATGGCGACGGGTTGGCTTACCTGGAACGCCGCAGCATACGAGATACCCAGGTAACGGAGTTGAAAAAATACGCCGTCTTTTCCAAAACAACCATCGCGGCTGACGACGGCACCATACTACTGGGCGCGGCCGGCCTCAACATCCGGGCCCTGTTGGCCCCGTTGTTCGATGCCCTGCCGGACGCCGGAAACACGGTCGTACATCAACCCGGAGCAACACTGCTGTATTTACCCTCCCCCACCGAGCGCTTTTTGCTGGTGCTGGATGCGCAGCGCGCTGCAACGCTGATTGACGCACTGCAACCACAGGTTGCATTCAATGATAGTCGTCAATGGCTGGCGCTGGATATTGAAGCGGGCCAACCTATTATCGACAGCGCCAATAGCGCACAGTTCATTCCGCAGGCAACCAATTTACAAGCGCTGCAAGGCATTAGCTTCACCAAAGGGTGCTATGCCGGTCAGGAGATGGTCGCCCGCGCCAAATATCGCGGCGCCAATAAACGCGCATTGTACTGGCTGGCTGGCCCCTCGACACAGATGCCCGCTGCCGGCGACGAACTGGAGTTGAAACTCGGTGATAACTGGCGCCGAACCGGCACTGTGCTGGCAGCCTGCCAGTTGCATGACGGCACACTGTGGGTTCAGGCGGTGCTGAATAACGATCTGGAAGCAGACAGCGTACTGCGAGTACGTGACGACGGCAGCAGCCAGCTTGCGATTCAGCCGCTGCCCTATTCTCTCGCAGAATAACCGATGCGGTAGGTAAAAAACCTCAGGGAGCCACAGCTCCCTGAGATTATCAACGTCAACTCACAGCACTCACCGCGCCGTTACCCCACGTACAGGTAAATCGCCAGGAAATGGCATACGCTGCCTCCCAGCACGAACCCGTGCCAGATGGCATGATTGAACGGAATACGCTTGCAGACGTAAAACACCACCCCCAGCGTGTATACCGCCCCGCCTATCGCCAACAGCGTCACACCGCCGACAGACAGCTTCATCGCTAATTGATACACCACAATCAGTGATAGCCACCCCATCACCAGATAGGTGACCAGCGACAACACCTCAAACCGATGAGCAAATGCCAGCTTGAAAATAATCCCCAGCAGCGCCAGGCTCCAGATAGTGATCATCAGTCCGTGCGCCAGCGGCGAATTAAGTCCGACCAGCAAAAAAGGGGTGTATGTTCCGGCAATCAGCAGATAAATAGCGCAGTGATCAAATTTTTTCAGCCAGCGCTTTGCTCGCTGATAGGGAATGGCGTGATACAACGTAGAAGCGAGGAATAATAAAATCAGGCTGCCGCCATACAAACTGTAGCTGGTAATGGCCAGCGATGTGGCGCCGTTATCCACTGCCTGCACCAACAATAACACCAACCCGACAATCCCGAACACACAACCGATTCCATGGCTGATACTGTTGGCGATTTCTTCCGCCAGCGAGTAACCAGACTCCACCACGTTTTTTTTCATGCCGACCTCTTGTCTCATACTTACCCAAACCTCTGCACTAGCGGCATACCTGCCATGCTGAGCAAGCTTTGAGCAGATTAACTGAGAATAATTCCAGTGTACACCTGTACGCTAAAATAAAAATCCGTTACTTTCGAACGACATTCCAACGTGTTCATCTCCCGACGCATCCCCTACAATGGCGTCTCTTTATTACAGGAGGCTAACGGATGTCGCTCGCTTTACCCGTACTGGATTTCGGCCCCATGACCGATGTCGTCCGGTTTCTGATGGAAATCGACAAACTCAAGAGTGTTCAGCGCCGTTCTAAGGTGATCGGCACCGATCGCCAGGAAGATTCTGCGGAGCACAGCTGGCATTTTGCGGTTGCCGTGATGAGCCTGGCGCCTTATGCCGATGACAACATCGACATTACCCGCGTCCTGAAAATGGCGTTGATCCACGATCATTGTGGAGATCGACGCCGGCGACGTGCTGGTATATGACCTCAAAGCACGCGCAGCCATTCAGGAGCAGGAACAAGCCGCCGCCGCACGTATTTTTGGCCTGCTGCCGCCGCCACAACATGACCAGTTCCTGGCGCTATGGCACGAGTATGAAGCCGGAGAAACCGCCGAAGCGCGCTTTGCCTTGATGATCGACCGGGTGATGCCGGTGCTGATGAACCTGCATAACGGCGGTCAAAGCTGGGTGGAGAACGGCATCCGGCTGGAGCAGGTGCTGAGTCGCAACGATTTTATCCGCGACATCAATCCGGCGCTGTGGAGTTACCTGAAACAACATCTGGAAGACGCACAAGCCAAGGGCTGGCTGAAATGATTGAAACAGGGCTCCGGCAAAACAACAGAGAGCCCTGTTTCAGCGTTATCTATAAAAACAATATTCAACTTAGTGTTTTCGTTATTAGCCTTTTTTCCAACTTTTTAATCACTTTTAAAACCATTTCTCTGTTTTTGTAAGATTTTATCCACGCTGGCAATCGACTAAAATAAGATGAATTCATAGTATGGTTTTCTCTTACCCGCGCAGAAACATACCCTTTTAAATGCATTAAATGCTCGGCGCTATAAACCCACACAGTGCCATAGCGCGTATCTTCTTTTAGCGCCAACTCCAAGCCAAAAAATGGATCAATTGCATGATAGGCTGGTTCTGCATATGAAAATGACAGCGTTAATTCATTCAACGAATTACACTTCGAACATTTCGCCTTGGTTGTCGACTTTTTAATAGCTGCATAATTTTTGAAAGATACCGCTTTTGTTACCCACTGATAACCACACTGCCCACATGGGCGACGACTGTGCCCTACTACCGGGCCATGCCACCCATCACGTTCAGTCTTCAATGAATGCCCACAGTATTGACATGAAAATATAGCCCACCGTTCTCTCCAGGATGGATTGCCATTAATCACGCCGGCACTACCACATTTCGGGCAAAGGGCTTCAATTTCAGTGGCCCAATATAAAAGGGGGAATCCTCTATCAACGTATCGCTTAACCATCATCGCACCCTGAAAGGATGTTTCATTCAAATTACATCAGCCCCTTGCCGACATCACCAGCTTCACGCCCAGTGAAATAAACAGCACGCCGATGGTTTTATTCAACCAAAAACGTACCGCCTTGCTGACTTTCAGCGTGCTGCTGGCCATTGCCGTCGATATGGCGAGAAAGTGACACCACAGCATACCGTTGAAATTGAAGATCAATCCCAGAACGATAAAGGCCAGCGCTTTCTGCGGCGCCTGCGGGTCAATAAACTGCGGCACGAACGCCAGAAAAAACAGTGCAACTTTGGGGTTCAGTACATTGGTGAGAAAACCCTGCCAGTAGATTTTCCGCATCGACAGTACGGGACGACTAACAGGCAGACTCTTGTTGTCGCCAGCCGTTGCGCGATGGGCAGATTTATCCAGCAATGCCTGCACACCGATATAGACCAGATAAACGGCTCCCAGTACTTTTACCACCGTAAATGCGGTGGCGGAGGTCGCTAAAATAGCGGATAACCCCAACGCGGCGGCCAGAACATGCACCAGCGTACCAGAACCGATCCCCAGTGCAGCGGCCGACCCGGCCCGCCATCCCTGCGACGCACTCTTCGTCATAATCAGCAAAGAATCCGGCCCCGGCATAATATTGAGCAAAATTCCCGACAGGATAAACAGCGAAAGATCGTGAATCCCCAACATCATCTCTTCACCTTCTCAACACTGCGCTTAAGCGCTCAAGAAAGAAAACACCACTCTACCATGCCGGCCCTGAAAATATGCCGGACAAAAAAACGGGAGGCCCATGCCTCCCGGTTATTCACTGCGCGACTGACGCTTACTGATACTCGCTCATCGGCACACAGGAGCAGAACAGGTTACGGTCGCCGTAGACATCATCCAGACGTTTCACTGCCGGCCAGTACTTGTGAGCCTGCCCGGCCGGGAATACCGCCAGCTCGCGGCTGTACGGGTGCGACCAATCGGCCGCCAGCTCAGTCTGGGTATGCGGCGCGTTCGTCAGCGGATTGTCTTCGTGCGGCCATTCTCCCGCCGCCACGCGGTCGATCTCGTTACGGATCGCCAGCATCGCGTCGATGAAGCGGTCCAGCTCCACTTTACTTTCCGATTCAGTCGGTTCGATCATCAACGTGCCTGCGACCGGGAACGACATGGTCGGCGCATGGAAACCGTAGTCGATCAGACGCTTGGCGATATCCATCTCGCTGATGCCGGTGCTGTCTTTCAGCGGACGAATATCCAGAATGCACTCGTGCGCTACGCGTCCATCGCGGCCGGTGTACAACACCGGGTAGGCGTCTTTCAGGCGCGTCGCCACATAGTTAGCGTTCAAAATCGCCACCTGACTGGCCTGTTTCAGCCCTTGCGCCCCCATCATGCGGATATACATCCAACTGATCGGCAGAATGGAAGCACTGCCGAACGGCGCGGCGGAAACCGCCCCCTGACGCGTCAGCACGCCGTCCATTGCCACCACCTGATGGCCCGGAACAAACGGCGCCAGATGCGCTTTCACGCCGATAGGCCCCATGCCTGGGCCGCCACCGCCGTGAGGAATGCAGAAGGTCTTGTGCAGGTTAAGGTGCGACACGTCCGCACCGATGTAACCCGGCGAGGTAATCCCAACCTGCGCGTTCATGTTGGCGCCGTCCAGATACACCTGGCCGCCGTACTGGTGAACAATCTGGCACACTTCGCGGATGGTTTCTTCATACACGCCGTGGGTAGACGGATACGTCACCATGATGCAGGAGAGTTTATCGCCCGCCTGCTGCGCTTTTTCCCGCAGATCGTGCAGGTCGATGTTCCCCTGCTTGTCGCAGGCCACCACCACCACCTGCATCCCCGCCATCTGGGCGGAAGCCGGGTTGGTGCCGTGGGCGGAGCTCGGGATCAGGCACAGGTTGCGTTCGCCTTCGTTACGGCTTTCGTGATAACGGCGGATCGCCAGCAAACCGGCATATTCCCCCTGCGCACCGGAATTCGGCTGCATACACACGGCGTCGTAGCCGGTCAGTTGCACCAGCCAGTCGGACAACTGTGTAATCAGTTGGCGGTAACCCAGCGCCTGTTCCGGCGGGCAGAACGGGTGCAGCTCGGCAAATTCCGGCCAGGTGATCGGCAGCATTTCCGCCACCGCGTTAAGTTTCATGGTGCAGGAACCGAGCGGGATCATCGCCTGATTCAGCGCCAGATCCTTGCTTTCCAGACGGTGCAGATAACGCATCATCTCGGTTTCGCTGTGGTATTGATTGAATACCGGGTGAGTCAGGATGTCGTCGCTGCGCAGCAACGCCGCCGGGATCGACGCCGACTGCCGGCTGACCGCCGCATCCAGCGTGTCGATATCCAGCCCGTGATCGTCGCCCAACAATACGGCGAACAGCGCCAGCACGTCGTAACGGCTGGTGGTTTCATCCAGCGCGATGCCGACCGCGCCATCGAGATCAGCACGCAGGTTGATACCGGCGCTCAGCGCGCGGTTTAACACCGCCGCCTTATCGGCGACCTCGACGGCCAACGTATCGAACCAGTGCTGATGACGCAGCGTCAGGCCGCGCTGGGTCAACCCGGCCGCCAGAATATCGGTCAAACGGTGGATGCGCCCGGCAATGCGTTTCAACCCCTGCGGCCCGTGATATACCGCGTACATCCCGGCAATGTTGGCCAGCAGCACCTGCGAGGTACAGATATTGGAGTTGGCTTTTTCGCGGCGGATATGCTGTTCGCGGGTCTGCATCGCCATGCGCAACGCCGTGTTGCCGGCGGCATCGCGGGAAACACCGATAATCCGGCCCGGCATGGCGCGTTTGTATTCATCGCGGCAGGCGAAAAACGCCGCGTGCGGGCCGCCGTACCCCATCGGCACGCCAAAACGTTGGGCAGAGCCCAACACAATGTCCGCGCCCTGTTTGCCGGGTGCCGCCAGCAGTACCAGCGCCATCATGTCCGACACCACGCTGATGATCACCTTCCGGCTTTTCAGCTCGGCCATCAGCGCACGATAGTCGTGCAACTCACCGGTGGTGCCTGTCTGTTGCAGCAATACGCCGAACACGTCGTCATATTTCACCGCATCGGCGGCATTGCCGGTGACAATCTCGAAACCGAAGGTCAGTGCGCGGGTGCGCACCACATCCAGCGTCTGCGGATGAACATCATCGGCAACAAAGAAACGATTGGCCTGCTTGAGCTTACTGACGCGTTTCGCCATCGCCATTGCTTCTGCGGCGGCGGTCGCCTCATCCAGCAGCGAAGCGGAAGCCAGCTCCAGACCGGTTAAATCCTGCGTCACTTGCTGGAAATTCAGCAATGCTTCCAGACGCCCCTGCGACACCTCCGGCTGGTACGGCGTATACGCGGTATACCAGCCCGGATTCTCCAGCACGTTGCGCAAAATCACCGGCGGCGTCAGCACCGCGTGATACCCCATGCCGATATAACTTTTATAACGCTGATTGCGGCCGGCGATGGCCTTCAATTCAGCCAATGCCTGAGACTCGGTGGTGGCGTCGCCCACCGCTGGCGGCTGAGGTAACTGGATATCGGCGGGTACGATGTGACGGATAAGTTCGTCCAGCGAATCTGCGCCAATGGCGGCCAGCATCTGCTGTTGCTGAGTAGCCGACGGGCCGATGTGGCGCTCGGTGAACGCACTGCCGTGTTCGAGTTGACTGAGAGTCTGGGTCATGTGGGGGAATTTCCTGCATTTGGCACAATGATGTGCAGCGCAATTAACTAATTCATAAAACAAGCAAATCATTCAGAAAAACAAGCAAACCATTCACAAAACAAACCAATCGCAAAACCAAGCGGACCATAAAAACGCCCCGTTGCGGCAAGCAAACGGGGCGTCAGGCTTATTCTTCTTCGTCGCTGTCTTCTTCTTCCAGCAGTGCCTGATAGCCAGCGGCATCAAGCAATTCGTTCAGTTCGGCTTCGTCAGAGGCTTTGATGCGGAACAACCAGCCTTCGGCGTAAGGCGCGCTATTTACCAGCTCCGGCGCACCTTCCAGCTCTTCGTTGATTTCCACGATTTCACCGCTGATCGGCGCGTAAATATCAGACGCCGCCTTGACGGATTCCGCCACCGCGCAATCGTCGCCGGCGTTTACCGTACTGCCAACCTCCGGCAGATCGACAAACACCATATCACCCAGCAACTCCTGCGCATGTTCGGTAATACCTACGCTGTACACGCCATTGCCTTCCGCCATCACCCACTCATGGGATGAGGTATATTTCAGTTCTGCCGGAACATTGCTCATTGCCACCTTCTCCTTCCATTAATGCCAAAAATTAAAACTGAACCAGCGCTTTGCCGGCGCGGACGAAATTCGGTTTGGTCACGTGCACCGGCATCTCACGATTGCGAATCTGCACGATTGCCTGCTCGCCGATACCGGCGGGAACACGGGCCAGCGCAATGCTGACGCCCAGCGTAGGCGAAAACGACCCGCTGGTGATCACCCCTTCCTGCATGACGCCATGATTATCGGTAAAGCGGACCGGTTGACCGTGACGCAGCACGCCTTTTTCAGTCATCACTAAACCGACCAACTGTTCAGTGCCTTCCGCCTGCTGGCGTTCCAGCGCCTCACGACCGATGAACTGACGGTCTTCCGGCCGCCAGACAATAGTCCAGCCCATGTTGGCCGCCAGCGGAGAGACGGTTTCATCCATGTCCTGACCGTACAGGTTCATGCCCGCTTCCAGACGCAACGTGTCACGCGCACCCAGCCCACAGGGTTTTACACCGACGGACAGCAGTTGTTGCCAGAAGCCGACCGCCTGTTCCTGTGGTAACGCAATCTCATAGCCTGCTTCGCCAGTATAGCCAGTGGTGGCGATAAAGAGGTCGTCGGCCTGCACGCCGAAGAAAGGTTTCATGCCCGCCACGATGTCACGTTGGGCATCGCTCAGCAGACTACGCACCTTTTCCTGCGCCTGCGGCCCTTGCACGGCTATCAACGACAGATCTTCGCGTTCGGTGATAGCCACCATGAACGGTTTGGCATGTTCGGTAATCCACGCCAGATCTTTTTCACGCGTGGCGGAATTCACCACCAGCCGGAAATAGTCTTCGGTCTGGAAATAGACGATCAGATCGTCGATCACGCCGGCCGACGGCGTCAGCATCGCGGTATAGAGCGCTTTGCCAGGCTGGGTTAATTTGGCGACATCATTCGCCAGCAGGTAACGCAAAAATTCGCGGACACGGGCGCCGCGCAAATCCACGATAGTCATGTGCGACACATCGAACATGCCGGCGCTGCTGCGTACGATGTGATGTTCATCCAGTTGGGAGCCGTAATGCAGCGGCATCATCCAGCCATGAAAGTCCACCATTTTGGCGCCATCGGCCAGATGCTGTTCATACAACGGGGTGTGGTTTGCCATTCTTTTCTCTCTACGTTAGCCGCGCGTTGTGATGCCAGGCTCCACGACGCAAACGTTTATCCTGCCGTTGAACTTACCACCGAAGCGCGCGTTCCACCACTCCTATAGCCATAAGTTTATCTATATAAAAAATCTGTTTTACCTCCATCAAACCCTCTCGACTACAAGAATATAAAACCAATAAATTTAAAAAATTAAAGATTAAAATCCATTAAATAAAAAATAATAAGTATCTTTATGCAAAAATAAATGAATACCTGGCGTGATGCCAAAACACTCTCCGCCACATTGAATTAGATAAAGTAATGCGAAAAAGGCTTAAAATTAGATTATTTCAGGTCACCCGGCATTCGTCTTTGATTGTTTTCACCAGTCGATTTTGTGATCGCCATTCAGGATATCTTCCCGACAACGACAATACACCGTGATTGATGGCAGCAATGGGAAGGCGGTTCGCCACGACAGGTTTCACACTGGCGGCATCGGCAGGCTATCCATCAGACAACGATTTGATTTTTATCAATCAAGCGCGAGCTTTCACCACCGCCCGCAACAGGCGGAACTAGATTGATTATTGACCTTACCGCTGCCGGCCAGGCAGCGAAAAATGGATAGCGGACAAGCCACCATAATTAAAAATCAATATGTTAAGGAGAGTGCATCGTGACGCACAGAATGATACTGAATGAAACGTCCTACTTTGGCAGCGGCGCCATCGCCCATTTAACAGCAGAGGTGCAACGGCGCGGTTTCCGCAAAGCGCTGGTGGTGACGGACAAAGAGCTGGTGAAATACGGCGTCGCCGGTAACGTGACCGCCCTGCTGGATAACGCCGGGCTGCCTTATGAGGTGTATGACGGCGTGATCCCCAATCCGACTATCGCCGTCGTCCAGCATGGGGTCGAGCGTTTTCAGGCCTCCGGCGCTGATTATCTGATAGCTATCGGCGGCGGTTCCCCGCAGGATACCTGTAAAGCCATCGGTATTATTATCAACAACCCGGAATTCGCGGATGTACGTAGTCTGGAAGGGGTGGCCGCCACCCGTAAACCCAGTGTGCCTATCTTCGCGATACCGACAACCTCCGGCACCGCCGCCGAAGTGACCATCAATTATGTCATCACCGATGAAGAGAAACGGCGTAAATTCGTCTGCGTCGATCCGCACGATATTCCGATTGTGTCGTTTATCGACGCGGACATGATGCGCAGTATGCCGGCATCGCTCAAAGCCGCTACCGGCATCGACGCGCTGACCCACGCTATCGAAGGGTTCACCACCCAAGGCGCCTGGGAACTGACCGACATGCTGCACCTGAAAGCCATCGAAATCATCAGCCGTTCGCTGCGTGATTCCGTTGCCGGGAAAGCGCAGGGCGTAGAAGACATGGCGCTGGGGCAATACATCGCCGGTATGGGTTTTTCCAACGTCGGGCTGGGGCTGGTGCACGGCATGGCGCACCCGCTGGGCGCGTTTTATAACACTCCACATGGCGTCGCCAACGCCATTCTGCTGCCGCATATCATGGCCTGGAATGCGGAGTATACCGGTGAAAAATTCCGTGCCATCGCCGTTGCCATGGGGGTGAAAGGCGCAGACGACATGCCGCTGGCGCAGGTGCGGGAAGCGGCGATTCAGGCGGTACGGCAGTTGGCGCAGGATGTGGATATCCCGGTGCAATTGCGCCAGGTCGGCGTCAAAGAACAGGATATTCCGGCACTGGCGCAGGCGGCATTTGACGATGTCTGCACCGGTGGCAATCCGCGCCCGGCAACGGTGAAGGAAATTGAAGCGCTGTATCACGCGATCTACTGATTGCTGACCGCGCAGCGACGGTTTGACTGCCAACCGTTTTGCGGATAACGCGATCACACGCAACACAGTTGCACGCGGAGCATAGCGGGATGCGGCAAAAAACGCGCGTCCTGCCAATATCGGACTGTTTATCCTGCCGCGCAGTATACGCGGCAGGTCAGCCAAGCCCCTCCATGTCATAGGAGCTTCAGGACGCGTGGAGCAACAGGTGCCCATCTGGTGCCTCAAAATACACCGGGCATCATGGGCGAACAGCGCTCTAAAAGGCTGCAAAGCCTTGCAGCAGGTAGGATTAGTACCAGCAGGTAAGATGAGTCCTGAACCGCGGGCGATATCGCGCCCTAGATCAGGTGGCTGATATTGACGTTCTCCATCAGGTAATGGTTGTCGGAATAATCCACCGGAATCGCAATCACCGCCGGTCCATCGACATCCATCGCCTGCCAGAGCTTCGGCACCAGCTCGGCGGCGGATTCAACGGCGAAACCTTTAGCGCCGAACGCTTCCGCATAGGCTTTGAAATCGATGGGGCCGAACTTGACGCCGGAAGAGCGGCGATACTTCTTCTCTTCCTGAATTTCCACCATGTTGTAGGCGTTATCTACCCAGATAATGTGCAGAATGTTCGATTTCAGCCGCACCGCCGTTTCCAGCTCCATGCTGGACTGCATGAAACCGCCATCCCCGGATACCGACACGACCTTCTGTTTCGGGTTGACCAACGCCGCGGCGATCGCCCACGGCAGCGCAACCCCCATGGTCTGCTGTCCGTTAGTCATCAGTATCTGACGGGCTCGGAAGCTATAAAGATAACGCGCCAGCCAGATATGAAAGCTGCCCATATCCACGCACAAGGTCACGTCTTTATTGACCAGATCCTGCATCACCCGCACCAGGCGCAACGGATGGATAGCAAAGCCATCCATGTTGATGGCACGGGTCGCTAATTGGTGGCGCAACTGGCTGCGCTCTTCCAGAATCGCGGCCGCCTGAGGAGACAACACAATCGGCGAACTCAGTTGCTCGTTGAGCATATCGACGGTAATGCTGATATCGCCGACCAGTTCCACATCCGGGCGGTAGGCGCTTTCCACTTCAGCGGGCAGCACATCAATGTGCACCAGCGTCGCCTTACCGGAATTCCACAGCGCCGGGGCGTACTCCACCGGGCTATAACCGACCGTGACGATAAGGTCCGCCTGTTGTAACAGTTTGTCGCCGGCCTGATTGTTGAACAACCCGACCCGGCCGGCAAAGTGATCAAAATGCTGTTGATCGATAACCCCAGCGGCCTGATAGGTGCTGGTCACCGGCAAGCCGCTATGATGCAGTAACCGACGCAGCGCCTGCGCGTTTTTCGGCTGGCTGGCCATCAACCCCAGCAGCAATATCGGGTTTTTCGCGTTTTTGATAAGCCCGGCCACATGTTCGACATCCCGTAGCGGCGCGCTATTGAGGGTCGGCAGCGAAGTACGCGCCAGAATCGGGCTGTCTGCCGGTTCGTTGACAATATCTTCCGGCAGGCTGATGAATGCGGCGCCCGGCCGGCCAAACTCGGCGGCGCGAAAGGCGTTGGCCATCACTTCTGAAATCGCGGACGACACGGTGATTTCCGCGCTGTACTTGGTCACCGGTTGAAACAGGCTAACGGTATCCAGGCTTTGGTGGGTCAGTTTCAGGCGGTCGGCACGTTTCACCGCGCCCCCCAGCGCCACCATCGGGTCGCCTTCTGCCGTTGCGGTAGCCAAACCGGTCACCAGGTTCGAACAGCCAGGCCCCGATGTCACCAGCGTCACACCAGCTTTACCGGTCAGGCGACCGACGGCCGCCGCCATAAACGCGCCGTTGGCTTCATGCCTGACGGGAATGGTCTGGATCGACGAATCCACCAGTGAATCAAACACGCGATCGACTTTTGCACCAGGAATGCCGAAGACATAGTTGACGCCTTGCTGCTCAAGATGTTTTACGATCAGTTCAGCACCACTAGACCAATGCTGTTGACCATCCATATTTTCCATAATGTTTATCCTCTGCATAACAGTGTGCTTGTGCTTTCAGTACCTGCTCGATGCCTCAACTCTCCACGGAGTGAATCACGCTATCGAGATCTTCAGGGGATAAATTGGCTTTCAGGAAATCCCTGTCACGGGGAAGATCGATAACCAGTTTGGCGATGGAGCCAAACGTCAGCACGCCTTCTTCCAATTGATAATCAAGGATATGCCCACCACCTTTACGATCCTCGGTGATGAAGTGCTCGTGATAACCAGCCACATTAATCCCCTGAACATAGGCAGGACTACGGAAACCGACCACGCTGCCCGGACACTGTTCGAAACGGAACGTGGGTTGTTGGGCAATCGCTTCCAGCATCGGTTTATAAGGACGTTCCTGGCGAGGTACCGTACGGGTTTCGACATGGCTAAATCGGCCATCTATCCGCAGGGCACAAAACAGATTATCTGTTGCAATCAACTCATCAATGCGCCGATGAATCGCTTCACGGTCGGTCGCTTGTCCAAAATGGATCTGCTCCGTCGGCCGGAAAAACGTCATCACCGCGAAGGGCGTTTTTTGGTATGGCAGCGCCGCACGCGCACTGCCGTCTTCACGGAGTTGGAAGATGCGGCTATTCAGCGCGACCAGTTCACCGTCAAGATTATTAAACGTTCCTAATCCAAAATCGCCATGTTTAAGAAGCTCTTCCATCGTGACGTGACCTTCGTAAACGCCATTAATAAGGCCGCTCATTAATGACGTTTGATAAATAACGCACTCTGGATGCTGTTGTTGATGATGAAGTGCAAAGCTGGTCAGTTCCCTGACACAGGGGTCGACACAGTTAACATCTTTCATATCCATCCCCTTCCGACGATGATCAACTTAAATTTATTTAATGTTTCACTTGAATATTGACCTTCGTCACACCAAAGTTCCAATACAGAAATGTGGCTGTTTGGAGATCGAAAATATATGGAGTTACGTTACCTGCGCTATTTTGTCGCAGTGGCCTCAACCCGGCACTTCACCCGTGCAGCAGAAATACTGGGCATCTCGCAACCGCCGTTAAGCCAGCAAATTCAGAAGCTTGAACGGGAAATCGGCACGCCGCTGTTCAAACGGCTGACCCGTGGCGTAGAGATGACGGAAGCCGGCGAAGCGCTGTATCAGGACGCCAGCCATATTCTGGAACTGGCCGATTCGGCCGTAGAAAGGGTGCGCAGCATCGCCCGCGGTGAAAGCGGCGTGATCAACGTCGGCTTTTCCTGCGCGGTCACCTTCCACCCGGCGGTGCTGACGCTGCTGCGCCGCTATCGGCAGCAGTATCCCAATGTCCGGCTACAGCCGCGTGAAGAACATATTCATGAAATTCTGGAGAGCCTGCGTAACCGCACCACGGATATCGCGTTTGTGCGGCTGCCTGGCGACATCGGCGATGAGTTTGAAGGCGAATTACTGGCGGACGAGCCGATGCGGCTGGTGCTGCCGGAACATCACCCATTCGGCGATCAAACACAAATCAATCTTGGGCAGTTGCGGCATGAACCCTTGATCATTTTCCCGCGGGAACTGTGCCCCAGCCTGCACGACCTGATTGTCCGCGCCTGCTACCTGTCGGGTTACCAACCGAAAATCAATCCGTTGGCGCCGCACCTCACCGCCACCATCAGTATGGTGGCGTCGGGTTTTGGCGTGACCTTTGTTCCTGAATCGTTGAGCAGCATCCAGACCGGTAATGTGACGTATCACGATACCAACACGCCGCACCTCACCACGCAGATTGCCGTCATCTGGCGTAAGCATGACCGCTCCGCCACGCTGCTCAATATGTTGCAGCTGGTACGCCACTATCTGCACCACGCCTGATTGCCGCCGGCATACCAAACCTGCCGTCGTTAAACGGCAGGTCATCGAAAAATCACACGACATCGGTTGTATAGCCGAAAATCTGATATATGATATTAGTTATCATTATCAATAAAAGAGGCCACCATGCTGACTGCCATGATCGCCGCCTGCGGGCTATGGGGAATAAGCTGGTATTTTGGCAAACGCTTATCCAGTGCCTGGGGCGTACTGCTACCGGCAACGCTGTTGCCGCTGCTGGCCCTGCCGGAACTGAATCTCACCCATCTGAAATACATCTGTGCACTGGCGATGCTGCTCACATTAAGCATGTTGTTTCACCGCCGTATGCGCCACTATCTGCTGCTGCCGTCCTGCATTGCGCTGGCAGGCGGCCTGGCGGCGCTGTCGCTCACGCTCAGAGGGTGGCAACACTGGCCCTGAAGCAGACTGATATTCAGAAATATTAGAGAAAACAGATGGTTGATATCGTTATTGAGGAGTATTGCTGTGCTGGAACAAAGAAGAAAATAAGGAGAGTGGTGCGAAGAGAGGGACTTGAACCCTCACGTCCTAAGGACACTAACACCTGAAGCTAGCGCGTCTACCAATTCCGCCACCTTCGCACTGTGTACGACGATTTACTGCAATGTATTGATTTGCATCCCAGTGGTGCGAAGAGAGGGACTTGAACCCTCACGTCCTGAGGACACTAACACCTGAAGCTAGCGCGTCTACCAATTCCGCCACCTTCGCAGGTACTGTGAAATACAAATCTGTGGTGAGTTTGGTGCGAAGAGAGGGACTTGAACCCTCACGTCCTAAGGACACTAACACCTGAAGCTAGCGCGTCTACCAATTCCGCCACCTTCGCAAACCAAGCAACATTACGTCACATAATGTCACCACGGAGGCGCATTCTAGAGGTTTTGCCATCAACGTCAATGATTATTTCCATACCGTTGCCGTATTTGCTGTAAAAATCAGCACTCAGACAAACGGCGCCTGATGAAAGCACTGCGCAAGCCACTCGATAACCACCCGAATACGCGGCGCCAGAAAGCGCCCGGAGGGATACATCACATACAGCGGCATATCGGGCGGCGGCAACTGCGGCAGGATTTCCACCAGTTCTCCGCTCGCCAGCAACGACGACGTCAGGCCGTAACGCGGCGCCTGAATAATCCCCATGCCGGCCTGACAGGCGGCGATATAGGCGTCGGCGCCGTTGATTTCCACCAGGCTTGGTAACGAGCGGGTGATCAATTGCCCTTGCTGCATAAATTCCAGCGGGTAGCGCTGCGATGTGCGCAGCGAAAAATAGCTCACCATACGGTGCGACGTCAGCGCTTCCAGCGAGTCAGGTACGCCAAATTCCGCACAGTAGGCGGCCGAAGCACAGGTAACCTGCGGTAAAGACGGTAACGAGCGCGCCACCAGCGAATCATCCTCCACCTGCCAGGCACGCAGTACGCAGTCCACGCCTTCGCGCAGTACATTAATCGCGGCATCGTTGGCGCTCAGCACCAGCGAAATCTGCGGATAGCGGCGGTAAAACGCGGGCAACGACGGGATCACCACCTGCCGCGCCAGCGAGTGCGGCATGTCGATTCGCACACGGCCGCTGGGCTGCTGGCGCTGATGGGAAAACAGCGCGTCGGTCTCATCGATCTCCGCCAACAACTGCACACAGCGCTGGTAATACAACAAGCCTTCGTCCGTTACCTGCACCTGGCGGGTGGTGCGTTGCAACAGGCGCACGCCCAGCCGCAGCTCCAGCCGTTTCAGCGTCTGGCTGACGGTGGCGCGCGGCAGCCCCAGCTTTTCCGCCGCCCGGCTGAAACTTTCCGTCTCCACGATGCGCACGAATACCCGCATGGCCTGAACCTGATCCATCCCCGGCTCCATTGTTTGTATTTTACAAACAGTGTTGCATAAAACCGCGAATTTATCTTTTTAACTCAAACAACCACACTGCATAGACGAAGCGAACAACACGGAGCAACAACATGCAACAGCGAAAACTCGGCCCGCAGGGGCCAACGGTCTCAGCCATTGGCCTCGGCTGTATGGGGATGAGCGATTTCTATTCCACCGGGCAGGATGAAAGTGAAGCCATCGCCACGCTGCACCGGGCGCTGGAACTGGGCGTGACCTTGCTGGATACCGCCGATATGTACGGCCCGCATACCAATGAAGAACTGGTAGGAAAAGCGATTAAAGGCAAACGGGAACAGGTGTTTCTGGCTACCAAATTCGGCATTCTGCGCGACCCGGCCAACCCGGCGCTACGCGGTGTCTGCGGCCGACCGGAGTACATTCGTCAGGCGGTCGAAGGTAGCCTGAAGCGCCTGGGTGTTGATGTTATCGATCTCTACTACCAGCACCGTATCGACCCGGCCGTACCGATTGAAGACAGCGTCGGCGCGCTGGCTGATTTGGTGAAAGCGGGCAAGATTCGGTATATCGGCCTGAGCGAGGCGTCTGCCGCCACACTGGAGCACGCGTACCGCGTTCATCCCATCACCGCGTTGCAAAGCGAATACTCCTTGTGGACGCGCGACGTGGAAGCGGAGATCCTCCCCACCTGTCGCCGTCTGGGTATCGGTTTTGTGCCTTATAGCCCGCTGGGTCGCGGCTTCCTGACCGGCGCCATCAAACAGCCGAGCGATCTGGCCGCAGACGATTTCCGACGCGGCAACCCGCGATTTAGCGACGAAAATTTCGCTAAAAACCGGCAACTGGTGGATAAAATCACGCAACTGGCGCGGGAAAAAGCGGTCACGCCATCGCAATTGGCATTAGCCTGGGTGATGGCGCAGGGCGAACATATCGTGCCTATTCCCGGCACCAAACGTCGTCGCTATCTGGAAGAAAATGTCGGCGCGCCGTCAGTATCATTGACGCCGCGTGAGCTGGATGAGATCAACGCCATCTTCCCACCGCAGGCAGCCGCCGGCGAGCGCTATGGCCGGGAAGGAATGGCGACGCTCGATAACGCCTGAACGTCGCATGACGCCCGGCAAAAACGCCGGGCGGCTTAGTTAGCGTTTTTTATTACGACGCAGCACCGCGCGATACACGCGGAAACGACCGGTCTGGGCGAGAACTTCGTGGCTGCCGAAGGTCTCGTCCAGCAGCGCCGGGTACGGCAGAAAGGCGTTGGCGACGATGCGCAGTTCACCTTCCATGTTGAGGTGGGCAGCCGCACCGCGAATCATCATTTCCGCCGCATGTAGGCTGGTTTGCATACCGTCGTGGAACGGCGGGTTAGAGATAATCAAATCAAAGCGCCCCTGAATATCAGAGTAAACGTTGCTGGCAATCACCTGTCCTTCCAGCTCATTCGCCGCCAGCGTCGCCCGGCTGGCTTCCAGCGCAGCCGCGCCGACATCACTCAGCGTCAGGCGGATTTTCGGCGATAGCCGGGCAAACGACGCCGCCAACACCCCGGCGCCGCAGGCAAGATCGAGCACTTTACCTTTACGATGCGGCTCCAGCGTCGAAAGCAGCAACTGGCTGCCGACATCCAGACCATCACGGCTGAATACCCCCGGCAGCGTACAAACCGTTGCACCATTTACATCATATTCCTGCCACCAATCCTCCAGTGCAAACGCGGAGGGCGCATCCAGACGGCCGTGATACAAACCGCAGCGACGCGCGCTGTCTATCTTATTGATGGCGGCGATCGGCTCCAGAATCCCCTCGGCGCTGCGCACACCGCTGCGGTTCTCGCCGACGACAAAAATCTCACAGCCGACCGGCAGCAGCGACAGCAGATTAGACAGTTGGAACTGCGCTTCCTGCTTGCTCTTCGGCCAGTAGTAAATCAGGGTGTCACACCCGGCCACCATTTCCGCCTGCGCCAGCAACGAAAAATGCGCGTTGTCGCCCAATACAGGCTGCAACTGCTGCCAGTGATGATATTGCGTGGTGTGCACGGTCACCGAAGCCGCCTCAAAATGTGCGGGCAGCGTATCCTGCAAATCACCGGCAAACAGTACCCGGCGGGCAACAAATTCATCACTATGGCGCAGTATCACTTCACTGGCGGGGGTTAATGCTGACATCAGGTCTGGCTCCTCAATAAACTGAGCGGGGATTATAGTGGTTTGTTGGCGCAGGTTCAGCGATTTGTTAGCATAGCGCCGCACTATCGTGCACCGTTATCATCATGATCATCGGGCACCACCATCGCACGCAGAGTGAGTAAGGCATGACATCAAGACGGGACTGGCTGTTGCAGCAACTGGGGATCACCCAGTGGACCTTGCGTCGTCCGTCGGTGCTGAAAGGCGAAATCGCCGTCAGCCTGCCGCCCGACGCCCGGTTACTGATCATTGCCGATCCACTCCCCGCCAGCGACGACCCGCTCTTGCAGGACGTGGTGCGCAGCCTGCATCTCTCCGCGCAGCAGATAGTCGGCCTGACGCCGCGTCAGGCGCAGATGCTGCCGGAGCACACCCGCTGCCACAGTTGGTGGCTGGGGCTACCCGCCACCGACCAGTGGGATGGCGTACAACTGACCAGCCCGACGCTGGCCGAGCTTTATCACAATGCCGGGGCCAAACGCGCCCTGTGGCAACAGATTTGTCACCATGAACATGATTTCCACCCTGACCGCGGCTGACCTGCCGCAAGCGTTTGAGATTGAACGCCTGAGCCACGCCTTCCCGTGGAGCGAACAAACCTTCATCAGCAATCAGGGCGAGCGTTACCTCAACCTGAAACTGTGCCGTGACCAGCAACTGGCGGCCTACGCCATCACCCAGGTGGTGCTGGATGAAGCCACGCTGTTCAATATCGCCGTCGCCCCGGCGCACCAGCGCCACGGCTACGGGCGTCAGTTGCTGGAGCACCTGATTGCCGAGCTGGAACGCCGCGACATTCTGACGCTGTGGCTGGAAGTGCGTGCTTCCAACGCCCGCGCCATCGCGCTGTATCAAAGCATGGGATTCAACGAAGTATCGGTACGGCGGGATTATTACCCGACCACCACCGGCCGGGAAGACGCCATTATTATGGCGCTGCCGCTGGGGTAATAAAATCCTTAAGTACAGGATGACGCTTTTCCGGCGTCAAAAACTGTGCTGAGGTGGGCGACTTCACCGGGTGAGCGACAGAACGTCGCGAAAGCCCGTGCCGTGTTGGACAAAAACGCCGGGAGCGTTTTTGAACAGCGTTTACGCTGGCCCGAAGGGCGAGCCCCAGGGATGGGGCGAGTAATCGCGTCACGGGCGGCCCGAACAGCGAAGTCGAACGCCGAAGGAACCGCGTAGCGACACACCATTTTGCAACGCAAAATGGAACAGCGTTTACGCTGGCCCGCAAGGGTGAACCCGTCAGGGTTCATAGTTTAGCCACCAGCCAGAGGTCAAGGAGAGGTGGCGCTTGCACCTCTCCTTGTCGTGCGTGCAATGAAGCTGCAAAGAAATGACACCGTTTATCCCGCACGAAATGACTCACTGACCGGACAAACTTCACCATTCACAAGACAACATAGCTGTTTGTCAACAGCATCAAGCCTCGGCTTTATCGCCCAGCAGTACCGATTCCAGCGCGATTTCGATCATCTCGTTAAAGGTGGTCTGGCGCTCGGCGGCGGTGGTCTGCTCTTGGGTGCGGATATGGTCGGACACGGTGCAGATAGCCAGTGCTTTAGCACCGAATTCCGCCGCCACGCCGTAGATGCCGGCTGCTTCCATTTCCACACCCAAAATGCCGTATTTTTCCATCACGTCGAACATTTGCGGGTCCGGCGTGTAGAACAGATCGGCGGAGAACAGGTTGCCGACGCGGGCGTTAATGCCGCGGGCTTTGGCCGCGTCCACCGCGTGGCGCAGCAGGTCGAAGTCGGCAATGGCCGAGAAATCATGATCTTTAAAGCGCATACGGTTCACTTTGGAATCGGTGCAGGCACCCATCCCGATCACCACGTCGCGCAATTTCACATCGGCACGCACCGCACCGCAAGAACCCACGCGGATGATTTTCTTCACGCCGTATTCTGTTATCAGTTCTTTGGTGTAAATGGAGCAGGATGGGATACCCATGCCGTGGCCCATCACGGAGATACGACGGCCTTTGTAAGTACCGGTGAAGCCCAACATGCCACGCACGTTGTTCACTTCCACCGCGTTTTCCAGAAAGGTTTCCGCGATGTACTTGGCGCGCAGCGGGTCACCCGGCATCAGTACCACGTCGGCGAAGTCACCCATTTCTGCATTGATATGTGGCGTAGCCATCCTTTTTCTTCCTTTTTAAATTCAGTGTGAAATCATGATGATGCAGTATAGCGGCGCGCGGTCAGCGCATCGACCTATCAACGCATCTATCGGTTAAAACAGCGGCGTACCGTAATCCATCGGCGACAGGCCGAAATAATGAGCAACCGTCTGGCCGATATCGGCAAAGGTGGTGCGGTGGCCGTAATCGCCCGGCTTAACGTTAGGCCCGTAAATCAGCACCGGCACGTGTTCGCGGGTGTGATCGGTGCCCGGCCAGCTTGGGTCGCAACCGTGGTCGGCGGTCAGAATCAGGATGTCATCGCCCGTCACCCGCGCCAGCATCTCCGGCAGGCGGCGGTCAAACAGCTCCAGCGCGGCGGCATAACCGGCAATATCACGGCGATGGCCGTAGGACGAGTCGAAATCGACAAAATTGGTGAACACGATGGTGTCGTCGCCTGCCTGCTCCATCTCTTTCAGCGTGGCGTCAAACAGCGCATCGATACCGGTGGCTTTCACTTTTTTGGTGATGCCGACGTTGGCGTAGATATCGGCGATTTTCCCCACCGACACCACATTGCCGCCCTTTTCGTCCACCAGCTTTTTCAGCATAGTTGGTGCCGGCGGCTCCACCGCCAGATCGTGGCGGTTACCGGTACGCTGGAACTGGCCGGCTTTATCACCGACGAACGGCCGGGCGATCACCCGCCCAATGTTGTAACCGCCTTCGGTCAGTTCCTCACGGGCGATTTCACACAGTTCGTACAGCTTCTCCAGCCCGAAGGTCTCTTCGTGGCAGGCGATCTGGAATACCGAATCCGCCGAGGTATAGAAAATCGGCTTGCCGGTTTTCATGTGCTCCTCACCGAGCTGGTCGAGGATCACCGTACCGGAGGAATGACAATTGCCGAGATAGCCCGGCAGCCCGGCGCGTTCGACCAGCCGGTCCAGCAGCGCCTGCGGGAAGCTATTGTGTTCGTCGTGGAAATAGCCCCAGTCGAACAGCACCGGCACACCGCCGATTTCCCAGTGGCCGGACGGCGTATCCTTGCCGGAAGAAATTTCGCTGGCGTACGCGTACGCGCCGATGATCTCCGCCTGCGCGTCCAGCCCCGGCGGAAAGCAACCGGTGGAACCTTCGGCCGCTTTGCCCAGCCCCAGACGGCTCAGGTTCGGCAAGTGTAGCGGTCCTTGTCGGCCGATATCCGCCTTGCCTTGTGCGCAGGCTTGTGCGATATGGCCCAGCGTATCTGAACCTGCGTCGCCAAACCGTTCGGCATCGGCGGCGCTGCCAATCCCGAACGAGTCGAGAACCATAATAAATGCACGTTTCATATTGTTATCTCCTGCGTCGTGCGTAAGGGCACAGCGTGTACATAAAGTATCAATGCGCGTAGGGCAAAACGGCGACCAACGCTTAGATATCCGCGATATCCAGTCGGCGATAAATCAATGGGCAAGGCGCAGGCACCTGAGAATCCAGACAGATTGCTTCACGCAACGCCTGTGCCGCCTGCTGCCAGTCCGATTCGGTTCTGGCATGGATAACCGCCAGCGGACGCTCGGCATCCACGCGGTCGCCCAAACTGACCATGTCGCTCAGCCCGACACTACTATCAATGATATCACTGGCCTGACGTCGACCACCACCCAGCGCCACCACCGTCATGCCCAAGGCGCGCGCATCCATCGTGCTGACGAAGCCTTCCTGCTCAGCAAATACCGGCTTGCTGAGCGTCGCCGGTTGCAGATAGCGATCGTAATGCTCGACAAAATCCGCCGGGCCGCGCTGGGCTGCGACCATACGGCCAAATACCTCCGCCGCCCGGCCGTTGTCCAGTACCGCCTGCAATTTGGCTCGTGCCTCGGCGGCATCACGCGCCAGGTTACCGGCCAGCAACATCGATTCACACAGCGCCATCGTCACCTCAAACAGACGTGGATTACGCTGTTCACCGGTGAGAAAGCGTACCGCTTCGCGTACTTCCAGCGCATTGCCGGCACTGGAGGCCAGCACCTGGCTCATGTCGGTCAACAATGCGCTGGTGCGGCAGCCGGCATTATTGGCGACGCCGACGATCGCCTTCGCCAGTTGTTCAGACTGTTCATAAGTCGGCATAAATGCGCCGGAGCCGACCTTAACGTCCATCACCAGCGCATCCAGCCCTTCCGCCAGCTTTTTCGCCAGAATCGAGGCGGTAATCAGCGGGATGGAATCCACGGTAGCGGTGATATCGCGGGTGGCGTAAAAACGCTTGTCCGCCGGCGCCAGCGAATTGGTCTGGCCGATAATCGCCACCCCGACCTGACGGATAATCTGCCGAAATACCTCATCTTGCGGGAAAATATCCAGCCCCGGAATCGACTCCAGTTTATCCAGCGTGCCGCCGGTGTGGCCCAGGCCACGGCCGGAAATCATCGGCACATAGCCACCACAAGCCGCGACCATCGGCCCCAGCATCAGCGACGTCACATCGCCAACGCCGCCGGTGGAGTGTTTATCCACCAACGGGCCGTTGAGGTCTAACCCGGACCAGTCCAGCACCGTGCCGGAGTCGCGCATCGCCAGCGTCAACGCCACCCGTTCATCCATGGTCATATCGTGAAAGAAGATGGTCATCGCCAACGCGGCGATTTGCCCCTCCGACACGGTGTTATCGCGTATTCCATTAACAAAAAAGCGAATTTCTTCCGCACTGAGCGGATGGCCGTCCCGTTTTTTACGGATAATTTCCTGAATCAACAACACGGTGTGTTCTCCTGCCTGGTCCATACAGACTTACGCGCCGCGCTCGTCCGGCGCGAACCGCATCAGTAGCCGCTGCGCGCCTGCCCGGCGGCGTGCCCCAGCGTGGTCAGCAAGCTGCCGAGCAAGCCGGATGCGCCGAAACGAAAATGACGGGCATCCGCCCAGCCAGCACCCATTATGCTGTCGGCAAGTTGCAGGTAATCAGCGGCATCCTGTGCGGTACGCACGCCACCGGCCGGTTTAAACCCAACCTGCTCGCCCACGCCTTTATCGCGGATCACACTCAACATCACCTCAGCCGAATGCAACGTGGCGTTCACCGCCACTTTCCCGGTAGAGGTTTTGATGAAATCCGCCCCGGCCTCAATCGCAATCTCGCTGGCTTCACGAATCAACGCATCGGTTTTCAGCTCACCGGTTTCAATGATCACTTTCAGCAACACACCGGCTGCCGCACACGCGCTCTTACAGGCTTTCACCAGTTCGAAACCGACCTGACGATTGCCCGCCATCAACGCCCGATAGGGGAACACCACGTCCACTTCATCGGCGCCATAGGCAATAGCCGCATTGGTTTCCGCCAGCGCGATATCAATGTCGTCGTTACCGTGCGGGAAATTGGTCACGGTGGCGATACGAACATCCGGCGTACCCTGCTCGCGCAGTACCTTACGCGCCAGCGGCACAAAACGCGGGTAGATACAGATGGCGGCGGTTTTCCCCGCCGGGCTGTTGGCCTGACGGCACAGGGCCGTCACCTTTTCATCGGTATCGTCATCATTCAGGGTAGTTAAATCCATCAGTCCCAGCGCACGTTGCGCCGCCGCAGTTAAATCAGTCATACAAGGCTCCCGCTAATCAGCCACAAGGTCGTCTCTTCGGCGAGTATCGTTATTTCACCCGGAGATTACGGCTATATTGTGGTTTTATTCACACAGAAAAGAAATTACACCAACATAAATCACGATCAATGTGAATATTATCACAACCCTGTGCATAACATCGCGCCGGATTGTACCGGTATCGCACACCCGCGCTTATCCCCGCTGGCGCGGGGAACACTCTAAAATTACATACTTGTTTTATAATGATTTTTAAGAGCTAAAAAATTCCACCGGCTTTTTTACGTGATTAAAGGGCGCTAAATTATTGATAAATCAATACTTCGGTTTTCTCCACCGCGCTCCACCACCCCATATCGCCGCTACGTGCTGCCTTCACCGACATAACCCCGTAAAATAGGCGCTTCGAACATACAGAGGGAAAAACGGTGAAAGACACCGGAGCAATATGGTTCCTGTATCTGCTGCGTACCGGCAGCGGGCTGCTTTATACCGGTATCACTACCGATGTGACGCGGCGGCTGGCACAGCACCAAAGCGGGAAAGGCGCGCGCGCATTACGTGGTAAAGGGCCGCTGACGCTGGTGTATCACTGCGTGGCAGGCGATCGCTCCACGGCGCTGAAATGGGAATACCGCGTCAAGCAGTTGAGCAAAATGCAAAAAGAAAGGCTGGTGCAGCACCAGCCTTCAACAGTTGCCGATTTTCAACCACTGTTCAGAAACGATTAAACGGTTCCGCGTACTCCACCAAACCGCTGGCGCCTTGAAAATGGTTGTCTGCCAGCGGGTAAACCTGAAAGTCCGACTCGCACCCCAGCCAGCGGCAATAAAGCTGCTGCTCCGCCGCCGGCACAAAGCCGAAACGCGCGTAGTAATGACGATTACCCAGCACGACTACGGCGGTATAACCGAACTCGTTAAGTGCATCCAACCCGGCATACACCAACTGCTCGCCAATACCCTGACGTCGATGGCTTTCATCCACCGCCATCGGGGCCAGCGCCACCCATTGCAAATCCTCGCCACCCAGCGTCACCGGGCTGAAGGCCGCGTAAGCTATCACGCCGCCTTCGTCGTCAGTCGCGACGATCCCCAGCGTCAATTGGCCGTCTTCACGCAACTGATGCACTAACTCCGCCTCGGCGCTGGTCGGAAACGCGCGTCGCAGCAGGGCATCGATCCCCGGCGCATCAACCGGAATTTCAACGCGAATCAACATGATACTGGCGCGTGCGGGCTGGCCTGCTCCGCGCCCTCCTGTAAACCGGCTGCCACGAATCCGGCCAGTTGCAGCAACGCAACCCGCAACGGCGCCGGCATATTTTCCAGCTCGATGGCATCCATCAGGTTTTTAACGTACAGCCCCAGTTCGGTATCGCCTTCAATGCGCAGGCGACGCTGGAAAAACAGCGTGTCCGGATCTTCACGACGGGCGGCGATCAAAATCAGATCGTTGGCATCGGCGCTGAAACTGACGTCCGCCAGCTCGTTATGGCCGATCTCCAGCCGGTTATCACGCAGCGTAACAAACCACTGCAAACCGATATCCCGCACTTCGATTCGCAACCAACGCCCGTCAAGAAAATCCAGTTCACCTTCTTCCAACGCCTGACGGAACTGCCATCCCAGCAATTGCTCCAACACCCGGCGTTGCAGGAAGAAAGGCGTTAACGTTAACGGCTTACTCAGTAAACGCGGCCCCTGACGCACAATCTGCGCCCGTAGTTTTTCCAACACTGGCGTACTCCTCATAAAGCAATGCTGCCCAGACCGATAAGGTCAATATTCTGCCACAGAACGGGAAACGGGCAGCAAGGGTCTATATCAATAAAAATGCCGGAAGCGTTTTTTTAACGTCGCCTGGCGACACCCGAGGGAAAGTCACCCGAAGGTGACCATTTAAATTTAGCCTGTTCCGCGCTAAATCACGACCTGTAACCACCAGCAATTCCTCGATATGCTGGTTTAAATCAAAGTTGATGGCAGCCGGGTTCACTAAGATTCTTTCTCATTGCAAACCGGCCCGCTGCGTCAGGCCGTGATGAAAGGACGTAAGAATGGAACTGCTTTGCCCCGCCGGTAATCTGCCGGCACTGAAAGCCGCCATCGATCATGGCGCCGACGCGGTGTACATCGGGCTGAAAGACGACACCAATGCCCGCCACTTCGCCGGCCTCAACTTCAACGATAAAAAATTGCAGGACGCCAGCGACTACGTGCACCGCCATCGCCGCAAGCTGCACATCGCCATCAACACCTTCGCCCACCCGAACGGCTATCAACGCTGGCAACGCGCGGTAGACACGGCGGTGCAAACCGCTGGTGCCGACGCACTGATTCTGGCGGATCTGGCGATGCTGGAATATGCCGCCGAGCGTTATCCGTCGGTAGAGCGACATGTGTCGGTGCAGGCATCCGCCACCAATGAGGAAGCCATTCGCTTTTATCAGCGCCACTTCGATGTCGCCCGCGTCGTGCTGCCGCGCGTGCTCTCCATCCATCAGGTCAAACAGCTGTCGCGCACCAGCCCGGTGCCGCTGGAAGTGTTCGCCTTCGGTAGCCTGTGCATCATGGCGGAGGGGCGCTGTTACCTGTCTTCTTACCTGACCGGTGAATCTCCCAATACCGTGGGCGCCTGCTCGCCGGCGCGTTTCGTGCGCTGGCAACAAACGAAAAACGGCATGGAATCACGGCTGAATGATGTGCTGATAGACCGCTACCAGGACAATGAAAACGCCGGTTACCCGACCTTGTGCAAAGGCCGCTATCTGGTGGATGGCCAGCGTTACCACGCGTTGGAGGAACCCACCAGCCTGAATACGCTGGAACTGCTGCCGGAACTGATGGCGGCCAATATCGCCTCGGTGAAAATCGAAGGCCGCCAGCGCAGCCCGGCCTACGTCAGCCAGGTAACCCAGGTGTGGCGACAAGCGATAGACCGCTGTAAAGCCGACCCGGCGCATTTTACCCCCACCGCCGAGTGGATGGAGGCGCTGGGTGCCGTCGCCGAAGGTACACAGACCACGCTGGGTGCTTATCATCGCCAGTGGCAGTAGTCAGGAGACATCAACAACATGAAATATTCACTGGGCGCGCTGCTCTACTATTGGCCCAAAGCCGACATTGAAACCTTCTATCAGGCCGCGGCCGCCAGCAGCGCCGATATCGTCTATCTGGGCGAAACCGTGTGCAGCAAACGCCGGGGGATGAAAGCCGGCGATTGGCTCACACTGGCACGTGAAGTCGCCGCCGGCGGCAAACAGGTGGTGATATCGACGCTGGCGCTGTTGCAGGCGCCGTCCGAACTGACCGAACTGAAAAAGTACGTGGAGAACGGCGAATTTCTGCTGGAAGCCAACGACTTGGGCGCGGTCAATATGGCGGCGGAACGCGGGCTGCCGTTTGTCGCGGGTCATGCCCTCAATTGTTATAACGCCTATACCCTGCGGCTCCTGCATAAACAAGGCATGATGCGCTGGTGTATGCCGGTAGAACTGTCGCGGGACTGGCTGCAAGACCTGCTGACGCAATGCGATGAACTCGGTTTTCGCCGCCAGTTTGAGGTGGAAGTGCTGAGTTATGGTCACCTGCCGCTGGCCTATTCCGCACGCTGTTTTACCGCCCGTTCGGAAAATCGCCCCAAGGACGAATGCGAAACCTGTTGCATCCAGTACCCACAAGGGCGCCAGATGTTGTCGCAGGAAAATCAGCAGGTGTTTGTACTGAACGGCATCCAGACCCAGAGCGGTTACTGCTATAACCTTGCTAACGACCAGTCTTCTATGGAAGGGCTGGTGGATATCGTCCGGCTGTCGCCGCAAGGATTGGACACGCTGGCGATGATCGACCATTTCCGCGCGAATCAACACGGCGAACAGCCGCTGACGCTGGAAAATCAGCAGGATTGCAACGGCTACTGGCGACGCGTCGCCGGGCTGGAGTTGGTCAGTTAAATCAATCGGGCGATGCGCACGCATCGTCCGTTGCCAATTGTTAAGATCGCGTAACATCTCATCCGTGTTTATTTGGGCTGATGTGTCGGCCCCTCAACCTGATGAGTGACGCTTATGACCGCTACCATTCCTTTCTCGCTGCTCGATCTGGCCCCTATCCCGCAGGGCAACACGGCCCGCGATGCGTTCCATCATTCTCTGGATCTGGCGCAACATGCGGAAAAATGGGGATATCAGCGCTACTGGCTGGCAGAACACCACAACATGACCGGCATCGCCAGCGCGGCCACCTCGGTATTGATCGGTTACCTTGCCGCAGGAACGCAGCGCATCCGGCTTGGCTCCGGCGGCGTGATGCTGCCAAATCATGCGCCACTAGTGATTGCCGAACAGTTCGGGACTCTCGAATCGCTCTATCCCGGCCGTATCGAGCTGGGACTGGGGCGCGCACCCGGCACCGACCAACGCACCATGCAGGCATTACGCCGCCACCTGAATGCCGATATCGACGATTTTCCCCACGATGTGCAGGAACTTCAACGCTACTTCGCCCCAGCTCAGCCGGGTCAGCCCGTGCAGGCAGTACCGGGACAGGGGTTGAATGTCCCAATTTGGCTGTTAGGTTCCAGCTTGTACAGCGCGCAGTTAGCGGCTTCAATGGGGCTACCGTTTGCCTTCGCCGCCCATTTCGCACCGGATATGCTGTTGCAGGCTTTGCAGCTTTATCGCGACAATTTCCGGCCATCCGCTCAACTGGAGAAACCGTACGCCATGGTGTGCGTCAATGTCGTCGCCGCCGACAGCGATCGTGACGCCCGTTTCCTGCTTACTTCGCTACAGCAGCAGTTTATCAACCTGCGGCGTGGTACGCCGGGGCCGCTGCCGGCACCGGTGGAATCGATGGAGACGTACTGGTCAGCCGCGGAGCAGTTTGCCGTGGAACAGACATTGCGGCTGGCTATCGTAGGTGATACGGCCAAAGTGCGCCACGGCCTGCAAACCTTACTACGGGAAACTCAGGCAGACGAGCTGATGATCAACGGCCAGATATTCGACCATCAGGCACGGCTGCGTTCGTTTGAGCTGGTAGCGCAACTGCAACCGGAAATCGTGCGGGAAGCGCGTATTCAGTAACCGAAGAAATGATGACGTAAAAAAACCAGCCCGAAGGCTGGTTTCATATCAACTCAACGCCAGAAGTTATCAGGCATCGTTGAAACGACGCGGAGCACGCTGGCCGTCGCGGTTACCGCGACGCTCGCCACCTTCGCGGCGCTCACCGCTGAACGGACGACCACGGCCGCTGCCGGCGCGATCACCGAATCCACGGGCGCCACGTTCGCCGCGCTCACCGCCTTCACGACGCTCGCGACGTTCATGCGGCTGGGCATCACCCATCAGTTGCATGTTCATCGGCTTGTTCAGAATACGCGTGCGAGTAAAGTGCGACAGCAAGTCTCCCGGCATCCCTTTCGGCAGTTCGATAGTGGAGTGCGAAGCAAACAGTTTGATGTTACCAATGTAACGGCTGCTGATATCGCCTTCGTTAGCAATCGCGCCCACGATATGACGCACTTCTACGCCATCGTCACGACCCACTTCGATCCGATACAGATCCATTTCACCCACGTCACGGCGCTCACGACGAGCCGGACGCTCATCACCACCACGCGGGCCACGCTCGTTGCGCTCGCCACGGCGTTCGAAACGATCATCACGTTCGCGGAACTCACGACGCGGACGGCGCTCAACCACCGGATCCGGCGGCAGAATCAGCGGACGCTCGCCCTGTGCCATTTTCAGCAGTGCGGCAGCCAGCGTTTCGATATCCAGCTCTTCCTGCGGCTGCAATTTGCCGAGCAGCGCACGGTACATGTCCAGATCACTGCTTTCCAGCTGTTGCTGTACTTTGGCGGCAAACTTCGCCAGACGACGCTGGCCCAGCAGTTCGGCGTTCGGCAAATCGACTTCCGGGATCGTCAGCTTCATGGTGCGTTCGATATTACGCAGCAGGCGGCGCTCACGGTTTTCTACGAACAACAGCGCACGGCCAGCGCGGCCGGCACGACCGGTACGGCCGATACGGTGTACGTAGGATTCGGAATCCATCGGGATATCGTAGTTCACCACCAGGCTGATACGATCAACATCCAGACCACGTGCGGCCACGTCGGTCGCGATCAGAATATCCAGACGACCGTCTTTCAGACGTTCCAGCGTTTGCTCACGCAGCGCCTGGTTCATGTCGCCGTTCAGCGCGGCACTGTTATAACCGCTGCGCTCCAGCGCTTCGGCCACTTCCAGCGTAGCGTTTTTGGTACGCACGAAGATGATCGCAGCATCAAAATCTTCCGCTTCCAGGAAACGGATCAGCGCTTCGTTTTTACGCATACCGTATACCGTCCAGTAGCTCTGGCTGATATCCGGGCGGGTCGTCACGCTGGATTGAATACGCACTTCCTGCGGATCGTTCATGAAACGACGGGTAATGCGACGTATAGCCTCCGGCATGGTAGCGGAGAACAGCGCCGTCTGATGCTCAGCCGGGATCTGCGCCATGATGTTTTCTACATCTTCGATGAAGCCCATACGCAGCATTTCGTCGGCTTCGTCCAGCACCAGACCACTCAGGTTAGACAGGTCCAGCGTACCGCGTTTCAGGTGATCCAGCAGACGTCCCGGCGTACCGACGACAACCTGCGGTCCCTGACGCAGCGCGCGCAACTGCACGTCATAACGCTGGCCGCCATACAGTGCGACCACATTGACGCCCTGCATGTGTTTGGAAAATTCGTTACAGGCTTCTGCAACCTGCACCGCCAGCTCACGAGTCGGTGCCAGCACCAGCAACTGCGGTGCTTTCAGGTCAGCCTTGATATTGTTCAGCAGCGGCAGGGAAAACGCCGCGGTCTTGCCGCTCCCGGTCTGCGCCATACCCAGTACGTCGCGCCCGTTGAGCAGATGAGGAATACATTCCGCCTGAATCGGGGACGGTTTTTCATACCCCATCTCAGACAGTGCATTCAGAATAGGAGCAGACAGCCCCAAGCTAGCAAAAGAGGTTTCAAACTCTGCCATGTAAACTTAGCCTCACTTCAAAATGGCGGCCAGTCTACATAACTTGTCGAGAAAATACTCAATCATTTTCATTGAAAAGTGTGAACCGGCTCAAATTGGATTAAAAAGCGAACAAAAAAGCCTCACCCGTTAAGGCGATGAAGAAATCGTCATGATCTCTGGCTGAAAGGTGTTCGTCAGCTATTGCTGGTCCGATCCTGATAGGTCGTCTTGCTCTTGGCCTAACTGCGCCAATTCCAACAATGCATAGCGGTGCTCAACAAAATTGTGAACATTGTTAGCAACCGTCAGCTTGAACAACGCCTCGGCGGTGTTCTTGTCCCCCAGACTTAGGTAGTGCTTACCTAAATAGAAGTCAGTTTCACTGAGATGCTCGGCGAGCGAAGTGTTATCCTTAGCTTCTTCCTGGATGCGCTGCATCAACGCTTTTTCGTTGATGTTGCCCAAGTAGAATTCGACAATCGTCCATCCCCACACACCTTTCTTTGCGCCCTCGTAGCGTTCTTTCAACGCCAGTTTGGCCTTCTCGGGATTGATTTCTCTCTCCACCAGATAAAGCCACAGGGAACGGAAAGGATCATTAGGATCGTCGCGATAAAACGCTAGCAGATCATCCTGCGCCAACAGGTAGCGACCGCCGTAGTACAAAGCGATGCCCCGATTCAAACGCGCATAATTGTAAGTTGGATCAAGCTCTAATACAGAATCAAACGCTTCATAGGCAGCATCAAAATTGCCTGCCTGCGTCAAGTAAATGCCGAGATAGTTAAACACTTCCGGCATATCGGGTCGGATAGAAAGCGCTTGTGAAAAATCATTTCGCGCCAACGCCCGTAACCCGAGGCTATCATACAGCACTCCGCGCTCATATAACAGCTGTGCTCGTTCATCGGGAGTAATTGCCCGGCTCGCCAGGATTTGCTCCATGCGCGCCAGAATGACTTCCTGCTGCAGCGTAGGCTGCAACGGAACCGCCAGCAATGCATCTTTGCGCCAATCCGTGTTGCTGCATCCTGCCAGCATAATTGCTGTCGCAACATAACACCAGCGCAAGAAAGGCTTCATTTCCCACTCCCGAAGACAAACATTGGATGAACATCCTGTCCCCGACTGCTCAGCATAAGGATATCCGTTCCTTATAATACACGCAGCTCCTTCACACTGTAAGGAGCTGCCAATTGATTATCCGTTATTATTCTGCCTCGGAAACCGGAGCAGCTTCCTGAGGTTGAGCGGTTGCTTCTTTTATGCTCAAACGGACACGACCCTGACGGTCCACTTCCAGCACCTTAACCGGCACTTCCTGGCCCATCTGCAGGTAGTCAGTCACTTTCTCGACACGCTTGTCGGCGATCTGAGAAATATGAACCAGACCTTCTTTGCCGCCGCCAATGGCAACAAAAGCGCCAAAGTCAACGATACGGGTCACTTTACCCTGATAGATACGGCCCACTTCGATTTCAGCCGTGATCTCTTCGATACGGCGAATCGCGTGTTTGGCTTTTTCACCGTCGGTCGAGGCTATCTTCACCGTACCGTCGTCTTCGATCTCGATAGTCGTACCGGTTTCTTCGGTCAGCGCACGGATAACAGAACCGCCTTTACCGATCACATCTTTGATCTTGTCGGTGCTGATCTTGATGGTGTGAATACGCGGTGCGAATTCGGAGATATCGCCACGCGGCGTGCTGATAGCCTGTTCCATCACGCCCAGAATGTGCAGACGCGCACCCTTGGCCTGGTTCAGCGCCACCTGCATGATTTCGCGGGTAATACCTTCGATTTTGATGTCCATCTGCAGCGCGGTCACGCCTTCACGGCTACCGGCTACTTTAAAGTCCATATCGCCCAGGTGGTCTTCGTCACCCAGAATATCCGACAGCACAACGTAGTTGTCGCCTTCCTTCACCAGACCCATCGCGATACCGGCAACGGCGGCTTTGATCGGCACGCCGGCATCCATCAGCGCCAGAGAAGCACCACAGACGGAAGCCATGGAAGAAGAACCGTTGGATTCGGTAATTTCAGACACAACACGTACGGTGTACGGGAAGGCTTCCGGTTTCGGCATAACAGCCAGCACGCCACGTTTAGCCAGACGACCGTGACCGATTTCGCGGCGTTTCGGCGACCCAACCATACCGGTTTCACCCACGGAGTACGGAGGGAAGTTGTAGTGCAGCAGGAAGCGATCGGTACGCTCGCCGGTCAACTCATCGATAGTCTGTGCATCACGCTCAGTACCCAGCGTCGCGGTCACCAGCGCCTGAGTTTCACCACGGGTGAACAGCGCGGAGCCGTGAGTACGCGGCAGCACGCCGGTACGTACATCCAGACCACGGATCATGTCTTTTTCGCGACCGTCGATACGCGGTTCGCCACGCAGCACACGGCTACGTACCACGTTCTTCTCGATGCTGCCGAGGATGTCACGCAGTTCGTTTTCGTCCAGCGTTTCATCTTCTGCCAGCAGGGCCGCAACCACGTCAGCTTTGATGGTATCAACCTGCGCGTAGCGTTCTTGTTTTTCAGTGATGCGATAAGCGTCGCCCAGACGAGCTTCAGACAGCGCCTGCACACGATTGTGCAGTTCGACGTTCACGTCCGGTGCCTGCCAGTTCCACTTCGGTTTGCCGGCTTCTGCCGTCAGCGACTTGATGTTTTCGATAACAATCTGTTGCTGATCATGACCAAATACCACCGCACCCAGCATCTGATCTTCGCTCAGCAGATCCGCTTCGGATTCCACCATCAGCACCGCGCCTTCGGTACCTGCTACTACCAGGTCCAGGCGGCTGGTTTTCAGCTCTTCAGTCGTCGGGTTCAGCACGTACTGATCGTTGATGTAACCAACGCGAGCGGCACCAATCGGGCCATTGAACGGGATACCCGACAGGCTCAGCGCCGCAGAAGCACCGATCATGGCAACGATATCCGGGTTAACCTGCGGATTTACGGAAACCACGGTGGCAATAACCTGGACTTCGTTAACGAAACCATCTGGGAACAGCGGACGAATCGGACGGTCAATCAAACGGGAGATCAGCGTTTCGCCTTCGCTCGGGCGGCCTTCACGGCGGAAAAAACCACCAGGAATACGGCCAGCCGCGTAGGTACGCTCTTGATAGTTAACAGTCAGCGGGAAAAAGTCCTGCCCCGGTTTAGCGTGTTTGGCACCCACAACGGTTACGAATACCGCGGTGTCATCCATGCTAACCATCACAGCGGCGGTGGCCTGACGGGCCATCATACCGGTTTCCAGTGTCACGGTATGTTGGCCGTACTGGAATTTACGAACGATCGGATTTAGCAAAATACTATCCTTTACCAGAGGCGCACACCATATCCCTGATATGGCGCACCAGTTAAATACCCGAATCCGCTCATTACATCCTCGCGACTAATGACAGCCTTTATTCTGGCGCAACAGTAACAAATAAAGTCTCTCATTAGCCGCGCGAATCGCTGTAAGTACGGATCCTATTCACAACGGCAATACATTACTCTGTTTTGACGGCACTTCCTAGAAGAAAGGGGCCCAAAGAGGCCCCTTTCTCCCGAAACTCGTCGAATTAGCGACGCAGACCCAGACGTTCAATCAGGGCGGTGTAGCGTGCCAGATCTTTACGCTTCAGGTAGTCCAGCAGCTTACGACGCTGAGAAACCATACGCAGCAGACCGCGGCGGCTGTGGTGATCTTTTTTGTGCTCAGCAAAGTGACCCTGCAGATGATTAATCTGAGCAGTCAGCAGAGCAACCTGAACTTCGGTAGAACCGCTGTCATTGGTACCACGACCGAATTCCGCAACAATTTTCGCTTTTGCTTCAACGCTTAGAGACATAATTTACTCCAAAATATTATAGATAGAACGGGCGCCGATCTCTAATTCAGCCGCCCAAGATTTAAGCCGCGCTATTTTACTCTCAGCGCTATATAAGCGCAAGGCGCTCAGGCATTCGTCGGCACAGGGTTTTCCACGACCAGACGACGCGGCGCCACCCGTCCTTCGTCATCGATTTCACCCATGCCGATAAAGCGGTGTTCATCGCCCTCGGTGATGCGTACCATGCCATCAACTGGTGCTGCGGCAGCACGCACAGCCTGACCCAGCTTGAGGTAACCCGCCACTACCGGCGATAGGTTGACTTCAGGAAATGCCTGCACGGCGGTATCCATCGGCAACAATAATACATCCAGCAATTCACCGATTGGTTGTTCCTGAGTTTCCGCCTGCTCACGCAACGCCTGCAACTGTTCCAGGGTCACCATCCGCTCAAGCGGATACGTCGCTACCTGCAACCGGCGCAGGTAGACCACATGGGCGCCGCACCCCAGCTTCTCACCCAAATCATCAATGATGGTACGGATGTAAGTTCCTTTGGAGCAATGGATTTCCAGTTCCAGCTCATCGGCTTCCCAGCGGATAAACTGCAGTTCATAAACGGTGATATTACGCGCTTCCCGCGGCACGACCTGCCCCTGACGGGCATATTCGTACAATGGGCGCCCCTGGTATTTCAGAGCGGAATACATTGACGGCACCTGCTGGGTATCGCCGCGGAAACTATCCAGCGCCTGCATCAGCAGATCATGGGTAAAAGCAACAGGACGTTCCTGAATCACATTACCGTCTGCATCCGACGTATCGGTTCGTTGCCCCAGACGGGCTATCACCCGGTAACGTTTATCCGCATCCAGCAGGTATTGGGAAAACTTGGTCGCTTCACCCAAACATACCGGCAGCATACCGGTTGCCAGTGGGTCCAGCGCACCGGTGTGCCCGGCTTTATTGGCATTAAAGAGGCGCTTTACCTTCTGCAGTACATCGTTAGAAGATGCACCTTGTGGTTTATCCAACAGCAGAACGCCGTGGATATCCCGACCACGACGGCGAGGACGCGACATTACCCCTCCTGCTCATCATCTGCGTCAGGAGCACGACGCTCGGCGTCGCGTTTAACCACGCTGGTTACCAGATTAGACATCCGCATCCCTTCCACCAGGGAATTGTCATAGGAGAAGGTCAGTTCCGGCACCACACGCAGGCGCATCGCTTTACCCAACAGCATACGGATAAAACCGGACGCATCCTGTAATGCCTTCACGCCGGCTTTAACCTGCTCCGGCTCGTTGTCATTCAAGAAGGTCACAAATACTTTGGCGTAAGCCAAATCGCGCGACACTTCTACGCCGGATACCGTTGCCATACCTACACGCGGATCTTTCACTTCACGCTGAATAATAATGGCGATTTCTTTTTGCATTTCCTGAGCCACACGCTGCGTGCGGCTGAATTCTTTTGCCATGATGAATCCTCAAAGAAAAATTGGGGGGCACTTGGCCCCCCAGCATGAAAACATCAGGTACGTTGTTGCACGTATCACTCGATGGTGCGCTTGATCTCAATGGTTTCAAACACTTCGATCATGTCACCGGTGCGAACATCGTTGTAATTCTTCACGCCGATACCACATTCCATACCGTTGCGGACTTCGTTGACATCGTCCTTGAAGCGGCGCAGGGACTCCAGCTCGCCTTCAAAGATAACGACGTTGTCACGCAGCACGCGAATCGGGTTGTGACGTTTCACCACCCCTTCGGTCACCATACAGCCGGCAATCGCGCCAAACTTCGGTGACTTGAACACATCGCGCACTTCCGCCAGACCGATAATTTCCTGCTTGTATTCCGGTGCCAGCATACCGCTCATCGCCTGCTTCACTTCGTCGATCAAATCATAGATAACGGAGTAGTAACGCAGATCCAGACTTTCCGCTTCAACGACACGGCGGGCAGAAGCATCGGCACGGACGTTAAAGCCAAGGATAATCGCATTGGATGCGGCAGCCAGCGTGGCATCGGTTTCGGTGATCCCACCCACGCCGGAGCCCACGATCTTGACTTTGACTTCGTCGGTAGACAGTTTCTGCAACGAATCGGAAATCGCTTCCACAGAGCCCTGAACGTCGGCTTTCATTACGATGTTCAGTTCGGATACTTCGCCTTCGTTCATGTTGGCGAACATATTTTCCAGCTTGGACTTCTGCTGACGCGCCAGTTTCACTTCGCGGAACTTACCCTGACGGTAAAGCGCAACTTCACGGGCTTTCTTCTCGTCGCGGACGACCGTCGCTTCGTCACCGGCAGCCGGTACGCCGGACAGACCCAGAATTTCCACCGGAATGGACGGACCCGCTTCGGTAATTTCACGACCCAGTTCGTCACGCATGGCACGAACACGACCGTATTCAAAACCACACAGTACGATGTCGCCCTTGTTCAACGTCCCTTCGCGCACCAGCACGGTAGCAACCGGGCCGCGGCCCTTGTCCAGGAAGGATTCGATAACCACACCGCTGGCCATGCCGCTGTGAATGGCCTTCAGTTCCAGAACTTCGGCTTGCAGCAGGATAGCTTCCAGCAGTTCGTCGATGCCTGCGCCGCTTTTGGCGGATACATGTACAAACTGGGATTCGCCGCCCCACTCTTCCGGCATAATACCGTACTGAGAGAGTTCGTTTTTAACGCGATCCGGATCAGCTTCGGGTTTATCGATTTTGTTAACAGCCACAACCACCGGCACTTTGGCCGCTTTGGCGTGCTGAATAGCTTCAATCGTCTGCGGCATCACGCCGTCATCCGCGGCAACAACCAGTACCACGATATCGGTCGCCTGAGCACCACGAGCACGCATAGCGGTAAACGCAGCATGACCTGGGGTATCCAGGAAGGTAATCATGCCGTTATCCGTTTCAACATGGTAGGCACCGATATGCTGGGTAATACCACCCGCTTCGCCTGCCGCCACTTTGGTTGAACGAATGTAGTCCAGCAATGAGGTCTTACCATGGTCAACGTGACCCATGATGGTGACTACCGGCGCACGTGACTCGGATTCGGAGGACAGACCGGTATCACGGTCGCTCATTACCGCTTCTTCCAGCTCGTTTTCACGGCGCAGGATCACTTTATGACCCATTTCTTCCGCGACCAGTTGAGCGGTTTCCTGATCGATAACCTGGTTGATGGTCGCCATCGCACCCAGTTTCATCATCGTTTTGATGACCTGAGAACCTTTGACCGCCATTTTGTTGGCCAGCTCGGCTACGGTAATGGTTTCGCCAATCATGACGTCACGGTTGACCGCCTGCACCGGCTTATTAAAGCCTTGCTGCAACGTACTCGGCTTACGCTTGCCTTTGCCGCCGCGAGTCACCGCACGGGCTTCCTCACGATCAGCTTTCGATTCAGACAGGCGATTGCCTTTCTTCTGTTTAGCCACTTTGCTGCCGCGACCGCGACCGCGACCACCTTCGACCTGGCGGTCGTTCTCATCTTCCGCTTCACGCGCATGATGAGAGGTGGTTACGTGATAATCGGCGTCTTCGGTTGTTTCGCTGCCTTCTTTTTCCCAGCGTCCGGCATTTTCTTCTGCCATCCGTCGAGCTTCTTCAGCGATACGACGAGCGTCTTCCTCGACCTTACGACGAGCCGCTTCTTCCGCCTTACGCTTGAGTTCAGCCGCTTCCGCTTCGCGACGCGCTTTCTCAGCCTGAGCTGGTTTAGTCATACTATCGTTTTGTTGATTGCTCACTTTCTCTTTTTCCGCTACGTCACGCTTAGCTTTTTCGGCGGCCTCACGTTTGGCTTGCTCTTCAGCAACGGCGCGTTTTGCCTTCTCTTCTTCCTCACGCTTGGCTTTTTCTTCAGCCTCGCGTTTGGCTTGTTCCTCAGCTGCGCGCTGTGCCTGTTCTTCCGCTTCACGCCGTGCCTGCTCTTCCTCCGCCACAGCTTGCTGCTCTTCGTGAGGATCGCGTTTTACATAGGTGCGTTTCTTGCGGACTTCGATCTGCACCGATTTGCTCTTACCACCGGTGCTGGGAATATTTAACGTGCTACGTGTCTTACGCTGCAATGTCAATTTCCCTGGCGCACCGCCGCGTTCGCGGTTCAGGTGCGCCAGTAGTGTTTCTTTTTCGCTCTGAGTCACAGAGTCCGACGCAGACTTGGTGATCCCCGCGTCAGCAAACTGCTGTATCAGGCGGTCAACCGGCGTCTGGATCTCTGCGGCCAGTGATTTCAGGGTTACATCTGTCATGCTGTTCCTTTCCTGCTACAGTTCGTTATTCGTTACTGCCACCAAACCAACAGATATTACGCGCAGCCATAATCAGCTCACCGGCTTGTTCTTCATCAAGCCCTTCGATATCTGCCAGGTCATCGACGCCCTGCTCAGCAAGATCTTCCAGCGTGCAAACACCGCGAGCTGCTAGTTTAAACGCCAGCTCACGAGACAGACCAGATAAATTGAGCAAATCTTCTGCCGGCTGACCGTTGCCACGGTTCTCTTCGTTAGCCAGCGCCAGCGTCGTCAGCGCTGCTTTTGCGCGCTCGCGCAACGCTTCGATGGTTTCTTCATCCAACCCATCGATCTCCTGCAACTCATTGATGGGCACATAAGCCAACTCTTCCAATGAAGAGAAGCCTTCTTCAACCAGTGCTGTGGCGAATTCTTCGTCAATGTCCAGATGTTTGGTGAAAATATCGATGGCAGCATGGGCTTCAGCCTGATGCTTAGCCTGCAAGTCCTCAATGGTCATCACGTTCAGTTCCCAGCCGCTCAGTTGGGAAGCCAGACGCACGTTCTGACCATTACGGCCGATGGCCTGAGCCAGATTACCGGCCTCAACCGCGATATCCATGGTGTGTTTGTCTTCATCGACCACGATGGATGCCACATCAGCCGGAGCCATGGCATTAATCACGAACTGTGCCGGATTATCATCCCACAGGACGATATCGATACGCTCGCCGCCCAGCTCGCTGGATACCGCCTGAACGCGCGCGCCGCGCATCCCTACACATGCACCCACCGGGTCGATACGCTTATCGTTGGTTTTAACCGCGATTTTAGCGCGGGAACCCGGATCGCGGGCAGCGGCTTTGATCTCAATGACTTCTTCACCGATTTCCGGCACTTCGATGCGAAACAGTTCAATCAGCATTTCAGGGCGGGAACGGCTCACAAACAACTGTGCGCCGCGCGCTTCCGGACGTACCGCGTACAGCACGCCGCGAATACGGTCGCCTGGGCGGAAATTCTCACGCGGCAGCATATCTTCACGGCCGATCACCGCTTCGGCATTGCTGCCCAAGTCCAGGGTGATGTTATCGCGGTTAACTTTCTTAACGACGCCGGTAACGATTTCACCTTCCTGTTCACGGAATTGATCAACCACCATCGCACGCTCGGCTTCGCGCACTTTCTGCACGATAACCTGCTTGGCAGTTTGCGTGGTAATGCGGTCGAAAGTCACGGATTCTATCTGATCTTCGATGTAACCGCCCAGATCAATACTCGGTTCTTCGAACTGCGCCGCTTCCAGCGTGATTTCACGTGTTGGCTGGGTCACTTCGTTGACGACCTGCCAACGGCGGAAGGTATCGAAATCACCGGTTTTACGGTCGATGCAAACACGAACATCGATTTCCTGCTCGTATTTTTTCTTGGTCGCTGTCGCCAGTGCAGTTTCAAGCGCTTCAAAAATCTTTTCGCGCGGCACGGCCTTTTCATTGGAAACCGCTTCAACAACAGCCAGAATCTCTTTATTCATCCTAGTTGCCTCATCCAAACTTTAAAAGTGGGGTACCAGGTTCGCCTTCTGGATATTGCTCAGCGCGAACACTTCCTCTTTGCCATCCACTGTTACGGTGATCATCTCGCCTTCAACGGACTTGATAATACCTTGCCACTTACGGCGATTCTGCACCGCCATACGCAGCACCAAGCTCACTTCTTCACCCACAAAATGCGCGTAATGTGCAGCAGTAAAAAGCGGCCGGTCCAAACCCGGTGACGACACTTCCAGGTTATAGGCAACGGATATAGGATCCTCAACATCCAGTACCGCACTGACCTGGTGGCTAACATCAGCACAATCATCAACAGTGATACCATCTTCACTATCAATATAGATACGCAGTGTCGACTGGCGTCCCCGGATGAACTCAATGCCCACCAGCTCATAGCCAAGGGCTTCAACAGGTGCCGAAATCATCTCTGTTAACTTTTGTTCTAATGTGGACAAGTCCACCCCCAAGACATAAAAAAAGGGCTTAATAGCCCAGTAATTCTGCTGTCAGATAACAAAAAACCCCGATATATCGGGGCTTTATGCAACTGGACCCTATTTACCGCAAAAAACTGCGGCATAACTACCATCAAGTATTCTTTCAGAATCCACCGTAAACAACGCGTTTGATACGATACAGTTTATTTGAAAAAAAACTTTTCTGGGAAGTTAAGTGGTTGCGGGGGCCGGATTTGAACCGACGACCTTCGGGTTATGAGCCCGACGAGCTACCAAGCTGCTCCACCCCGCGTCCGAAAACGTGGCAAATACTACGCTGACAACCGCAAAAATGCAAGTTATCTATAGGATTGGTACCGAGGACGGGACTTGAACCCGTAAGCCCAATCGGGCACTACCACCTCAAGGTAGCGTGTCTACCAATTCCACCACCTCGGCATCACAATTTGTTTTTATCATCAGCATTTTTGATGCTGATGAAACGTCTGCGATTATTTAGGAATATCGCTTGACGGTGCAGCTGGCGCTTTAGACTGCTCAGCTTTTTCAGGCGCAACAAGCTGACTCAGGTTGTCCCAGCCACTGCCTTTTTTGCTGTGGTCAGAACTCATATTTCCCAGAATCAGGCTGAGTACGAAAAACAGCGTGGCAAACAGCGCCGTCATTCGGGTCATGAAATTGCCGGATCCGCTAGAACCAAACAGCGTAGCGGAAGCACCTGCTCCGAACGACGCTCCCATATCTGCACCTTTACCTTGCTGCAGCATGATAAGACCAACAAGGCCAATCGCTACCAGCAGGAAAATTACCAGAAGAGCTTCGTACATAGTCGTACCCGTTATTTATCCCCACCCTTCGGCAAGGCATCGCTAATTCTTGCGGTTTACCCGCGATTATCCGCAATAGGATGAACAACATCCCCTATAAAGCGGGTCTGAATACTAACTAAAGCCTCGAATGTACGCAAGGGTAATTTGACGCTCATTAACCGATTGAGGAAAAAAACAGCGCCTTGGAAAAACAGACCGGAAAATACTGATTACACAGTGGTTCACACGCTTGCTACCACGGTGGCAAGCGTCTACTCCCTTACCACCGCTTCGGTCTGTCGCGGCGCCGCTTAGCCCGCTGCTTTTACTGCATCGGCGATGTGGTTAGCCATCTGTGTAACGGTAGCCTCATCTTCCCCTTCCACCATCACGCGGATTAACGGCTCCGTACCCGATTTACGCAGCAGCACCCGACCTCGGCCGGCCAGTTGTGCTTCCACATCCAGAGTCGCCTGTTTAACTGCGTCGCTTTCCAGCGGGTCACCCTCACCGGAGAAGTGAACATTCACCAATATTTGCGGGAAGAGTTTCATACCGCTGCACAGATCATGCAGGCTCATGTGATTACGAACCATTGCGGTCAGCACCTGTAAACCTGCGATAATGCCATCACCAGTCGTGGTTTTATCCAGCAGAATCACGTGGCCTGAGTTTTCCGCCCCCAAACGCCATCCCTTTGACTGCATCAGTTCAAGAACATAGCGGTCACCCACTTTAGCGCGGGCAAACGGCACGCCGAGCTGTTTTAATGCAACTTCAAGCCCCATATTGCTCATCAGCGTACCAACAGCACCACCACGAAGTTGCCCTTGACGCAAGGCTTCCCGAGCAATGATATACAGGATTTGATCACCATCCACCCTATTCCCTTGGTGATCAACCATAATCAGGCGGTCACCATCGCCATCAAACGCCAGACCCACGTCGGCTTTTTCAGACAGGACTCGCGCCTGCAGTTGGGTAACATCGGTAGCGCCGCATTGCTCATTGATGTTCATGCCATCAGGCTCACACCCTATCGTTATCACCCTTGCGCCCAACTCTCTCAACACACTGGGCGCAATGTGATAAGTCGCACCATTGGCACAATCCACCACGATTTTAAGGCCATTGAGGCTCAGTTCACTGGGGAACGTGCCTTTACAAAATTCAATATAACGGCCGGCGGCATCGACGATACGACTTGCACGGCCTAATTCGGCGGATTCCACACAGGTCAGTGGTTTTTCCATTTCCGCTTCGATCGCCTCTTCTACTTCGTCCGGCAGCTTGGTGCCGTCAATCGAAAAGAACTTGATGCCGTTATCGTAGTAAGGATTATGTGAAGCCGAAATAACGATCCCGGCCTCAGCGCGGAAAGTGCGGGTCAAATATGCCACAGCCGGGGTTGGCATTGGGCCGGTAAACGATGCGGACAACCCCGCAGCAGCCAAGCCGGCTTCAAGTGCAGACTCCAACATATAGCCGGAGATACGCGTATCTTTGCCGATGATAATCTTTCTGGAACCGTGGCGAGCCAGAACCTTACCGGCCGCCCAACCCAATTTCAGTACAAAATCAGGTGTAATCGGCAGATCGCCGACCTTGCCCCGAATACCGTCAGTGCCAAAATATTTGCGGCTACTCATAATTGTTGTTATTCCTTTGCTGATAGAGTTGCTTCGACTACACGTATCGCATCCACCGTCGCCTTCACATCATGGACGCGGATAATATGGGCCCCTTTCATGGCGGCAATGACCGCACACGCCACGCTGCCGTAAACTCGCTCAAGCGGCGGAACGCCCAGCAATTGCCCGAGCATGGTTTTTCTGGACATACCAACCAGCAGCGGTAAACCGCAGCGATGTAATATCTCCAGATGCCCCAACAGTCGATAATTGTGCTGTAAATTCTTGCCGAACCCGAACCCAGGGTCCAGCAATAACTGTTCGCGCGGTATACCTGCAGCCACACAACGGGCGATATGATGCTCAAAAAATGCCATGACCTCACCCACAACATCGTCATAATGCGGCGTCTGTTGCATGGTTTTTGGCAATCCCTGCATATGCATCAAACACACAGGCAAACCTGTTGCCGCCGCCGCCTCTAACGCTCCCGGTTCTCTCAGCGCTCGAATATCATTGATCAGATGTGCGCCAGCTTGCGCACTGGCGGTAATCACTTCAGGTTTGGAAGTGTCGACTGAAATCCAGACTTCAAAACGTTGCGCTAATGCTTCTACCACCGGTACAACACGGTCCAACTCCTCCTCGATACTGACTTCATCAGCCCCAGGACGGGTCGATTCGCCACCAACATCGATAAAAGTCGCACCCGCGGAGATCATCTGTTCAGCATGGATCAACGCGGCGTTCAGGGTATTGTGCTTTCCCCCATCGGAAAAGGAGTCAGGGGTTACATTCAGGATCCCCATAACCTGGGGACAAGAGAGATCCAACGTCAATCCGCGAGCGTTCAATTTCATGTTTTGTCTCTCAACTCTATCTTGTTGTTCTCGCTTTTGGAGTAAAAAACCCCGGCAAGCCGGGGTTGGAAGGGATTATGCAGCCCATTGAGGCCGTCACAACAAGTGTTTCGTTACTTGTCGTTCAAAGGCCCAGGCATGGTATTGCCAGGCGTTGACGCATGAGGTTCATCTACCGCCGTCGGCGCTTTAGGCGCTCCGCCATTATCAGACGAAGACGAATTATTGCCTGGAGTCGGTTCTTCCCAGCCTGCCGGTGGGCGAACATCTTTACGTGACATCAAATCGTCAATTTGCGGCGCATCAATCGTTTCGTACTTCATCAGCGCGTCCTTCATTGAATGCAGAATGTCCATATTCGCCATCAGCAATTCACGAGCACGTTGATAGTTACGTTCGATCAGTGCTTTCACTTCCTGATCGATGATACGCGCGGTTTCATCCGACATATGTTTGGCTTTAGCAACAGAGCGGCCGAGGAATACTTCGCCTTCCTCTTCCGCATACAGCAATGGCCCCAGTTTTTCCGAGAAGCCCCACTGCGTCACCATGTTACGCGCAATCGACGTCGCCACTTTAATATCATTGGACGCGCCGGTAGAAACATGTTCCGACCCGTAGATGATCTCTTCGGCCAGACGACCACCGTACAGCGTAGAAATCTGGCTTTCCAATTTCTGACGGCTGGCGCTAATCGCATCCCCTTCAGGCAGGAAGAACGTCACACCCAAAGCACGGCCGCGCGGGATGATTGTCACCTTGTGCACCGGATCGTGTTCTGGCACCAGGCGGCCGATAATGGCATGGCCGGCCTCGTGATAAGCCGTAGACTCTTTCTGAGCTTCAGTCATCACCATAGAGCGGCGTTCCGCCCCCATCATGATTTTGTCCTTGGCCTTCTCGAATTCCACCATCGAGACGACGCGACGGTTGCCGCGAGCCGCAAACAATGCCGCCTCGTTCACCAGGTTAGCCAAATCCGCGCCGGAAAAGCCCGGCGTACCGCGCGCGATAACGGAAGCATCAATATCCGGCGACAGCGGTACGCGGCGCATATGAACTTTCAGAATCTGTTCACGACCACGTACATCCGGCAGACCGACCACTACCTGACGGTCAAAACGGCCTGGACGCAACAGTGCCGGGTCCAGCACGTCGGGACGGTTGGTCGCAGCAATTACGATGATACCTTCATTGCCCTCGAAACCATCCATTTCAACCAGCATCTGGTTCAACGTTTGTTCGCGCTCATCATGACCACCGCCCAAGCCAGCGCCACGCTGCCGACCCACGGCATCGATTTCATCGATAAAGATGATACAAGGCGCCGCTTTCTTGGCCTGTTCAAACATGTCTCGTACGCGAGATGCACCGACACCGACAAACATTTCCACAAAGTCGGAACCGGAAATGGTGAAAAACGGCACCTTGGCTTCACCTGCGATGGCCTTCGCCAGTAACGTTTTACCGGTCCCCGGCGGGCCAACCATCAGTACGCCTTTCGGAATTTTCCCGCCCAGCTTTTGAAAACGGCTTGGCTCACGCAGGTACTCAACCAGCTCGGCAACTTCTTCTTTGGCTTCATCACAGCCCGCCACATCGGCGAACGTGGTTTTGATCTGATCTTCGGTCAGCATCCGCGCCTTGCTTTTGCCGAAAGACATCGCGCCTTTGCCGCCCCCGCCCTGCATCTGGCGCATGAAGAAAATCCAGACGCCAATCAGCAACAGCATTGGGAACCAGGAAATGAAGATTGAAGCCAACAGGCTCGGCTCTTCCGGTGGCTCACCAACTACTTTTACATTTTTGGTCAGAAGGTTATCCAGCAGTTTAGGATCGTTGACAGGGATGTACGTGGTATAACGGCTGCTGTCTTTTTTGACAACATTGATCTCGCGCCCGTTGATGCGCGCCTCACGGACCTGATCCTGATTCACTTCAGTCAAAAAGGTTGAATAATCCACCCTACGGCCATTCGACTCGCTGGGCCCAAAGCTCTGGAATACGGACATCAACACGACTGCGATGACCAACCAGAGAATCAGGTTTTTCGCCATGTCACTCAAGGGATTAACCTCATATTACAACTGTGTTAAAAAATAGCGTCAGGGTACTACAGTTTGCGACCTGTCGCTACAATGTACACCTCACGGGACCGGGCTCGCGAGGCATCTGGCTTACGAATCTTTACCGTCGTAAACAAGGAGCGAATCTCGCGCAGATACTCATCGAAGCCCACTCCCTGAAATACTTTCACTACGAAACTGCCACCCGGCGCTAATATATCCCGACACATCTCCAGTGCAAGTTCGACCAGATACATGGCACGGGGAATATCCACCGCCGGCGTACCGCTCATGTTCGGGGCCATGTCGGACATAACCACCTGAACCTTGTCGTCTCCAACCCGTTCCAACAGGGCTTTGAGCACTAATTCATCACGAAAATCCCCTTGAAGGAAATCGACTCCGACAATAGGATCCATCGGTAAAATATCGCACGCGATAATGCGGCCTTTTCCACCAATCTGGCTGACGACATACTGAGACCACCCGCCAGGCGCCGCCCCCAGATCCACCACCGTCATGCCGGGCTTGAACAGCTTATCCGTCTGCTGTATCTCATCAAGTTTAAACCAAGCGCGCGAGCGAAGCCCTTTTTTCTGCGCCTGCTGTACATATTTATCGCTAAAGTGTTCCTGCAACCAGCGACTGGAACTTGCAGAACGCTTTTTGTTAGCCATCGATTTTCCAACTATGATTTTTTCTAACTACTGTTAATTAAGATGCCCACGACGGACAACACATCTCGACGACAGCCAATCAGTATAGCCGGATTGGTTATAATCATGAGATGGCGGTAGAATGGTCCGCTTTCAATCCTAACCTAAGCAAAAAAGACAATGAATCTGAGTAACAAACAAAAACAGCACCTGAAAGGCCTGGCCCATCCGTTAAAACCCGTCGTCATGCTGGGCAACAACGGCCTCACTGAAGGTGTGCTGGCTGAAATCGAACAAGCTCTGGAACATCACGAACTCATCAAGGTGAAAATCGCCACTGAAGATCGCGAAACCAAAGGGTTGATTGTCGATGCCATTCTGCGCGAAACCGGCGCCAGCAACGTTCAGGTGATCGGCCACACTCTGGTGCTCTATCGTGCGTCAAAAGAACGCAAGATTGTGTTGCCTCGTTAACATTTTCAGTTCAGGTTACCTTGTTTCACAGCAAGGTTCCATGACCCGCTGGTGAGAAAAAAGGCCGATATCGGCCTTTTTCCTTTCTTTACAATCCAGATTGCTCACGGAGATCAGAGGTATACAACCTTCAGAATTTCGTACTCGACCACGCCTCCCGGCGTACTGATCGTAACGACGTCATCTTCCTCTTTCCCGATCAAACCACGGGCAATCGGCGAATTAACAGAAATCAGGTTCTGCTTGAAGTCAGCCTCATCGTCACCCACGATACGGTAAGTTTGCTCTTCTTCCGTATCCAGGTTCATGACCGTCACCGTCGCACCAAAGATCACTCGACCATTGGCCGCCATTTTGGTGACATCGATGACCTGAGCATTAGACAGCTTGGCCTCAATTTCCTGAATCCGGCCTTCACAGAACCCTTGCTGCTCACGGGCCGCATGGTATTCCGCGTTTTCCTTCAAATCGCCATGTTCACGCGCCTCAGCGATCGCAGCGATAATTTCAGGCCGACGCACCGACTTCAGGAAGTCCAGCTCTTCGCGTAACTTTTCAGCACCACGCAACGTCATCGGAAATTGTTTCATATCGTCACTACCTCTAAAAAAATCCGTACGGCTCACGTTACCGTCATCCTGACGCGATAAAATCACCTGCGACGGAATGTTTCCATGCCAGTGCACCTGACAATTTAAACAAAAACTGCCTCGCCCGGAACATCACTTCCAGGCCAGACGCGTTTTTGCATTTTGATACGCATTTTACCCCAGAGTTCCAACAGGGTCATCGTTTACTTTATCCCTTGATGCGCCGTAGTATGACCACCACGTTACCCTGTACTTAATTGAGATTATGCGTTTTTTATCGACTCTGACCGGTTTTGCCTGTGCAGTTGCCTTACACGCCAACGCCGCCCCGATTGATGAGTACACCAAATATCTACCAGATGGAGCCAATCTGGCACTAGTGGTGCAAAAAATCGGCGCGTCTACTCCAACAGTTGATTACCACAGCCAACAAATGGCGCTCCCTGCCAGTACGCAGAAAGTCATCACGGCCCTGGCAGCATTGCTGCAATTGGGGCCGAATTACCGCTTTATTACGACGATGGAAAGCAACGGAAGCATCGCCGGCGGGGTATTACGCGGTAACCTGGCGATACGTTTCAGCGGCGATCCCTCGCTGAAACGCCAGCAGTTGCGTAACATGGTACAGGAACTGAAAAAGCGAGGAATCCGAGAAATCAGCGGTGACATCCTGATAGATACCTCCGTATTCGCCAGTCATGACAAAGCACCCGGTTGGCCCTGGAACGATATGACTCAGTGTTTCAGCGCACCGCCCGCCGCCGCGATTGTCGATAAAAACTGTTTTTCCATTTCGCTCTATAGTGCGCCTAAAGCCGGTGACAACGCCTTCATTCGTGTAGCGTCCTATTATCCGGTACACATGTTCAGCGAAGTCCGTACGTTGCCGAAAGGCTCGCCTGACGCCCAATATTGCGAACTGGACGTCGTGCCCGGTGAACTCAGCCGTTTCACCGTCACCGGTTGCCTGACGCAACGGGCTGAACCGCTGCCCCTGGCGTTTGCCATTCAGGATGGTGCCAGCTATGCCGGAGCCATCGTAAAAGACGAATTGCAACAGGCGGATATCCGAATCGCCGGCAGCCTACGGCGCCAGTCATTACCGAGCACCTCCGGCACGGTACTGGCGCAAACCGAATCGGAGCCGCTGCATGAACTGTTGACCACCATGCTAAAGAAATCGGACAACATGATTGCCGATACCGTTTTCCGCACCATCGGACATGAGCGTTTCAAGGTTCCCGGCACCTGGCGCGCCGGTGCTGATGCCGTACGCCAAATCCTGCGTCAGAAAGCGGGAATCGATCTGGGCAACACCATCATTGTTGATGGCTCTGGGCTGTCCAGGCACAACTTGATCGCTCCCGCAACCATGATGCAGGTTCTGCAATACATTGCCCAACACGATAATGAATTGAATTACATAAAGATGTTGCCGCTGGCTGGCTATGACGGCACCTTACGCTATCGTGCAGGCCTGCACGAAGCAGGACTGGATGGCAAGGTCTCAGCCAAAACCGGTGCGTTACAAGGAGTGTATAATCTGGCTGGATTCATCACTACCGCCAGTGGTCAGCGCATGGCTTTCGTGCAATATCTTTCCGGCTACGCCGTGCCGCCGGAAGATCAAAAGGAACGGCGAATTCCGTTAGTCCGTTTTGAAAGCCGTGTTTACAAAGATATCTACCAGAACAACTAATCGGACAATAAAAAAATCCCTTATCTGCCAAAGCAGATAAGGGAAACATGTACAACTAACAAGCAAACTTTTCGACTATCGGCCGGATAACCGATGCAAGATCAACGCTGATAAACAATTTCGACGCCTTCGTCGTCATCTTCATCCCAATCGTCATCCCACTCTTCTTCGGCTTCGGCCTGTACGGCTTCCAACTGCTCCCGGTGGTAGTCATCCCACATAAAGTCCACTTTTTCAGGCGCTTTGTTCTCTACTTCGGCCAACGCTTTCGGCTGAGTATTGAGGAAATTCATGACATCCCAGCACAGGGCGTTCACCCCTTCACGGTTGGCTGCCGAAATTAGATAATATTTGCCTTCCCAACCCAGCGCGGCGGCAATTGCCTTCGCACGTTTTTCAGCCTCGCCTTTCTCCAGCAGGTCGACTTTGTTGAATACCAGCCAGCGAGGTTTCTCCGCCAGAGACGCGCTGTATTGCTGCAATTCATTGACGATCACTTTGGCGTTTTCGATCGGATCGGATTCATCGATCGGCGCCAGATCGATCAGGTGCAGCAGCACGCGACAACGTTCCAGATGTTTCAGGAAACGGATCCCGAGCCCTGCACCTTCGGATGCGCCTTCAATCAATCCTGGAATGTCCGCCACGACAAAGCTTTTCTCGCTGTCCATACGTACGACGCCCAGGCTCGGCACCAGCGTAGTAAACGGATAATCCGCTACCTTCGGCTTAGCTGCGGATACCGCGCGGATAAAGGTCGATTTCCCGGCATTCGGCAACCCTAACATGCCTACATCCGCCAGCAGCAGCAACTCCAGCAGCAACTCGCGTTCTTCGCCCGGCGTACCGTTGGTTTTCTGCCGCGGCGCACGATTCACAGAGGATTTGAAACGGGTATTACCCAACCCGTGCCATCCGCCTTTAGCGACCATCAGTTTCTGCTGATTACGGGTCATATCACCCAGCACTTCGCCGGTGCTTTTATCCAGTATACGCGTACCGACCGGCACTTTAATGGTGATATCTTTACCGCGTTTGCCGGTGCAATCACGACTTTGACCATTCTGCCCACGTTCGGCACGGAAGCTTTTCTCAAAACGATAGTCAATCAGGGTATTGAGGTTTTCATCCGCCAGCAGGTAGACATCACCACCATCGCCGCCGTCGCCACCATCAGGCCCACCGTTGGGAATATATTTTTCACGACGGAAGCTGACACAGCCGTTGCCACCGTCACCCGCCACAACCAGAATGGTGGCTTCATCTACAAACTTCATGAACTATCTCCGCAAAAAACCAATAGAGAATGACCGACGCGTTTGAATAATTTATTGGTTCTCTTTGGCTCAACGAATTGGATTGATGACAGATAACCACAGTATGTCACCTGCCACTGAAAAACCGACGCATCAGAACCGTTTCGATAAAAGGGCGCTGATTGTACCTGCTTGGCGAAAGGATTTCACCTGTATTAAAAATAATCAGGCCCTCTCTGTGCTTTTCCCCGCCTTCCAACCATACCTGGCGTCTGCTGTTTTATACCTGTGGATATTTGCTGCGTTTTGCTGCGATTAATCGATGTCCAATCGCAGCAAACATCGCCCCCGCTACGACTATGAAGGACCCGGCATATCCCAATAAATTCAGCGATGGTGCAGCAAATAGCGATGGCCAGGCTAATGACAGCAAATCAGAGAAGAACAGCGTAAACAACGGCGTCAGCGTAATAATGGTACTCACCTGCGCAGCTTGCCAGCGGGCCATCGCTTCCGCCAATGCGCCGTAGCCAACCAGCGTATTCGCACCGCAAAACAGCAAACAGGCCAACTGCCAGCCGGTCAGTTGAAACACGACCTCAGGTTTAGCCAGCGGCGTAATAAACAACACGCAAAGCGTGTATAACAGAAACAGTAATTGTTGTGAGGTGAGTCGGCGCAACAATACCTTTTGTGCTACGCCATAAGCCACCCATACGGTGGATGCCGCCACACCCAGCAAAATCCCGAAGGTGTAATCCGTCAGACGAGTAAAAAGCTCTACCAGGCTGCTATTGAAAAACATCAATAACCCACAGATAAGCACTACGGCACCGATTACCTGATTGAGTCGCATCTTCTCTTTGAGAATAACGACACTGGCAACCATCAACCCTACCGTCGACAACTGCCCGATTACCTGTGACGCCGTAGGACTAAGGTATTGTAACGAGGAACTGAACAGCACGAAATTACCCAATAACCCACCGGTCGCTACCAGCAACAGGATCCACCAACGCTGGTGATCGAACATCTTTGGCTTTGGCAGCGCGCCTTTGCTGTACAAAAAAATGCCCAACCCGGCGGACGCGATCAAAAAGCGATACCAGACGATGGTATAAGGCTCCATCGCTACCAGAACCTGTTTCATCGCGATTGGCAGCGCTCCCCAGCATATGGCGGTGGTCAGCGCCAGACAAAACCCGATGCCAGCATTCTGTTTCATCCCTTCACCCGTTCTTTTTATTGATTTTTATCGTGCAGTCTAAATGTAAAAAGCCCCGCAACAAGTTGCAGGGCTTTATGATTCAACCTGATACCGAAAAATTACTCAGCGACGATGCTGATATATTTACGGTTGTTCGGGCCTTTTACTTCGAATTTAACTTTACCGTCAGACAGTGCAAACAGGGTGTGGTCTTTACCGCAACCTACGTTGCTGCCTGCGTGGAATTTGGTGCCACGCTGACGAACGATGATGCTGCCAGCCAGAACCGATTCACCGCCAAAGCGTTTTACACCAAGACGTTTACTTTCTGAGTCACGGCCGTTACGAGTAGAACCGCCAGCTTTTTTGTGTGCCATTAATCCGCTCTCCTAAAACTTAAGCGCTGATGCCGGTGATTTTCACGTCAGTGAACCACTGACGGTGGCCAGCCTGCTTACGGTAGTGTTTACGGCGACGAAACTTAACGATTTTAACTTTCTCGCCACGGCCGTGAGCAACAACTTCAGCCTTGATTTTGCCGCCTTCGACGAAAGGAACGCCGATTTTGACATCTTCACCATTGGCAACCATCAGAACCTGGTCAAACTCAACAGCTTCACCGGTTGCGATGTCCAGCTTTTCCAAGCGAACGGTCTGGCCTTCGCTTACTCGGTGTTGTTTACCACCACTTTGGAAAACTGCGTACATATAAAACTCCGCTTTCCGCGTGCTTCTTTGAATGATGTGAAGCGCGCTATAAATATTCACAATAGGGCGCGAATTCTACGCAAAAAACCTACTGATGACAAGCGCAGAATCAATCAATGTGAAGAAAAAGGATACAACCTATGAACTGCCGTTTATCTACGCCGTTTTTCAAGTACAATCAGGCCTAACGTTCCCTTTTCCGTGCCGACACCATCAGTATTTTTACGGCAGAAACAGAAGCAATCAGCTGGCAGAAACAATGAACTTAGAGCAAATCACAGCGTTAAGCGCACAGGATATGGCCGCCGTCAACCAGACCATACTGGATCAGCTCAACTCCGATGTTGTCCTGATCAATCAGTTGGGAAATTACATCATCGGCGGCGGCGGCAAGCGTATTCGCCCGATGATCGCGGTATTGGCCGCCAGAGCGCTGAGCTACCAGGGTGACAAACACATTACCGTTGCCGCGCTGATTGAATTTATCCACACCGCCACGCTCCTTCACGACGATGTCGTCGACGAAAGCGACATGCGCCGGGGAAAAGCCACGGCGAATGCCGCTTTCGGCAATGCCGCCAGCGTGTTGGTCGGCGACTTTATTTATACCCGCGCCTTTCAGATGATGACCAGCCTGGCTTCGCTGCGCGTTATGTCCGTTATGTCTGACGCCGTTAACGTTATCGCGGAAGGCGAAGTGCTCCAGCTCATGAACTGCAACGATCCGGACATTACCGAAGACAGTTACATGCGGGTGATTTACAGCAAAACGGCCCGTTTATTCGAAGCGGCGGCACAGGCTTCAGCCATTCTGTCGGATGCCAGCAGCGAGCAAGAACTGGCACTGCAGGAGTACGGTCGTTATCTCGGTACCGCTTTCCAACTGATTGACGATTTGCTCGACTACAGCGCCGACGGCAAAACGCTGGGTAAAAATACCGGGGATGACTTGAACGAAGGCAAACCCACGTTACCATTGCTACATGCCATGCACCACGGCAACGAAGAACAGCGCATCATGATCCGTCAGGCGATTGAACAGGGTAACGGCCGGCACTTGCTGGAACCGGTGTTGGCTGCCATGCAGTCCTGCGGCTCCCTTGTCTATACACGACAGAGAGCCGAGGAAGAAGCCGATAAAGCCATCACCGCCATTCAGTGCCTGCCGGCCAGCGATTTCCGCACCGCGCTGGAGGGGTTGGCTCATCTCGCGGTGCAGCGCGACTTCTAAGTCACTCTTCTTTAATACCGTAGTCCTGATTTTTATATTCCCGCGGCCCGTTTTCCAGACGGGCCAGCATACCCATCGCACCTTCACGCAGAATATGCCCAATCAGCCGGGTGCGTTCTTCCACCGAAAGCTGGTGATAAATCTGTATCCAGGTGCTCTCCTGAACATTTGTCGGGGTGACCACAGCATAATCGGGAGATGTTTCCCGCATCAGCGTCGTTTTTACTTCTTCCGGCAGGCTCCAGATAGCGTACTCAACGCCTTTACCCTGAACACCTTTGCGACGTCGCCTTTCCCAGCCATGATCCTTGGCCTTTTTATTCAGCCCCTGACGAGATTTCGGCAACCCTGCCACCCCTAACAATTCATTGGTTGTAAACCAGGTCTTTTCCATCATCATTCTCCCTTTCATCTCTTTCCTGATACGAATACATAATCAGATGACAAAAACATCGATTACGTTTCCACATAATAGACTAATTTTATTCAAACCACTAACGCAATAGTGTTAAAAGCCGAATTAATTAGGCGCAGGAAAGCCTTACAGGAAGAAATCTGACGGAGAAAAAGAGGAAAGCCATTCCACAAAAAGACAATCGGGAATGGCCTGGGGTAATTAATCAGAAAAATCTTTTATCAAAGTCACGCTTGCCGGATTGGCAAGACCCAGTTGCTTCAACGTGGAAGACACGCCTTCGCGCATGATATACGCAATCAGTTTTTCCCGTTCAGGAACAGATAACTGATGGTAAATCTGGATCCAGACTGACAACATGTCTGACGGCTTTGCCGAATATTCACCTGACGTTTCCTGCATCAGCAGTGTTTGCTGAACAGACTGAGGCAAGCTATGGATAGAATATTCTACCCCCCTTCCTTGTACACCTTTACGGCGACGCTTTTCCCAACCATCTTCTCGGGCTCGCTTATTCAATCCTTGCCGTGATTTAGGGAGTCCGCCAATACCAACCAATTCGCTGGTCGCAAACCACTCTTTTTTCATGTCCTTTTCATCCCGATAGTGATACTCGTTACCTATTCAGATCCATTTGGAAATTAATTTGGAAATATTAAGGAATATGGTGCTATATTATTTCCAAATAATGGCTTGTGGTTAGCGAAACCATTCACCATGAGCCGTTAGTTATACCATTAATACGCTGTCGTCTTAATAGCAATAAGGGAAGGATTATGAATTCAAGGAAAAATGACTGGCATTCCGCTGATATTATCGCGGCATTGAGAAAGAAAGGGACAACGCTTGCTGCCGTATCGCGCCGTGCCGGGTTGAGCTCTTCCACGCTGGCCAATGCCTTATCACGCCCATGGCCAAAGGGAGAGTGGTTAATCGCCGACGCTCTAGGCATTCATCCATCGGAAATCTGGCCCAGCCGCTATTACGATCCGGAAACACAAGAATTACTCGATCGCAAACGACTGATTCGGCCACCCTCTGATTCGCAACCCGAATAATACTTCCGAAAAAAAGGCCGGAGAATAAACTCCGGCCTCACCTACAGTGTGTTATTACACAATAGTGATTATTTCTTGTTAACGAACTCTTCGCCCAGCGCAATATCCTGTTTCAGGGTATCCAACATGCTCACCAGAGCCTGCTGTTCAAACGCGCTCAACGCACCAATATCTTTATGCTCGGCGATACCGTTTTTACCCAGCAGCAGCGGCTGTGCAAAGAAGCGGGCATGTTTACCATCGCCTTCAACATAAGCACACTCAACCACACCGCTTTCGCCCTGCAGAGCACGAACCAGCGACAAGCCAAAACGTGCGGCCGCCTGCCCCATGGAAAGGGTTGCTGACCCGCCACCGGCTTTCGCCTCCACAACCTCAGTACCTGCGTTTTGAATACGTTTGGTCAGGTCTGCGACTTCTTGTTCAGTGAAGCTCACACCCGGAATCCGGGACAACAACGGCAGAATAGTAACGCCAGAGTGGCCGCCAATAACCGGCACTTCGATCTCCTGCGGCTGCTTACCTTTCAGTTCAGCAACAAAGGTATTCGAGCGGATAATGTCCAGCGTCGTCACGCCAAACAATTTGTTTTTGTCATAGACCCCAGCCTGTTTCAGCACTTCGGCGGCAATCGCTACCGTGGTATTGACCGGGTTGGTGATAATACCGATACAAGCTTTAGGACAGGTACTGGCAATCTGAGAAACCAGATTACGCACAATGCCCGCGTTAACGTTAAACAAATCGGAACGGTCCATACCCGGCTTACGGGCAACACCGGCAGACATCAACACAATATCCGCACCTTCCAGAGCTGGAGTTGCATCTTCGCCACTAAAACCTTTGATTTTCACGTCGGTAGGAATGTGGCTCAAGTCGACAGCTACACCCGGTGTAACGGGAGCGATATCATAAAGAGAGAGCTCTGAACCTGAAGGAAGCTGGGTTTTGAGGAGAAGAGCAAGGGCTTGACCAATACCACCTGCGGCTCCGAGAACTGCAACTTTCATCCTAAACTCCTTATTATGTTAAGTAAAATTACCGTGGATTCGTTTAGTTAAAAACGTTTTTGCTCGCGAGATAAGCCAGGCACCAAACCTGCTTTCAGAAGGGCACTACATAGGTCCGCTGCGATAACGCACTATGTAATTAATAATAAACTAACAATCTGCCTGATATCTGAAAGATAATTAAAGTAACAGGCGATTGTGGCGTGCCCCGATATAAGCCCACGACTGATTAACGGGTATGTTACATTACACCTGCAAGCAGCCTCCAAACAACATCATTTTGATAACATTTATTTTACTTTTATGTGATGAAGGACACACTTTTCAATACCCCGATAAAGTATTGCCGCCACAAATTTTTTGTCTGATGCATGAAGCCAATAATTCGGTTTTATACGCGCCCATATTGCATAAAAATTCATTTAAATGCATAATCCAGGTATATTTCACTTTTCCCGAATACGGTGCAGAATGCGTAACTCCACTAAACAAGAAGACCTGGTTAAGGCGTTCAAAGCGCTGTTAAAAGAAGAGAAGTTCAGTTCTCAGAGCGAAATTGTGCAAGCGTTGCAGGATGATGGTTTTGACAACATCAACCAGTCCAAAGTATCCCGTATGTTGACCAAGTTTGGCGCAGTACGCACCCGCAACGCGAAAATGGAAATGGTGTATTGCCTGCCGGCGGAGTTAGGCGTCCCCACGACTACCAGCCCGCTAAAAAATCTGGTGCTGGACGTAGACTACAACGATGCCGTGGTCGTTATTCATACCAGCCCCGGTGCGGCGCAATTGATCGCACGCCTGTTGGACTCGCTGGGTAAATCGGAAGGCATTCTCGGCACCATCGCCGGTGATGATACGATTTTTACCACACCAGCGAGGGGGTTCAGCGTCAAGCAATTGTATGAAGCCATACTGGTATTATTTGAACAGGAACTCTGATCTGACTTGCGCCCCGAGAGCATTCGGGGCGAAATGGAACAGAGTCAACGCATCATAATGCGGGCAACTCGGCCAGCGGCCAGCGTGGCCGCACGGTGATACCGAGCGCCTCTGTAACCCCTTGGCTAAACCGAACCGCCCCTGCATACGCAATCATCGCGCCATTATCGGTGCAGAACTCAGGACGCGCATAGAACACCTCGCCGCCTCGTTTTGCCATGATCTCCGCCAGCCGGTGGCGCAATGTCCGGTTGGCGCTCACACCGCCGGCCATGACCAACCGGCTAAAACCAGTTTCGTCCAACGCACGTCGACATTTGATGGCCAGCGTATCGACCACGGCATCTTCAAACGCTCGCGCAATATCCGCCTGAGTCTGCGCATCGTTGCCATTTTCACGAATAGTATTGGCTGCAAACGTCTTCAGCCCTGAGAAACTAAAATCCAGCCCCGGTCGATCGGTCATCGGTCGAGGAAAGACAAAACGGTCGGGGCGACCATTCTGGGCCATTCTCGATAGCAATGGCCCCCCAGGGTAATCCAGTCCCAGCAATTTAGCGGTTTTATCAAACGCCTCACCGGCGGCATCATCAATGGATTCCCCCAGCAATCGGTATTGACCAATCCCGGTAACGCTGATCAACTGCGTATGGCCACCGGATACCAGTAATGCGACGAACGGGAAAGCAGGCGGATTATCTTCCAGCATCGGCGCTAACAGATGACCTTCCATATGATGAACCGGTATGGCCGGCACATTCCAGGCAAACGCCAGCGAACGCCCGACCGTAGCACCAACCAGTAATGCCCCTACCAGCCCAGGCCCCGCCGTGTAGGCGATCCCGTCAATATCCCCTTGCTGCAAGCCGGCCTCTTTTAACGCCGCCTGAATCAACGGCACGGTCTTGCGAACATGATCGCGGGACGCCAGTTCTGGCACCACGCCGCCATAATCAGCATGTAGTTTCACCTGGCTGTAAAGCTGATTCGCCAGCAGCCCGGCCTGCGTGTCATAAATCGCGATCCCGGTTTCATCACAGGATGTTTCAATACCCAATACGCGCATTGCTGTTTTCACTCTCGGTTACATTGACTTACCGCGGCCTGCCCAGCCGCTTGATTCAGGCGGAGCACAGTCTACCATAAGCTCGCCCGCAGACGAGCGGCCCCGCATCGCACGTTTTATGATCGCTGATGGACTTTACAAAGGCGCCCCGGTTGCAGTAGAATTCCGCACCATTTTGAAAAGGCTGGCACAAGGCCAGCGACAAACCGAATTTACTGAGGTGAGAGGCACATGCCGGTAATTAAAGTACGTGAAAACGAGCCGTTCGACGTCGCTCTGCGTCGTTTCAAGCGTTCCTGCGAAAAAGCAGGTGTTTTGGCTGAAGTTCGTCGTCGTGAGTTCTATGAAAAACCGACTACCGAACGTAAGCGCGCTAAAGCTTCCGCAGTGAAACGTCACGCGAAGAAGCTGGCTCGAGAAAACGCACGCCGCACTCGTCTGTATTAATTTTTTGGGGGTTATCCTCCACCGCGTGATTAATCCGCAGACTTAGCAGTTGCATACGAAGGCCGTGCATTTCCGAAAGGAATGCGCGGCTTATTGTCGTTTATAAACGTATATAGATAAGGGGCTTATGGCTGGACGTATTCCCCGCGTATTTATTAATGACCTGCTAGCCCGTACCGACATCGTTGACCTGATCGATGCGCGCGTAAAATTAAAAAAGCAGGGCAAAAATTACCACGCGTGTTGCCCGTTCCACCACGAGAAGACCCCTTCGTTCACCGTTAACGGTGACAAGCAGTTTTACCATTGCTTTGGTTGCGGCGCCCACGGCAACGCAATTGATTTCCTGATGAATTATGATCGTCTGGAATTCGTTGAGAGCATTGAAGAACTGGCTGCAATGCACGGACTGGATGTTCCTTACGAAGCCGGCACCGGTCCGACTCAGCTCGAACGCCACCAGCGGCAAAGTTTATACGAGCTGATGGAACAATTAAGCGCTTTTTACCAACATACCTTGAAGCAACCCGCAGGCGCTCCTGCCAGAGAGTATCTGGCCAGACGTGGTCTGAGTGATGAAATCATCCAACAGTTCGCTATCGGATGTACATTGCCTGGGTGGGATAATGTATTAAAGCGTTTCGGTCGCAGCAGCGAAAACCAAACCACGCTGACCGATGCCGGCATGTTGGTGACGAATGAGAATGGTCGTACCTATGATCGTTTTCGCGACCGGGTCATGTTCCCCATCCGCGATAAGCGCGGGCGGGTGATTGCGTTCGGTGGCCGGGTCATGGGTGACGGCACCCCAAAGTACCTGAACTCGCCGGAAACCGAGATTTTTCATAAAGGTCGGCAATTATACGGCCTGTACGAAGCGCAACAGAAAAATCCGGAATTGAAGCGACTGCTGGTAGTCGAAGGGTATATGGATGTGGTGGCGCTGGCTCAGTTCGGCATCAATTACGCTGTCGCATCGCTGGGAACATCAACAACAGCGGATCATATTCAGTTGCTGTTCCGCGCCACCGATCAGGTGGTGTGCTGTTACGACGGTGACCGTGCCGGACGTGATGCGGCCTGGCGCGCGCTGGAAACCGCGCTACCCTATCTTGATGACGGCAGGCAACTGCGTTTTATGTTCCTGCCTGATGGCGAAGACCCGGATACGCTGGTTCGTCAGGAAGGTAAAGCGGCTTTCGAGCAACGAATCGAGCAGGCGATGCCGTTATCAGCCTTTTTATTCGATTCGCTGTTACAACAGGTAGATATGAGTACCCCGGATGGGCGCACCAAGCTGAGCACGCTGGCGTTACCCCTTATTGGTCAAGTCCCGGGCGAAACGTTGCGCTTATACTTACGTCAACAACTCGGCCATAAGCTGGGGCTGTTGGATGACAGCCAGTTGGATCGTTTGTTACCGAAGACAGCGGAACAAACATCGCATTACCAGCCGCCGCGGCTAAAAGTCACAACTATGCGTATACTGATAGGACTTTTAGTACAAAATCCGAGGCTATCCGCCGAGGTGCCGGAGCTGGCGCTGGACGGTGTGGAAGAGAACAAAATTGCAGGGCTGGAGCTTTTTTTAACGCTGGTAAAAACCTGCAATGAAAGCCCAGGCATGAACATGGGACTGCTGCTGGAGAAATATCGCGAAAGTAAATATCGCAAGCAGCTTGAAACCCTGGCCGCCTGGGACCATATGATTGAAGAAGAAGAGCTCGAAGAAAAATTTCGCATCAGCCTGGCAGAGCTCTATGACCAGTTGCTACAGCAACGGATGGATACACTCATTGCTCGTGAAAGAACACATGGGCTGAGCATGAATGAGCGCAAAGAGTTGTGGTCGCTGCAACTGGCGCTGACACGAAAAAACTGATTTCCTGCGGCTTAATTGCCGATAAACAGTAGGGTTGAGCCCTACAGCGTGCCGCTACAGGGGCTGCGGCGATAAGAAAAATACCCCTAATGTTATTGTTAGCGATTTACGCTGACCGACACCAACCCCAATATTCTGAAGTGTGGATACCGTCTTATGGAGCAAAACCCGCAGTCACAGCTCAAGCTACTTGTCACCCGTGGTAAGGAGCAAGGCTACCTGACCTATGCTGAGGTCAATGACCATCTGCCGGAAGATATCATCGACTCCGATCAGATCGAAGACATCATCCAGATGATTAACGACATGGGCATCCAGGTGATGGAAGAAGCACCGGATGCCGATGATCTCATGCTGGCTGAAAATACTGCCGATGAAGACGCTGCTGAAGCAGCGGCTCAGGTATTATCCAGCGTCGAATCTGAGATTGGCCGTACGACCGATCCGGTTCGTATGTACATGCGTGAAATGGGCACCGTCGAACTGCTGACCCGTGAAGGGGAAATCGATATCGCCAAGCGAATCGAAGACGGTATCAATCAGGTTCAGTGCTCTGTTGCCGAATACCCGGAAGCGATCACCTATCTGTTGGAACAATACGATCGCGTTGAAGCCGGAGAAAGCCGCCTGTCCGATCTGATAACAGGCTTTGTCGATCCGAACGCCGAAGAGGATTTGGCACCGAATGTCGCTCCTGAAAACGCCGAACTGGCCGATGACGGCATCGACGATGACGACGACGAAAACGAAGAAGACGAAGACGATACCGACGATGACAACAGCATCGACCCGGAGCTGGCGCGTCAGAAATTCACCGAACTGCGCGATCAGTACGAAGCGACCCGCGTCAGCATCAAGGCGCATGGCCGTAGCCACCCGTCGGCGATCGAAGAAATCAACAAACTGTCTGAGGTATTCAAGCAGTTCCGTCTGGTGCCCAAACAGTTCGACCTGCTGGTAAATAACATGCGTTCCATGATGGATCGCGTGCGTACACAGGAACGCCAGATCATGAAGCTGTGCGTTGAACTGTGCAAAATGCCGAAGAAAAACTTTGTAACGTTGTTTACCGGCAACGAAACCAACAGCAAGTGGTTCGAAGCGGCGCTTTCCATGGGTAAACCTTGGTGTGAAAAGCTGCGCGAAGTTGAAGATGACGTACATCGTAGCCTGCAAAAACTGCAGCAGATCGAAGAAGAAACCGGTCTGACTATCGAGCAGGTGAAGGATATCAACCGCCGCATGTCCATCGGTGAGGCCAAAGCTCGCCGCGCCAAGAAAGAGATGGTGGAAGCGAACCTGCGTCTGGTGATTTCCATCGCCAAGAAATACACCAACCGCGGTCTACAGTTCCTCGATCTGATTCAGGAAGGCAACATCGGCCTGATGAAGGCGGTAGACAAATTCGAATACCGCCGGGGTTACAAATTTTCTACCTATGCCACCTGGTGGATCCGTCAGGCGATTACCCGCTCTATCGCGGATCAGGCGCGCACCATCCGTATTCCGGTGCACATGATTGAGACGATTAACAAACTCAATCGTATTTCCCGCCAGATGCTGCAGGAAATGGGCCGTGAGCCGACGCCGGAAGAGCTGGCCGAGCGTATGCTGATGCCGGAAGATAAGATCCGTAAAGTCTTGAAGATCGCCAAAGAGCCGATCTCGATGGAAACCCCGATCGGTGATGATGAAGATTCGCATCTGGGTGATTTCATCGAAGATACCACGCTGGAGCTGCCGCTGGATTCCGCTACTTCAGAAAGCCTGCGCTCCGCCACCCACGACGTACTGGCTGGCCTGACCGCCCGTGAAGCCAAAGTACTGCGTATGCGTTTTGGTATCGACATGAATACCGACCACACACTGGAAGAAGTCGGCAAACAGTTCGACGTTACCCGTGAGCGTATTCGTCAGATCGAAGCGAAAGCACTGCGTAAATTGCGCCATCCGAGCCGCTCTGAAGTACTGCGCAGTTTCCTGGATGACTGATAGATAAGATTTATTACTTAAATGATGCAACCCCCGGTTTCGACTGGGGGTTTTTATTTAAACCACATTAGCGCCGCCTTCTCACGTCCGCCAGGCAAAAGCGTTACCCTACACAGTGTGGTCATGCGCCGATGCCTACAGACTCCCACCAAACCCCGCATGAATTCTTAATAATAACAATCTACTGTAGAGTGAATACAAAACGACCATACGGTCGCCAGGCTATAGACCCGACTAGCCGGATTACCTATAATTAACCCCCGCTTGGCCCCTTAGCTCAGTGGTTAGAGCAGGCGACTCATAATCGCTTGGTCGTTGGTTCAAACCCAACAGGGGCCACCAAATAAAACAAGGAGTTACGTTAAAAACGCGACTCCTTTATTTTTTCGGGGATATGCAGGGGATATTTTGCAGCGGTAATCACTGTGGTTATTGGCTGTTTTATGCTCACTTCATAGCCTCACTGCCCTCCTACCCTGGAGACTGTAAGAATAAGCAGTGCTGACCCCCCCACTGATTAAATAGCCAATTCACTTCTTGAAAACGTATATAAGCACAATGCCCGCGTGTGTTATCAACCTACAAAGGCCATTTCCCGCACCTGTAACGCTCACAGCGTTACCATTTGTATATAAAACCCACGAGCTGGCCCGCGCTGATATATTCGATTACATTGAAATGTTATATAACCACCCCGGCACCACAGTCACCTGGCCCAGAAGCCTTCGAGCAAGCCCCGTCATGAGAACCGACTTTGTCTACTGACATGGGTCAGTCCAAATGACATTTCTGCTCAGCACTAATATTGAAACAACTCTTGGTAAAAAATTTACATCTGCCGTTTTTTACAGAGTAAGCAATAACTCGTTTTCTGTTGGTGCACATGCTCAGATGGATGACAGGGGCGAATGAGCAAATTAAACAGTTGCTGACCTGCTACCTGTTGATTGACACATCCCAACATTAGAATGCATGCAACAAATTTCTTATCCCGTTCTAATGCGTTGACCATCAGTAATATACTGATAATATAGAAAATTCATTAAAAACCTTTGGCACTAGTGCCGATATTTCTCTACCAGAACGCTCGCATCAGGATTCTGTAGGCATATATAATACGTAACAACGCAGTATTTCTGGTCAACACCCTGCCTCGATAATATAGTCCTGACTCAGGCAAGCCATTACAATGACGCATTTAGGCCGGAAATCACAACGAGAGATGTTCAGTATGTTATTGATAAATAAATTACAGTTAACAGCTGTAGTTCCGGGGAAAACCAGACCAGCAGATTCGTAAAACGTGCACAGTGTCCCAAAGCAAAAGCGAGCGCTGACTTAGGAGCAAACAGAGCATCCCGTGTTTTCTCAGTATGAAGCCGATATCGACCTGAACCCGGAAGTCGGCACGGGACCGGATGCCCAGAGAGAGCAACTAAAATACATAGCTACGCCGGGGCATAACCAGAAGCATGATTTGGCTGGCGCGCTGCATTCAGGGAGGGGTACAAATCCCCTACGCCAGCAGCAATAGTTCTGATTTATTTATCGGTTGTTAGAAGTATTGCAGTGTACGTACCGGTGAGCGAAAAGCATCACGTTAGTGGTGGGATAACTACATCATCCATAAAAACCGCAACGTGGGGCGCTGGCTGGAAAAAATACGACGTTCCGGTTGTTATTCCTGCTAGCGTATTCGTCGTGGTTGGATCCGATAGAGCGACTGTGGCTTTCGTTACACGAAACGATAACGCGAACCATAAGCGTCTATACATGTGGTAGTTACTTGACAGTTTATGAATGCTGTTTCGCCATTCCCCGACAATCAACACGGTATGGCTGAAGTGGGGTGGTAATGTGCGAAGTTATTTAATCTGTATGAGATTAGGCGTGTATCTCTGGCAACAGATTTTAGAATAAAGGACAAGTAGAATGTTGAGGCAAGCAGTAATACCGGACTATCGGAATACCTTGATGAAAACCAAAGGAAACACTACGATTCCGACTAACCAGCCATTGTATGGCTGGTTACCAGAAGTGCATGGTTCAGTATTATTTCCTTGCTATTTCCCTACCCCAAAAATGATTCAACACACTGAAATAGAGAGTCAACATGCGCAGCCTCCCTATATTTCTCGGCACACTTTTAGCCAAAATTTCATAATGAATGGAGGAAATACGCTAACATTACTAAAAGTTCTCGGTAATACTGAAATAACGATGCGCTATGCCAGTTTTTCTCCCGAACATCTGGATGATGCAATTAGGTTTAGTCCTTTAGAGAATTAACTTAATCATGAAAAAATCAATCTTTTCTGTAATAATTACTACATTATTAATTTTTTTGTTTATATCAGTAATCACCTACATGTTGAAGTCCCATACTTCACCATTACCCAATAACACATTCAATTGGGATGACTTTAACGCTTATATTTTAGGAAATGGCGGAATTATATTCTCTGGTTTAATGCTTATTGGATTAATAATGACCTTGAGCATTACCATAAAAAACAACAATAAAAACAATGAATTACTTGAATCCAATCTTCGTGCAACGACCGAAAATCACAAAGAACAACTCGAATTACAAAAGAAATTTTATAAAAAAGAAGTCAAAAAAAGAAGAAAAGAGTATGCATTATCATTACTCATCAGATATGTTAGTGCTCTAAATAACAAACTTGATAATAAAAAATACCATATCTGGGATGAAGAATCACAGATTTATACCACAAAATCAGAAAGTGAATTTCTAGAGCTCGCTTTATTACGATATAACAATCACATTGATTCAAATGAAAGTGATGATAATGGAAAAATAAAAAAATTACCTTTTTTCTTTCACTTTTACATGATAACTGATGAAATGAAAGTTAAATATTTTGAAGAGATTTTAATATTAGAACAAATAATAAAAATAATAGATAGCTTCGATAATGAACAGTTCAAATTGGATTTGATTAATATTTTCCTAGCCAATACATCTCGCGAAAGAACATTCTGGCTATTAGTCTATGCAGAGCACAGTTACAAACCTGTTAAATATTTTTTCGAGGCCCATAGTAAGCAATTACTAATAATGCCAGAAGCAATTATGTTAAGTCAGCCAACTTATCATAAGAAAGTATCAACAAAAAGATACTAGAAATAACATACAGATAGAGGCGTATATGCTTTCTATGTTCTTTCATAATGAAAAAAATTGACAAAAAACAATTAAGGCATTGATTTAAAATGAAATAAACCGAAGGGAAACTATGTTTTTATAACCGTTTGGTCGTTGGTTCAAACCCAACAGGGGCCACCAAATTTTAGCTTTAAAATCATATGATTAAGCCACCTCTTGGCGGGTGGCTTTTTTGTTATTCAGGGGCGAGTGTCCTATTTTTGTCGCCCTATTTTTAAAACCACTCCTAATCTAATATCTCATTTTCCATATGATTAGAGTCTGCTAAATCAAACAGATAGAATCTAGCCTACAGTTCTGCACACCCTTTTGATCTTACCCAGCATTAGTGGACAGGCAACTAAGTGAGTAAACTCTCAACCAGAGGTGATTACTCATGACAAAACCCGCATCAACCAGTAAAGCGTCCCGTAAACAGTACACGCCTGAATTCCGCAATGAAGCCCTGAAACTGGCTGAACGCATCGGTGTTGCCGCCGCCCGTGAACTCGGCCTGTATGAATCCCAGCTCTACAACTGGCGCAGCAGGCAACAGCAACAACTAACCTCGTCTGAACGCGAAAACGAGCTGGCGGTTGAAAATGCCCGTCTGAAGCGGCAACTGGCAGAGCAGGCAGAGGAACTGGCCATCCTCCAAAAGGCCGCGACATACTTTGCGAAGCGCCTGAAATAAAGGTTGTCTTCATCGATGAGCATCAGGCTGAGTTCAGCATCAAAGCCATGTGTCGGGTGCTTCGGGTTGCCCACAGCGGCGGGTATGCCTGGCGTATTCATCCTTGCCAGACAACCCCGCGTTAGCAGTTCCGGCTCACTTGTGATGAGGCTGTCCGTAAGGCATTCGCTGAGGCAAAACAGCGGTATAGTGCACCGCGTCTTGCTATGGCGCTGCCGGCGTACAACATCAAAACCATTGCGGCCAGTCTGCGTCGTCAGGGGTTGCGGGCGAAAGTCAGCCGTAAATTCAGTCCGGTCAGCTACCGTGGGCATGGCCTGCCGGTATCGGAAAACCTGCTGGAGCAGGACTTCAGCGCCAGCGGTCCGAACCAGAAGTGGGCAGGCGGCATCACGTATCTTCGCACGGACGAAGGCCGGGTGTATCTGGCGGTGGTCATTGACCTGTGGTCACGCGCCGTGATTGGCTGGTCGATGTCGTCGCGAGTGACAGCGCTATGGCGTCGTAAGCGACCGAAAAACGTTATCGTTCACACCGACCGTGGGGGCCAGTACTGCTCAGCGGATTACCAGAGCCTGCTGAAACGGAATAATCTGCATGGCAGTATGAGTGCAAAGGGCTGCTACTACGATAATGCCTGTGTGGAAAGCTTCTTTCATTCGCTGAAGGTGGAGTGTATCCACGGAGAACGCTTTATCAGCCGGGAATGATTGCGGACGACGGTGTTTACTTATATAGACAATCGCTGGCGTCGCCACAGTGCCTGTGGCGGTCTCAGCCCGGAACAATTTGAAAATCAGAACCTCGCTTAGGGCTGTGTCCACATTACGTGGGTAGGATCATTTCGCCAACAGCCAACCACTAGCTTAATTTGACGACTACCTTGCCTTTTGCCCGCCCCGTTTCAACGTAAGACAGCGCATCTGCGGTAGCAGCAAACGGAAAGACCCGGTCCACCACCGGTCTGATGATGCCTGACTCAATGAGAGCGCTAATGTCGTCAAGCTGCTTGCCGTTGGCTCGCATAAAGACAAACGCGTAGCTCACTCCCTTCTGCTTCGCCCGCTTCCTGATACGGTGGCTCAAGAGGCGCATTACCTGCTTCAGCCCCCATGAAAGCCCCTGTTCTACCGCAAATTCCGGTGTGGGCGGGCCGGATATCGAGATGAGCTGCCCGCCGGGTTTTAACACCCGTAGCGATTTTTCCAGCACATCATTACCCAAACTGTTCAGCACCACATCGTATCCATGTAGTACGGTTTCAAAATCTTGTTTCCGATAATCAATGACGACATCGGCCCCCAGCGCGTTGACCCATTCGACATTACTCGTGCTGGTCGTGGTAGCGACGAAAGCACCGAGATGTTTAGCGAGCTGGATAGCGATGGTGCCTACACCGCCGGAACCGGCGTGAATCAGTACCTTTTGCCCTTTCTTCAGCTTTGCGGTTTCAACCAACACTTGCCAGGCCGTTAGGCTAACCAGCGGCAGAGAAGCGGCTTCTTCCATACTGAGGTTGCCAGGTTTCAGCGCCAGAGAATCCTCTTTGACGGCGATAAATTCGGCAAAAGTGCCGATACGCTGCTGATCTGGCCGAGCGTAGACCTCATCGCCCGGCTTAAATCGTTTTACTGACGGCCCGACGCGAACGACGACGCCGGCCACATCATTTCCCAACACCAACGGTAAACGATAAGGCAGAACAAGTCTGAATTCGCCTTTCCCGATTTTGGCATCAAGCAGATTGACGCCGGCAGCATGAACCTGAATCAAGACGTCATCGCCCCGTAGTTCCGGCTCAGGCATCTCGCCAATTCGTCCGCCGCCTCTGCGGCCATAGCGATCGATAATGAACGCTTTCATAAGGTGTTGATCTCCAGAATGATGACCGTTAACGGTATGCCAACCCGTGCTTATCGGTACGAATAACAGAAAGAAAAACAATGTGAAAATGAAGAACAGCCGTATCGACAAGAAAGCCAGAAACCGGAATCCGAGGGATAAACCGTCGTACGCTGAATTTCCTAAACATCAAGCGGCAACCCCTGCCGGATACCCAACGCCAGTAAACCTGGCACTATCGGCTCATTTGATGTCATAAAATACCTCGTCTATTGATTCGTCATTAGGCGGTCTGTTTTCTGAGTAAATAAAATCGGCGCACTGTGGACGCAATTCATGATAGGCGTATGCATCAGTCGATAACGTGCAGCAGAATGCGCCTGTGCGAACCCCGGCAGCATCGCTTGCCGGGCGTGTTGATAGCTCGCCCATTGCCCGAATTCGTGGAGCGACGGGATGGTTACCGGTTCGCGGCGATCAAAACCAACCAGTGCGGTATCCACCAGTTCCTCTACTGCCATCACGTCGGGAAGCGTATTAATATCAGTGCCTGAGCACTCCCCAATCTCCGTGTACGTCACGTCAGGAAGCACGGCCTGAACGTAGACACCTCTGGGAGCCAACTCAAGACTGAGTCCCTGAGACAGAAACAGCACGAATGCCTTGGTCGCGCCATAAACGGTCAACCCGAACTCCGGAGCCATGCCGACCACTGAGCCAATATTGATGATGGCTCCCCCACCAACCTCCGCCAGCCGTGGGGCAATCGCGCTGGTAAGCCGGACAAGCGCCGTCGTGTTGAGTGTGACCAACCGCTCGACATCGCCCGTCGCCTGTTCAATGAAATTCCCACCGATATTCATCTCCGCGTTATTCACGAGGATGCCAATACGACTGTCTTCGCGCAGTCGCGCCGCCACCGCAGCAAGATCGTCGGATCGGGTCAGATCAGCCGACAGAACATCGACAGTGATGCCATTCTTCTGGCGCAGATCGGTTGCCAGGGCATCCATGCGTACATGATCGCGGGCAACCAGCACCAGATCATGGCCACGGCTGGCGAAACGCTCGGCATAGACAGCACCAATGCCGGATGAAGCGTCGGTAATGAGAACCGAAGGAGTCGTTGTCATACGTTTGCTCTTTTGTCAGGGCGATAGAGATGATGAACTTCATGCTTGCATGGATAGATGATGTATGACATATATTATAAATGTCAACCGACATTTATAATGTGAGGGTTCGCAACATGCACTACACCACGTTTGGCCGTAACACCGGTTTACGCGTATCCGAGCTGGCGCTCGGCACAGGCAACTTTGGTACCCGTTGGGGCTATGGTTCGGAAAAAGAAGAGGCAAAGCAGGTATTTGATCGTTATGCCAATGCCGGCGGCAACTTTATCGATACGGCTGATGCCTATCAGTTCGGCCAGTCTGAGGAGATGATCGGCGAGTTCATCGCCGCTGAGCGCGATCACTTTGTCGTCGCGACGAAATACACCCTAAGCGCGATGCCGGACGCGGGCATCTCTCAAACCGGCAACAGCCGTAAGAACATGATTTCGTCGGTGGAAAACAGTCTTAAACGACTGAAAACCGACCGTATTGATATACTGTGGGCACATTTTGACGACCAATTAACCCCGCTGGAAGAGATCGTTCGCACCTTTGATGACCTGATCCGCGCGGGGAAAATCCAGTATGCCGGGCTATCCAATTTCCCGGCCTGGCGTATCGCCCGGGCGGATACGATGGCGGAGCTGCGTGGCTGGTCGCGTATTGCCGGTATTCAGGTGGAATACAGCCTGGCACAGCGCACCGCCGAACGGGAACTGCTGCCGATGGCGGAAGCGCTGGGGCTGGCGGCAACGCTTTGGTCTCCGCTGGGCGGCGGTCTGTTGACGGGAAAATACCGCCACAGCAGTGAAGGTCGCCTGCAGGGATTTGGCGGCAGGCTGGTGCACATCGAGCAGGATACCGCGCTGCTGGATGAAGTCATCGCCGTGTCACAAGAACAACAGCGGCAACCGTTGCACATTGCCATTGCCTGGCTGCGGCAGAAAGCGGCCTATTCCAGCACCAGTCTGATCCCTATTCTGGGCTCCCGTACCCTGAATCAGTTGGATGATACTCTGGCGGCACTGGAGGTGACGCTAAGTGATGAACAGATGGCGCGCCTTGATAACGCCAGCGCCGTCTCGCTTGGAACCCCGCACGATCAAATAGCAGGCAGTCTGTCCCGCGCTCAGGGTGGCGACACCGCGCGCATCGCCGCGCTACGACCGCCACGTGCCTGAGCCGTTCGATCATTATTGATGAAAGGCATCATCTATTGAGTCTGCTATTTTCATACACTAAGATGATGCCTGCCCGGTGATGAGGAGAAAGCAATGGCCCGTGTATCAAAACAGCAGATGGAGCGAAACCGCGAAGAAATCATCCACGTTTCTTCGCAGCTCTTTCGTGAACGTGGCCTGAACGGCGTCAGTGTGAATGACTTGATGGCGGCAGCGGGATTAACCCACGGCGGCTTCTATGGACACTTTGCTTCCAAGGATGAGCTAGTCGCTATCGCCAGCCGCAAGGTGTTTGAAGACGCCTGTATCCAGTGGCGGGCGATCAGCCAACAGCCGGGGCAAAACAACCTGTACACACTGGTAGAATACTACTTGTCTGCCAGACACCGTGATGACGTCAAGGACGGATGCGCAATCACCGCGTTAGCCAGTGATGTCGCTCGGGAAAGTGAAGAAAAACCGATACGAGAAGTGTATCTCAATGGCGTGAAAGACATGCTGAACAGACTTGAGCCCCTTTCCGACAAGGAAAACGGCGAACAGCGCAGGCAACAGGTGCTAACCCAGACTGCCTTGCTAGTCGGCGCATTAATGCTGTCACGCGCCACCTGTGGCGATCCGCTATCGGATGAATTTCTCGCGGCAGCCAAAAAAGCGCTGCTGAACGAGGCATAGCCCGTCGCGCTGTTACAGCACCACCCTCTCATACTCCGTATCCAGCAGCGTAAAATCATACTGCCGCTGCGAGGAGAGCATCACCCGCCGGTCTTTAGTCACCAAAATGGCTTCGATGTGCGGTAGCAGGGACAGGTAAGCCAGACCTTTTGCCACGCCCAGACCGTAAATCAGGGTGGTGTAAATGTCCCCGTCGATGGAGGCATCGGAAATGATGGTCACGCTGAGTAATTCGTTATCCAGCGGGTAGCCGGTTTTCGGGTCGAGGATATGGTGATACACACGACCATCACACTCGAAATAACGCTCGTAAATGCCGGACGTCACCACCGACTTATTCGCTACATGAATCATGCCGATGAGTTCGCCATTGTCACCAAACGGTTTTTGCAATCCGACCGACCAGGCAGTCTGGCCGCCGTTCTGCGGCCTGCCAATCGCCAGTACATTGCCGCCCAGGTTGATCAACGCATGGTAGACGTGCTGCTGGTACAACAATTGCCTGATGACATCAGCAATATAGCCTTTCGCTATCGCCCCTAAATCAATTTCCATCCCCGCTTTTTCCAGCCATACCGAGCGTTGCTGCGCGTTGAGCACAACGCAACGCGGGTCGGTCAGCGCCAGCAACGCTTGCAGTTCGTCGGCAGGCGGCACACTGCGGCCGTGAAAACCGATTCGCCAGCGTTTGACTACAGGCCCGATGGTGAAATTAAAGCTACTGTCCTCCAGCAGGCTGACCTCTTTGGCGCGCTTAATCAGATTAAACAGCGGCTGACTGACGATAACTGGGTGTTTCCCTGCCGCCTGATTGATAGTCATCACATCAGAGTGAGCGCGATTAACGGTGAGTTCATCTTCCAGTTGTTTAATCCGCTTAAACACCAGCAAAGCCAGTGGCTGATTAGGTTCAAACAATTTCAGCAGAATCGGCGAACCCATAAGAACCGTGGAATAGGTATAAACCCGATCGTCTGGCGGCATAATGAATACCCCCGAAAGAGAAGTGAATGATGCCTGCGTCAGACGTGGGCTCTGACGCAGGCCGGCGTTAATGACATCTGTATACCCGTCATACTTCAAGTTGCAGGTGCGTTGGCTTTATTACTCGGCCCCTCCCTGGGCCTCGCCCTACGGGCCGCAGCGAGCTGCGTTCAAATCTGCTCCCGGCAGATTTGTCGCTCACCCCTGTCACTTACTTGAGTAAGCTCCCGGGGATGAAATGAGAGACATCCTGCCTCTCACCAGAGGCCAGCCGTTGGCTGGTCAAATTCGTTCCCGACGAATTTGTCACTCAGTTGCCGTCTTCCTGCAACTCGAATTATTTTGGTTATATATCAATTACATCTGCACGTAGGATGCCGCGTTACGGCCCGCCTGAATACCAAAAACGATGATGTCGGCAACGGCATTGCCGCCGATACGGTTACCGCCGTGGATGCCGCCCACCACTTCACCGGCAGCAAAAGCGCCGCGGATCACCCGTTTTTTGTTGTCCAGCACCGCGGTATCGGTGTTGATGACCACACCGCCCATGGTGTGATGCACGCCGGGCGCGATGCGGATAGCGTAGAACGGCCCCTGATTGATGGGGTGACGCAACGCGGTTTTGCGGCCGAAGTCGTCGTCATGCTGTTTTTCGACAAACAGGTTATAGCGCTCCAGCGTGGCCAACAAAGCGTGAAAGTCCATCGCCAGTTTGTCGGCCAGTTCGCGTGGAGAAGCGGCGCTCACCACAAACCCACGGGATAAATACTCGTCCGCCGCCTTGTTTTTGGTTCTCACCTGCTCATCAAACAGGATATAGGCGTACTTCTCCGGCAAAGCGATGATCGATGCCGACACCTTGTCGCGGGTTTCCATTTCGTTAAAGAAACGCTGGCCTTGTTGATTGACCAGAATCGCGCCGCCGCCGCGAATGGATTCGGAAATCAGGTAAGACGTGCTCTGCTCGACGGTCGGATGGATCTGAATTTCCCCCAGGTCAACGGTATCGGCGCCCACCTTCTCCAGAATCGCGATACCGCTGCCGGTCGCGCCTTTATGGTTGGTGGTGACAAAGCCGTCCAGATCCGGGCGGTATTTCACCACCATTTCACGGTTGGCGCTGAATCCGCCGGTGGCGACCACCACACCCTTGGTGGCGATGGTCAGTTGCTCATTGTCCTCGTTAATTACCCGTACACCGGTAATCGCGCCGGCGTCGTGAACGATATCGATGACCGACGTCTCCAGCATCACGTCGATATTGCGTTTGTTGATGTTTTTCACCAGTCCGCTGATCAGGAAGCCGCCGACCGCCGAGCCATCCGCCGGGCGATGGGTGCGATCCACGCTCATCCCGCCGGTAATGGTAATGTCGTTCAGTTCGATCCCATGTTCCGCCAGCCATTCAATCGCCATCGGCGCGCCTTCGACGAATCGTTTCAGCAAATCAGGGTTATTTTTTGCCTTACCGCCTTTCAGGGTCTCCTCGTAGAAACGCTGCTTGTCGTCAACAATGCCGCGCATCTTCTGGAAGCGGGTGCCTGCCGCGTTCATACCGACGGATGCCTTGATAGTATTACCGCCGATACTGGACATCTTCTCGACAATCAACACCTTGGCGCCGTCATCACACGCCTGAATCGCTGCGGCCAGGCCAGCGCCGCCGCTGCCGATCACCACCACGTCATACTGCTGCGCCTCGGCCGGATCGCCGCCTTCCGCCATAATCGCCGCCTTGCAAGACTTGGCCAACGCTTTGGACACGGCTTTTTTCACCGCTTCGCTTTGGGTGGTGGCGCCGGTAACGGCATCCACGTGCGGGCTGTTAGCCTCCAGAATACGGGAGCGGATAACGTCGAAGCTGCTGACGAAATCGGTATTCAGCTGCGGATTCGGCTCCAGCGTGACGTCGGCGATGCGGTCTGTTTCCAGGCAGACATTGATCACCAGGTCGCCGGCATCGTCCTGCACTTTTTCCTGAAAAACGCCGGCCTGGAATTTTTTCGCCGACAGGCTCATGTCGCGGATCATCGCTTCCACCAGCGAGAAACGCCACAGCGGTTCCGGGATGGTCAGCGCTTCACGTTGGGTACTGTCGATAAACAGGTCGATTTTCTGCTGACTGATGAGACGATCGGTCCAGTCCGGGTAGGCAATACAGGCTTTTCCTACTGCGACCAAATCGTAACCGTGCTCCAGCGCCGCGTCTGCATCCGCTTTATTCACCACACCGCCGACGCCGATGACCGGCACCTTCGCCAGCATGTCAGAACGCATAGCAACATATTTGCTAATCAACGGGGTGGGATCGGTGGTCTCAACGATGGACGAGCGCAGAGTATGTCCCATAGAGAAGTGAAGATAATCCACCCCACGCGCCGCCAGCTTTTCCAGCAGATACAGGGTGTCGTCAAACCGAATGCCCGGCTCTTCGATTTCTTCCGGCGAGAAGCGATAACCGATGATGAAGGACGCATCTGCATACCGGCGCGCCATCTGGTGGGTGATTTCCAGCACGGCGAGCGGGAATCGGGCGCGGTTGTCGCGGCTGCCGCCCCATTCGTCGGTGCGCAGGTTGGAGTTCGGGGAGTAAAACTGCTGAATCAGATAAGTATTGGCGCCGTGAATTTCCACGCCGTCGAAGCCGGCTTCAATGGCGCGTCGCACCCCTTCGCCGAATTTGGCGATCATGGCTTCCACGTCTTCAGCCGTCAGCGCCAGCGGAACCGCCGCCCCTTCTCGCGGCGCGGCAACGGCGCTCGGCCCGACCGGCGTACGGCCGCCAATCAGTTTCGGCTCCACCATGCGCCCGCCGTGGTAAATCTGCAGGATGGCTTTCGAGCCTTTCTCCTTGATGGCCGAGGCGATTTTCGCCAGCCCGGCTACCTTGTCGTCGTTGTCGATGCCAATGGCGCCCGGAAACGCCAGCCCTTTATCGTCGATAAAGCAGCACTCCACGATCACCGCGCCGATGCTGCCGGCACGCACCTGATAGTACTCGACCAGCTCTTTGGTGACGGTGCCGTCATAAAAACCGGTGCAGGTGGTCATGGGTGCCATCAGCAGACGATTTTTAAGCTCGACGCCATTGGGCAAGGTAAACGGACTGAGTACCTGGTTATTAACGCTCATAGTAAGAGACTCCATAAATTACCAATGTTTTATATGCTTTGAATTTGTTATCGGTTTATTGTTTTTGGTTTTGCTTAAGCGGGCCGATGTCATAACGTTAATATGATTGTCTTTTTAGTTTATAAATAATCAAATTAGTTAATTAACTAATAATCCACTATTATGTCATCGCGTTGTTTAAAGAGTGATTCAATAAAAAATAAATCATTCACAATTATTTAAAATTAAATAACGCCTTATTTACCTGAATATGTCGCCTGCCGAACATGCCCGTTCTGGTAAGGCTCATACGCGATGTGAAGCTCCGTAGAACGGCACCCACTACCGTTACCGGAGCAGAAAAAATATGACCAATAACGCTAAATAAATAAAACACCGGTTCAAAATTACCACTTAAAAAATATCACCTCGAATTACCCTTTCTTTTTTTACGTCTATTCCATTGGCAATGCGCGTTATTTCCACATTGCCTGAAACGGGGCAATAATGTAAAAAGCCGCCTTTTCGGCGGCTTATACCAATGGCAAGCGCCAGGCGTGCTACTCATTAATCAATTGAGCGACCAGCCGACGAGATGCGTCATCAAACGGTGCCCGCATCAGCAAATTGGATTCGCCGCCGGGGCTTTGATAGAACACCGGCCGCGCATGTGAGAAACGTTTAAAACCAATCTCGCCATGGTAAGCCCCGATTCCTGATGCCCCAACACCGCCGAAAGGCACATCATGCACCAGCACATGGCTCATCACGTCATTGATAACCAGCGCGCCGGATAATGTCCGATGCCGGATTTGCGCGATCTCCAGCGGATCATCGCCGAAGTAATAGGCTGCCAGCGGGCGGTCCATCCGATTGATGAGATCCAGGCACTGTTCAAGATGGTCGTAGGCGATCACCGGTAACAACGGCCCAAAAATTTCCTCCTGCATGATGCGGGAAGTCAGCGGCGGGTTAATCACAAATGTCGGCACCATACGCCCACGCGGCAGGTCATCCTCTTCTTCCGTCGCTCGCACCAACGTCGCCCCCAACGCTCGGGCATCATCCAGTAGCGTGCAGAGCCGCGCCGTTTGACGAGCATTCACCACCGATGTGTATTCGCGGTTGTCGATAAACGTGCCGAAGCGCTGGTGTAAAAACGTCTTGGCCTGTTCAACGAACGTCGGCAGATCATCCTGATGCACCAACACATAGTCTGGAGCGATACAGATCTGCCCGGCATTAAAGGTTTTGACGGTCATGATGCGCTGTGCCGCCTGGGTGAGATGACTGCCGCGCGACACCACCACCGGCGATTTACCGCCCAACTCCAACGTGACCGGGGTAAGATTTTCCGCCGCCGCTTGCATTATCTGCCTGCCCGTCGCGGTGCTGCCGGTAAAAACCAGGTGGTCGAACGGCAACGATGAAAACCGCCTCGATGCCTCGATGCCGCCTTGTAGCGTTGAGATTTCCTCTGCACTAAAGTACTCGGCGATCAACCGGCACAGTAACCGGCTACCGTTTTCGGCTAATTCGGAAGGTTTAATCATCGCCCGGTTACCGGCGGCAATCACGCCCGCTAACGGGCCAAACGTCAGTACCAGCGGGAAATTCCATGGACTGATGATACCGACCACCCCCAACGGTTTATATTCGACGACCACTCGCGTTCCAGGAAACGGCGAGGTTCGCGGCTCCTCAGAGACCCACTGTTCCAGATGCTGCGCCGCATGGCGCAGCGCCTCGATCGAACCGAGGATATCCGAAACCAGCGTGTTGCCGGGAGCGCGGTAGCCAAAATCCTGACTGTAGGCGTCGCATAACGCGTCCTGATGCGTTCTTAACAGTACGATGCAACGGTTTAATATGGAAATACGCTCGGAGACAGTGAGCAGGTGCTCTGCGGCCACCGCTTTCATTCGGGAAAGGTGCTGTGAAATAACATCAGCCGCAACAGGCTGATTATTGAGAATAAAATGATTCATGGCGACTCATCTAAAATATACAGGAATGACGCCTTCTGAAAAGAAGGATACGGGTATATGTATTTGATGAGTAAGTAGCCGGGGTGGATTGTACGTTTGCGCCGCCGGATTATCCAGCCATAAACGCCGGAACCTGATGCATGGCGTCATCAGGTTCCTGTTCCGGTCACGGCGTCGGCAAGAGAAACGCTTTAAACTGCGGCGTCATCACCGCCTCGAATCCTTTATCGGTTTTAGTAATCAGGTACACCGCCAGCCCTTGCTGTTCCGCCAGCTTCAGCGCCTTTTCCGCCCCCAGCACCATCAAGCCGGTATCCCAGCCATCCGCTTCCAGTGCGGTTCTGGCAATCACGGTAACGGAAACCAATTGATGCGTAATCGGCCGGCCGGTAGCCGGATCGATGACATGAGAATAGCGTTTGCCATCCTGCTCAAAATAGTTGCGATAACTGCCGGACGTGCTGATACCGTAGCCGTGGAGGTCAACCGCCGCCTGAATGGCGTTTTCCTTGTCGGTAGGTTTCTGAATGGCGACCCGCCAGGGCTGCCCCTGACCGTTGACGCCGCGACTGGAAATCGCCCCGCCGACGGAAACCAAATAGTTGGTGATGCCTTTACGGGTCATCAGTTGCGCCAGCAGATCCGCACCGTATCCCTCACCCAGGGTGGAAAGGTCCACATACAGGCTCGGCAAATCTTTCTGCAACCACTCCCCCTGGTCATTGCTGACGAGGCGCAGGTGGTTCAGCCCGACTTTACGCCGCGCCTCGTCAATCTGCTGCTGGCTGGGGATGGTAACCGGCTGCTTCTGCGGCCCGAATCCCCACAGATTGACCAGCGGCCCCACCGTGATATCCATCGCCCCGCCGGTTGCCCGGCCGATACGTTGTGCGGCCAGAATGATATCCGCCATACCATTGCTAATAGGCTGCGGCCCGGCTCCGGCGTACTGATTAAAACGGGACAACACCGAGTCGTTGCGATAGGTGGAAATCTCGTTGTTCGCCTGCTCCAGCAAGGCATCGATCTCCTGTTGCAATTGCTGGCTGCTTTCCGGCAACGCCCCGCTTATTTTCACGCTGTAAAAGGTGCCCATGGTTTTACCTTCAAACGTGGTAAACGGGCGAGCGGCATCCACTACCGCCTCTTGCTTACAAGCGCTCAATACGCTGATGAGACCGAGAAAAAGGACAGATTTTAGGGCGAAAGACGCCATGAGCCGCACTCCTTGAATCACAATGACGCGCTATTGATAGAGCAAGATCGGGTGATTGAAAAGCGCTGATGGGGAAAAACCTGTCTGAACGCAAGAGATTAGGCAAACGGGGCGCCTCTGCCAGGCGAAACGCCGCTATTTTTCAGCAATCAAAGACGCATTCCGACAACAATTCGACAATAACGACAAAACGCGCCGACTGGCGCGTTTCAGACTGCTGACAAACGCATTAACTACAGGATGAAGCATCTTTCCGGCGTCAAAAACTGCGCTGAGGTGGGCGACTTCGCCGGGTGAGCGACAGGACGTCGCGAAAGCCCGTGCCGTGTTGGGAACACGTCACGGGCGGCCCGAACAGCGAAGTCGAACGCCGAAGGTAGCGCGTAGCGCCGCAGTTTAGCCACCAGCCAGTGGTCAAGGAGAGGTGGCGCTTGCACCTCTCCTTGTCGTGCGTGCGATGAAATAGCAGAGGAACCACACCGTTTATCCCGCACGAAACCATTCACTGAATAGACAGACTTCACCGTTCACAAGACAACCCGGCTGTTTGTCAACAGCCTCAAACGCGCCGACTGGCGCGTTTCGGTAAGCTCGGGTTGTCGTGGTTACGGTGCTTTTGGCGCAACAGGCTCCTGCTGGCGTTTGGCAAAGTTGTCGTTGAACTGTTTTTTCTGTTCCGGCGTCAGCACGTTGTACATTTGGTTATGCAGTTCCAGACGTTTTAACATATGCGCTTTGTTGGCTTCGGCCATTTTATTGACCATCGCTTCGGCTTTGGTTTTATCGAAGCTATCGGCAGCAATCAGGCTATGCCATTGCGTACGTTCTTCCGCTGAAGGACGTGTACGGTCTTTTTTGGCGTTCTCCATAATGTCGCGCATTTTCTGACGCTGCTCGTCGGTCAGATTCAGTCCTTTGAACATCATATTCTCTTCCATCATGCCGCGCTCACCGCGCCCGCCGTCATGGTGTTTCATCATGCGCGCCCCTTGATCCGGCATCGACGTATCGGCCGCGTAGGCAAATCCGGCGCTACCCAGTGCCAGTGCAGAGGCAATCACAATCGCAGTTAATTTAGACATAAGACCTTCCTTCACGTTACGGTTTTAATTATCAACGCATCGCAATGCGTCAACCTTTGTTATGCAGTATAGGCCGGTGAATTTCAGTTAACCGGATGACAGGGTAAAGCTTTGCAAGGGGGATATTCACAATTGGGCCAATTGTGGAGAAAGCGGAAATATTCCGTAAACAGCGTTACGGCTAATGAGGCCAGACGATGAAAAAGGGCGCGTCGGGTCACCTCGCGCCCTTGCGATTAGCGGTTCATCAGGCTGCTTGTACCTGACGCAAACGTTTTTCGCGGCGAATCTTACGCTCTTCCATGATAGCGACCATCGCCATCAGACAAATACAGCCGATAGCGGCGGCATCCAGCGCAGCAAAGGTGCCGGCCCAACCGGTTAATCCAAAAATCGGCGTGCCGTCGGCGATCATCCCCAGCCCCAGCTTCGCGAAACTGTCGCCAATCAGGTAAGCGAAGGTGCCTTTGATGCCATCGGCGGCGCTGATAGCCTTTTTCGGCACAAACCCGACGGCGGCGACGCCAATCAGCAACTGCGGGCCGAACACCAAAAAGCCCAGCGCAAACAGTGACGACAGGTACACATACTGGTTGCTGGCGTGTTGATAAATCCCCAGCGTCGCGATGATCAACGCCAGTGCGATGCAAGCCACCAGCCCACGGCGACCATTCGCGAGATCCGATAACCATCCCCACAATAACGTGCCCACCAGCGCACCGGCCTCAAACAGGGTAAACCCTTGTATCGCCACCGATTTCGGCAGTTTCAACTCCTGATAGGCATACACCGTGGACCACTGGTCGATACCGATGCGCACCACATACAGGAAGATGTTGGAGAAGCACAACAGCCAGATCACTTTATTTTTCAGCACGTACTCGACGAAGATCTGCCATTTGGTCATATCGCCGTCTTCCGCCTCTTTGTCTTCTTCGGAGATAGCTTCGTCAAACAGTTCTTCCGCTTTCCCCAGGCCATAGGCTTCCGGCGAATCGCTGCCAAAACGCAGGCCAATCACACCGACGATAAGCGCGATAATCGAGGGGAAAACAAACATGCCGATGACGTGACCGTCGAACAGGTAGTTAGCGCCAAACAGCGCGACACCCGCCGCACCGGCGCCGCCGAGGTTATGGGAAATATTCCACAACCCCAGGTAGGTACCGCGTTTGCGGCGTGGCGTCCACTTGGTAATCGTCGAGTAACTGCATGACCCGCCGGTACTCTGGAAAAAACCGCTCAATGCATAAAAGGCGATCATCAAAAACAGGCTGACGGACCCCGCGCCCATGCTGGCGCTAAAACCCAACATACAAATGGCGGAGAGGATCAACATAAACGGCAGGAACTGCTTGGTGTTTTTGCCGTCCGCATAATAGGACACCAGTGTTTTGCCCACGCCGTAGGTGATTGAGAAACCCAGGCCGATCATACCGAGTTGCGTCATGCTCAACCCGTAAGTGCCGATCATATCGTTCTGGGCAATGTTGAAGTTTTTACGAATCAAATACATGGTCAGGTAGCCGATGAATACCACCATATAGGACTGCATAAACGGCTTGAACCACATTTTGCGCCGTACATCGAGCGGCAAATCGAGCGTCGGCTGACGCACCTGGGTTAAAAAGTTGAGCATGATGTTTCCTCTTACAGGACGGGGCGGCTTGCGGCCTTTTATTTCCCTGCATTGTAAGAAGCGTCGGCGCAACGGCGCCTGAGGGAACATCCTGCTTAAACTAGGAAATTTTCCCGGTTTTCGCCGATTCGGGAAAAAAGAGTGAAGCGAATCACGCTACGTCGGTCGTGGCGCGCGGCGACGAAGCCCGCAGGAAGGGCAGCAACAACAGCGCAGAAATCCCGCCGGCTACGGCGATCACCGCGAAAAAGCCGGTCCAGTGCCACACATCCATAATGCGTGCCAGTGGCCAGCCGGACAGCGACGCCCCCAGATAGGCGAACAGGCCAACAAACCCGGTGGCGGCGCCGGCGGCGTCCTTGTGAGAGCACTCTGCGGCCGCCATGCCTATCAGCATTTGCGGGCCAAAAACGAAGAATCCGGTGGTGAAGAAGCAGGTTGCCTGCATCACATAGCTGGCAAACGGCATCAGCCACAGCGAACCGACGGACAGCAAAATGCCGGCGGCGAAAATCAGGTTCATCGGGCCGCGATTGCCGTTAAACAGTTTGTCCGACCCCCAGCCGGCGACCAGCGCGCCGATAAATCCGCCCAGTTCGAACATGGTGACCGCCGAGTTAGCGGTCACCAGGTCGACCCCCAGCGTTTCCGACATATAGAGGTTACCCCAGTCATTGATGGCGGCGCGCACCACATACACCAGCACGTAGCTGCAAGCCAACAGCCAGATGTACGGATTGGCGAACACATATTTATGCAGGATTTCCCGCCGCGATAACCCGGCCCCCTCCTGCTGTTGGGCGATCTCCAGCGCATCGTTACGCCACTCCCCCACGCTTGGCAGGCCGAGCGTCTGCGGTTTATCACGCAGCCGCCAGCATAAAAACAACCCTGCGACGATCGCGAGCGTTCCGGCAATCATCATGCCGACGCGCCAGCCGTAATGCAGCGCCGCCGCTCCGACCACCATCGGGATCAGCGCTCCGCCTACGTTATGCGCCGTGTTCCACAACGCCCACCAGCTACCGCGTTCGGTGCGCGAATACCAGCTGGTGAGTAACCGGGCGCAAACCGGCGCGCCCCAGCCCTGAAAGAAAGCGTTCGCCATCCACAATACGGCGAACGCCCACAACGACGAGGAAAAACCGAACAGAATGTTCACCACGCCGGTCGCCAGCAGCCCGATCCCCATAAAATAACGGGCATTGGAGCGGTCGCTCACGATCCCCGAAAGGAATTTAGACGCCCCGTAGGTGACGTAAAACAATGTGGCCAGCAGCCCGATATCGGTGCGCACCATCAACCCGCTGGCGAGAATTTCCGGTACCGCGGCGTTAAAACTTTTGCGAGTGAAGTAAAACAGCGCATACCCCAAATACAGCGTAATCAGGATATGGCGGCGCCAGTAGCGATAGGTATCGTCAATAGTTTGACGGTCAGTCAGCGGCGGCACATCGGCAGGGATATTCAGAAAACGAATGGTCGGAAAAGGCATCACGACTCCTTGCCGGCAGGTAGCGGCAGGCTGACGGTTAAACGGGTGCCGTGGGTACAGGAAAGTTGCAGGGTGCCACCCAGCGCCGTGACGCGCTCACGCATCCCAATCAGGCCAAAACCTTGCGAACCGGAGCCCGGCGGCAGCCCACCGCCATCATCCTCGATAACCAGCATCAGCCGCCCATCTTCATCCTGTTGCCAGGCTTGCAGCATCACCGCACTGGCGTTGGCATGTTTCACGATATTATTCAGCCCTTCCTGACAGACGCGAAACAGCGTGACCCTCAGCCCTTCGCTGAGGGTCGTTTCGTCGATATGCCAGGTAATATGACTGACGATACCTTGCGCCTCCAGCTCCATCTCACGCATTAAAGAGCGCACTGCCTGCTCCAGCGTAAGATCGTCAAGCTGGCGCGGGCGCAAGCGCCCCATCAGCCGACGCACCGAGTCATACACGCTCAGCGATAATTGCTCGATGAGCGCGCTGCTCTGCTGCACGTTGCGGCTTTCCGGCGCTTGCCGTTGGAGAATGCCCGCCTGCGTGCGAATGGCGGTTATCGTCTGGCCGATATCGTCGTGCAGTTCACGTGCGACGTCGCGCCGCACGTACTCTTCCGTTTCCAGCAAGCGCTCCGCCAGACGACGATTGCGCGCCAGCTGGTTTTGCAGCGACAGGTTAAGCTCGCGCAGGCGCTGAATACCCGCGCCGAGCAACAGCCCGGTCAGGCTTTGCGCCAGCAGCGAGAGCAATAAATCGACCGGGTGTTCATGCCAGGTCTGGCTGGCAATTAGCGCAATCGCATTCATCAGCGTGGCGATCAGCGCCCCCTGCCAGCCATAGTGCCAGGCGAGCGCAATAATCGGCAACGCCAGACAAAACGGGGTAAAACGCGCCAGTTCCGACGGTAGCCCCAGTTGTAGCCATAAACTCACCACAAACAACAGCAGATACAACAACAAGTGTCGCCCGCGCCAATCCACCGGCTGGGAAACCAGCGATGGCCCGAGCGGCAGCCAGGTCGAACTGGACAGATAATGCCAGATAAGCAAACACGTGGGCGAAAGCGTCAATCCGCCGGTCAGCGTCAACAGCAGCACGGTGAGCGCCTCTTCGCGATGACTGAGCCACGGCAGAGATTGCAGCAACGCCGCGGCAATCAACGCGCCGCCTTGCAACAGTAACGTATGCCAGTCATCCCGCCGCGGCCGCCGGGATGCCAGCATCACCGGCAGCAGCGTCAGCAGGCTTCCCACCAACAGCAACGGCAGATTCGCCAGCGCCACCTCCTTCGCCAGCCAGATAAGCAACAGCCATTCACTCACCAGCAGCACCGGCCAGAAACGACGCGGAGATTGCAACATCAATCCCAACCGTAGACCGAAGGGAAACAGCAACGCAGCCAGATCCGGGCGGGCGACCAGATGCAGGCTGATGCTCCACAGGCAAAACCAGGCGGCACAGAAGATAAAACAACTGGCGAAGGCGGCGATAAGCCGGGTAGCAATCGGGCGCATTACCAACCATCAAACATGCGGCGGGCCAATTCCACGTCATTGCTGACGCCCAGTTTTTCCATCAGGTTGGCACGGTGAACATGGACCGTTTTCGGCGATAATCCCAGCTCAGCGGCGATGGCTTTCACCGCCATCCCCTGCGCCAGTTTTTCCGCCACCTGCCGCTCGCGTCGGGTCAGCGGGTCCCGGCGGCTTGACGCCAGCTTCAGGGCGATATCCGGCGTGAGATAACAGCCGCCGCCCGCCACCGTACGCACGGCCGCAATCAACTCATCCGGGCTACAGCGCTTGGAGAGAAAGCCGCGCGCCCCGGCGTTCAGCGCCTGTTCAATCAGTGCCGGGCTGTCATGCACCGACAGCATAATCACCGCCATGCCCTTAGGCAGTTGACAGAGCAGTTCAAGCCCTGAACAGTCGGGCATCGAGATATCGCAGATACAGACCTGTACCCCCCGCCCCGGCAACCCCACGAGCGCGTCGCGCCCGGAACCGAACTCGCCCACTATCTGCATGTCGGGCTCAAGCCCCAGCAATTGGGCAAAACCGGAGCGAACAATAAGGTGATCATCAATCAGGGCAAGGGTAATCATGGTTGAACCTGGGATAACCGGGAGGCGTTTTACCTTAACGTTAAGGCCAAATCGGTTCAAGCGCTGAACCCTCACCCGACGTTTTTATATAAAAAGGTGTGAAAAACAGCACAAGATAGCCGACGTTGCCGCCAACATAACGTGACGGCGAGAAACACAACCGGCTGGCGAAGAGAAGAAGATGGTCTGCACGACAACAGCGGGTCACGGCAGGCCAATCACGATCGCGGACCAGGTCACGATCAAAGCAGCGAACGATGAAACGCCGAAGCTTCCTGAGCCAGCGCATCCAGGTGAGCGCGGATCAGGTTGATTTTCTGCAACAATGGGTTCCGCTCCGGGGATTCATCCATCATATTGACCCGGGTAACCAACTCATTGATTTTTGAGCACAAATCCGCCTCGCGCTGGCGGGCCTGCACCAGTTGCAGGTGAAGGTGCTGGTAGTCGCGCTGCCAAATCTGTTGCTGTCGGCTAACACTGGCTTCCAGCGCCTGCAATGCGCTTTCCAGCCGTGCTTCCAACTCTTCGATACACATAGGAGTTCCTTCGCTGATGTACCTTCGCTGATATACCTTCGCGGAAATAACCTGCGGATTATAATGACAGTCCCGCGCGACAACAAATGCCGCGCAGGGCTGCGTTGCCGGTCAACTCCGAGTTTTGACCGCACGCAACACAACGAATTTCGCATTACTGGCAACATTTTCACAATTGCCGAACAATCGCTTCAGCTTGTGGAAGTAGTCCAGATGTCGGTTGCCGACAATCCGTAACTCGCCCCCGACCGTCAGGCAGCGGCGCGCATCGAGGAACATCTGCCAGGCAATATCATCGGTTATCGCCTGCTGCTGATGAAACGGTGGGTTACACAATACCGCCTGCTGGCTATCCGGCCCGACGCCCGCCAGCGCATGGTTCACCACAAAGCTGCTGCGCGCCATGTCCTGCGGTCGATTGTCTTCCACATTGCGCCGACTGGACGCCACCGCCATATAAGACTCGTCGAAAAAGCTGACGTACGCCTGTGGGTTCAACGCCAGCGCGGTCAGACCGATAACGCCGTTGCCGCAGCCCAGATCGACAATTTTACCGTCCAGTTGCTGCGGCAGATGCCGCATGAAAAAACGTGCGCCGATATCCAGCCCGCTGCGCGCAAACACATTGGCATGGTTGTGAATGCGATAACCGTGAAGGGGGCTATCGGTATCGTCCAGCGGCCACACCGTCAGCTGCGGTTTTTCATCCTGCGCATCCCTCTCGCGCGCTTGCGGCTGGCAGTGAATCAACCTGGCTTTTTTCCAGGCCAGCGAGGTACGGGTCGGCCCCAGAATCTGTTCGAACAGTTGCAGCGTGGAGGTGTGGATATCGCGCGCTTTGGCTCCGGCGATGACCACCGTTTGCGGCGTTACCACGTTGCGCAGTTGACGCAACTGATGCTCCAGCAACGCCAGCGTTTTCGGCACTTTCAACACCACCAGCGCGGGCGCGTCCGGCAACGGCGCCAGGCTGTCCAGCAACGTGACCGAATCCGGCGCGTAACCATTAAGCGCCAGATTATGCCGGGTCGCTAATTGGCTGAGATACGAATCGCTGATGCAATAAGGCGCCTGCGCCTGTAAACCACAGGCCAGCGTACCGAACGCGTCGTTGAAAATCAGTTGGGGGCCGGGTCCGATCGGCAGCGTAGCCAACTCCCGTAGCAGATATTCATCCGCAGCTTCCCATGCCTGCAACGATGACTCGCGCTCGGACTGCGGATAACGGACCAACGTCAGGCTATGTGTTTCCAGAAAAAGTTGGCTCATGGCCTCTCCTGCAATACAAAATCTGGCGCTGTTTATCCCTTAAAACGGCGTCGCAGTAAATGCTTTTCCTACGGTTCGTTAGGCCGGCCGCCGATTCTCTGCGATGACGAGCGCTAACAGCGTGCTTCCTGCCGAAACGGCAAACAAACTAAACCAGCGGAATTATTTGACCCTGTACAAAAACTCCCCTATCTTTGTGGTTGCAAAGGGGAGTAACTTCTCGCTGGTCAATCGTCATTACAGTGCAGCCGCACTCGGTTACCAGGCAACCTTAATGACTCTATCCACATTAAGTTGTAAGTGAGACCTTGCCAGAAGGCGAGGTCTATTTGCAGCTTAATAGCAAACGGCCTGTGCCTTCTGACACAGGCCGTTTTGTTTTCTTAATTGATTAAAGAGCCGGTGCATTCACCTGCATGAGACAGGCTCTAAGGGATACTGTTATGGTAACAATAGGTACTCCGCTGCTGTGGGGCAGCTTCGCAGTGATTGTCGTCATCATGTTGGCGATTGACCTGTTTTATCAGGGCAAAAAAGGCTCTACCGTGATGACATTCAAACAGGCCGCGGTCTGGTCGCTGGTGTGGGTTTCGCTCGCCGTGTTGTTCAACGCCGGTTTCTGGTGGTATCTCAGCGGCACCATGGGCCGTGAAGTGGCGGATGCCCAGGCGCTGGCGTTCTTTACCGGTTACCTGATTGAAAAAGCCCTGGCCGTCGACAACGTGTTCGTTTGGCTGATGCTGTTCAGTTATTTTGCCATCCCCGCCCAGTATCAGCGCCGGGTACTGATTTACGGCGTATTGGGCGCCATCATACTGCGTACCATCATGGTGTTTGCCGGTAGCTGGCTGGTTTCCCAGTTCCAGTGGCTGCTGTACCTGTTTGGCGCGTTCCTGCTGCTCACCGGCCTCAAAATGGCATTGGCGAAAGCGGACGACACCGCCATCGGCGATAAACCGGTGGTCCGCTGGCTGCGTAGCCGCCTGCGAATGACCGACGACCTGCACGGCGAACACTTCTTTATTCGTCAAAACGGGCTGCTGTACGCCACGCCGCTGTTTCTGGTGCTGGTGATGGTGGAAATCAGCGACGTTATCTTCGCTGTAGACAGCATTCCGGCTATTTTCGCCGTCACCACCGACCCGTTCATTGTGCTGACGTCAAACCTGTTCGCCATTCTGGGGTTACGCGCCATGTATTTCCTGCTGGCGGGCGTCGCGCAGAAGTTCTCTATGCTGAAATACGGGCTGGCGGTAATCCTTGTCTTTATCGGTATCAAGATGATGCTGATCGATCTATTCCACATTCCCGTCGCCATTTCGCTCAGCGTCGTTGCAACTATCTTGCTGGCGACCATCCTGATCAACATCTGGGTTAACCGTCGCGCCGGACGTTAATTCCGACGTACGCCCCGCCGCAAGGCGGGGCATTTTTCTCAAGCGCTTTTGCTGGAAGATTGCGGCTCATCCACCCTGAACGGGTCGATACCGTTACGCTGCATACGCCAGAAACGGATGATATTGAACCCGTTTATTACCAGAAAACTGGCTTCAATCAACGAACCGCCGATCGACCCCAGCCAGATGTTATGCATCACCCACAGCGCGGTCGAACACCAAATAATGCAGCGCATAATCAGCCCATGTGCGCGAAACAGCGCCCAGGTACTGCACACCGTGCCGATGATCGGCAACAGTTCCATCGGGTGTTTCACCCCCGGCAAGCCAAGCGCCAACGTCAGCGCAATAAACACGAACATCACCACGATACTGCTGGTTTTCAGGGTAATCAGGGTACGGCCTGAGTTCAGTAAGGCGCTGACTCCCGCCGCATTCGCTCCCATCAGGAAGAAATGGCAGGCGATAACCGCACTATAGACGGAGAGCTGGATTTTGAATTTTTTTTCATTGCGGTTGAAAAACATAGTGATACCGACCATAAAGGCCAGTACGCCAACAGCCTGGGCAAATACGTAAGATGTCATGATTCCCGCCTTAAAGCGCCGTTACGAAAAAACGGCGTTCAAAATAATGAAACGCCGTTTTATTTTATGTGAAATCGTTTGGGTTTACAACGCCAGGCTTATAACGATCGGTTTTATAAAGTCACGCCGCTCTTAAATATTGCCAGTTCACGAAAGTCGTTGATCTCGTTTTTCGCCAGTTTGCCGTTGGCGATATCGACGATCAGATCGACAAACTGCGACAGCAATTCATCCATCGACACACCATGAATCAGGCGGCCGGCATCAAAGTCGATCCAGTGCGGTTTCTTCTGCGCCAATTCAGTATTCGTCGCCAGTTTTACCGTCGGTACAAAACCGCCGTAAGGCGTGCCGCGGCCAGTACTGAACAACACCATATGGCACCCAGCCCCGGCCAGCGCACTGGTGGCGACGGCATCATTACCTGGCGCGCTCAGCAAATTCAGCCCCGGCGTATGCAAACGCTCGCCGTACTTGAGCACATCCACCACCTGGCTCTGCCCGGCTTTTTGGGTGCAGCCGAGTGATTTCTCCTCAAGCGTCGTGATGCCGCCCGCTTTGTTGCCCGGCGATGGGTTCTCGTAAATCGGCTGGTTATGTTCAATGAAATACTGTTTGAAATCATTGACCATATGCACGGTTTTCTCGAATGTGCTCTCATCGCGGCACCGGCTCATCAAAATACGTTCGGCACCGAACATTTCCGGCACCTCGGTCAGCACCGTCGTGCCGCCGTTGGCGATGAGGTAATCGGAGAAACGTCCCAGCAACGGGTTAGCGGTAATACCGGACAGCCCATCAGAGCCACCGCACTCCAGACCAAACTTCAGTTCGCTGAGTTTGCCCGCTTCGCGTTTGTCATCGCGCATCACCTGATACAACTGGTGCAGGTGTTCCAGCCCGGCTTCCACTTCATCTTCCTGCTGCTGACAGATCATGAAGTTGACGCGTTCGGCGTCGAATTCGCCCAGCGTGTCGCGGAATGCGGACACCTGATTGTTCTCACACCCCAAGCCAATCACCAACACGGCGCCGGCGTTCGGGTGGCGTACCATGTTTTGCAGCATGGTACGGGTATTTTCGTGGTCCTGCCCCAGTTGGGAACAACCGAACGGGTGCGTAAACAGATAAACGCCGTCGATGCCTTCCGCGTTATTGGTTTCCTTGAGGAAACGCTGCTGGATCTGACGGGCGATCCCGTTAACGCAACCGACCGTCGGCAGGATCCACAGTTCGTTGCGGATCCCGACGTCGCCGTTGTTACGACGGTAGATCTGCACCTCGCGATCCGCCATCTGTGCCGGCAGACTGATGAATTCCGGCTGATATTGGTACTCATCCAGATCGCTCAGATTGGTTTTGGCATTCTGCGAGTGAATGTGCTCGCCGGCGGCAATCGCCGCCAGCGCATAACCAATCGGCAAACCGTATTTCACGATCATCTCGCCGGGCGCAATCGGCCTGAGAGCGAACTTATGCCCGCGCGCCACCGGCTGCGGCAACGTCAGGGAGATATCGCCAACCGATACCGCGTCATCCTGCGCCAGATCGCGCAGGGCAACGGCAACATTGTCCAGTGAGTGAATTTTGATGATGCTCTGCATGGATAAGACCTTATGCGATTAGCAATAACCCGCTAACGCGTCGCGCATACCGCGCTCGACGATAGCCTGCAGTTGTTCGGTGACCAACGCCGCCAGACCCGGCACCAGCGTCAAATCCTGCTCCCAGTGCTCTGCATCGCTCAGCACGGCGTTCACCACCTGCGCCAGCGACGCGGTGCCGGCGCGCACGCCGCCCCACAGCACTTCGTAACGCTCCAGCCAGTGAGCGTCGTCCTGCAACGGGTAACGATCATCATTGCGTTCGCCGCGATAAAACGCGATCAACGCCGCCAGTGCAAACGTCAGGCGTTTCGGCAACGCGCCGTGGCGTTCACGGTAAGTCAACAACTGCGGCAGAATGCGGGTACGGAATTTGGTCATGCCGTTCAGGGCGATAGACAGCAATTGATGCTGAATAAACGGGTTTCTGAAACGGCTCAGTACCGCCTCGGCAAATGACATCAGCTCGTCATGCGGCAGGTCCAGCACCGGTACTATCTCTTCAGCGATGGTGGTTTCGACAAACTTACCAATCTGAGCATCGTTCATGGATTCGCCCACAGTATCGAGACCCGCCAAAAACGCGACCGGCACCAGCGCGGTATGGGCGCCGTTCAGGATCGCCACTTTGCGTTCTTTGTAAGGCTTGATATCGTCGACAATCCGCACGTTCAGCGTCAGTTTGTTCAGGTGCAGCTCTTCCGCTAGCCACTGTGGCCCTTGGATAACAAACAGATAGAAGTACTCGGCGGTATCCAGGAAGGTGTCCTGATAACCCAGTTCCTGTTGCAACGCATCGACTTCATTACGCGGATAACCGGTAACGATGCGGTCCACCAGCGTCGAGCAGAAGGTATTGTGCTCGTTCAACCAAGTGGTGAACGCCGCCGGCAATGCCCACTGAGCGGCATAACGCAGCACCAGCTCTTGCAGTTTTTCACCGTTGTAGTCAATCAACTCGCACGGCAACAGCACCCAGCCTTTATCGGCGGCGCCGTTAAAATGGTTGAAGCGTTCAAACAGCAGACGGGTCAGCTTCGCCGGGAAGCTGGCCGGCGGCGTGTCAGTCAGTTGGTCTTCGGCATGGTAGCTAATACCGGCTTCCGTGGTGTTGGAAAACACAAAACGGATGTTGGCGTCATGCGCCAACGCCAGATACTCGTCAAACTGGCGGTACACATTGATTTCACGGTTAACCGAGCGGATCAGGCGCGGCTCGCGCACCGCTTCGCCTTGTTCGTTCAGACCGCGGATAATAGTGGTATACAGCCCATCCTGGGTATCCAGCGCGGGCGGGAAATCGGTATCAATCGGACGAACCACCACGATACCGGCATCCAGACTGGTATGTTCATTCAACAGATCCAGTTGCCAGTCAATAAAGGCGCGAAGGAAATTGCCTTCGCCAAATTGGATGACGCGGTCAGGGTGACGACGGCCAGGAAAATCACGACGATTCAGCGTTTGCATTAACAAGCTACCTCAGAACACGACACTTCGGGACAAACGCCAGTCAGTACAATCGTCAGCCGGTATAATCGTCAGCCGGTACAATCGTCAGATGATTACGACAGCGTCAGGTCAGCACGACAGCGTCAGGGCGGCGGATTCAGCACCCTGCGCCAACCCGAAATCACAACATTGACAGACGGGCACGTGACGGTGCCCGCCCTCCCTTTTCTTCTTATAACTCGATGCCGAAATAGTTTTTGGCGTTATCGAAACAGATATTTTTCACCATCTCGCCCAGCAACGGCAGGTCGCCCGGCGCTTCGCCGTCTTCCACCCAACGGCCGATCATCTGGCACAGGATGCGACGGAAATATTCATGACGGGTGTAAGATAGGAAGCTGCGGCTGTCGGTCAACATACCGACGAAGCGGCTCAACAGGCCCAACTGCGCCAGTTGCGTCATCTGACGTTGCATACCGTCTTTCTGGTCGTTGAACCACCAGCCGGAGCCGAACTGCATCTTGCCCGGCATCCCTTCACCCTGGAAGTTACCGATCATGGTGCCCAGCACTTCGTTATCACGCGGATTCAGGCAGTACAGGATGGTTTTCGGCAGCAGATTTTCTTCATTCTGCTTGCTGAGCAGGCGGGACAGCTCTTGCGCCAGCGGGCGGTCGTTGATGGAATCAAAACCCACATCCGGCCCCAGCAGGTTGAACTGACGCAGGTTGTTGTTACGCAACGCGCCGATGTGATACTGCTGCACCCAGCCGCGGCGCGCGTATTCAGCGCCCAGCCACACCAGTACCGCGGTTTTGAACTGCGCCACTTCGTGTTCGCTCAAGGTCGCGCCGGACAGGCGGCGAGCCAGAATGCCATCCAGCGTGGCTTCATCCGCATCGGCATACAGTACGACGTCCAGCGCGTGGTCGGACACTTTACAGCCGTGCGCGGCAAAGTGGTCCAGACGTTTGGTCAGCGCAGCCTGCAGATCGCTGAAACGGCGAATATCGGTATCGGAGACTTCACCGAGCTTCGCCATGTAATCGTTAAAGGTCGCCAGTTCGATATTAAAGGCTTTATCCGGGCGCCAGCTCGGCAGCACTTTGATAGAGAAGGTTTTATCCTGGGCAACCGCTTTGTGGTGTAACAGGTCGTCGATCGGATCATCGGTGGTGCCGACCATTTTCACGTTCATCTGCTGCATGATGCCGCGCGCGGTAAACTCGTCGCGCTCCAGCAGGGCATTGGCACGGTTCCAGATGTCTTTAGCGGTAGACGGCGACAGCAGGGTGCCGGTGATGCCGAACGGGCGGCGTAGCTCCAGATGCGTCCAGTGATAAAGCGGGTTGCCGATGGTATGCGGTACGGTGGCGGCCCAAGCCTCGAATTTCTCCCAGTCGCCGGCATCGCCGGTACAGAAACGCTCCGGTACGCCGTTAGTGCGCATGGCACGCCATTTGTAATGGTCGCCCTTCAACCAGATGTCATACAGATTTTTAAAACGATAATTTTCGGCAATCTGCGCAGGCGGCAAATGGCAGTGATAATCAAAAATCGGCTGATCTGCTGCAAATTCATGGTACAGCCGACGGGCAAACTCAGTATCCAACAAAAAATCTTCACTTAAAAACTGGGGCATGTTCGCTTCCTCACACTACATTCGCCAACCAAATGCGGTCACGCTTACAAAGATATCACACCAATTATCGACGATAACCTACATCATTAGTGAGGTCATGATCGCAAAAATGACAGAAATCGCTTTCAATTACACCATTTTTACGCTTCCGCCTCACCATACAGCCCTGTTCCCGACCGAATTATTTTATTCCCTAACAAAATAATGGTTTTGTGATATCACTCAACTTTTAAATTGGTATGACAAATTATTGTAGCGCTGCCTGATGAGGGGATTCAATCTCAATATCGTCAACAAGATTGGTATTACCACCGGAAAACAATAACGCGCGGCGGGATCGCCGTCGCAGCCCGCCAGCTGTGCCCAGCGGCAGGGCAACCGGCCAGGCGGCAACTCCCGCAGGTTTTGACCGGGGCACAGAGGTGCCCCGTCACTTTCGGCGTGGTCTACACCTACTACGGCAAACGGGTTACCGGCACGGCCGTGGTAATTAAACTCGGAGAGATATTTAACATGTTCAAGATCAAAGGCTTGCGCTGGTACATGATCGGGCTGGTGACCATCGGCACCGTTCTGGGCTACCTGACGCGTAACGCAATTGCCGCAGCGGCGCCCACACTGCAGGAACAGCTCCATATCAGTACTCAGCAATACTCTTATATCATTGCGGCCTACTCAGCCTGCTACACCATCATGCAGCCTGTTGCCGGTTATGTGCTGGATGTACTGGGCACCAAAGTGGGTTACGCCATGTTCGCCATCCTGTGGGCACTGTTCTGTGCCGGCACCGCGTTGGCTAACAGCTGGGGCGGTCTGGCGGTAGCGCGCGGCGCGGTAGGGATGGCGGAAGCGGCCATGATCCCCGCCGGTCTGAAAGCCAGTAGCGAGTGGTTCCCGGCCAAGGAACGTTCTGTTGCGGTGGGTTATTTCAACGTTGGCTCATCGATTGGCGGTATGTTGGCTCCGCCGCTGGTCGTCTGGGCGATTATGGCGCACAGCTGGCAAATGGCGTTCCTGATCACCGGCGCACTGAGCCTGGTTTGGGCACTGTGCTGGCTCTACTTCTACAAACATCCGAAAGATCAGAAAAAACTCAGCACCGAAGAACGCGAATATATTCTGAGCGGCCAGGAAGCACAGCATCAGGCCGGCAACGCCAAGAGAATGTCCGCCTGGCAGATCCTGCGTAACCGTCAGTTTTGGGGCATCGCGTTACCGCGCTTTCTGGCAGAACCGGCCTGGGGTACGTTCAACGCCTGGATCCCGCTGTTCATGTTCAAAGCCTATGGCTTTAACCTGAAAGAAATCGCCATGTTCGCCTGGATGCCGATGCTGTTTGCCGACCTCGGCTGTATCCTCGGCGGCTATATGCCGATGCTGTTCCAGAAGTACTTCAAAGTGAACCTGATCGTTTCCCGTAAACTGGTCGTGACGCTGGGTGCGTTGTTGATGATCGGCCCCGGCACCATCGGCCTGTTTACCAGTCCGTATGTGGCTATCGGCCTGTTGTGTATCGGCGGCTTTGCCCACCAGTCCTTGTCCGGTGCGCTGATTACACTGTCTTCAGATGTATTCGGCCGTAATGAAGTCGCCACCGCCAATGGTTTGACCGGGATGGCCGCCTGGACCGCCAGCACGCTGTTCGCTCTGGTCGTCGGCGCCCTGGCCGACACCATCGGCTTCAGCCCGCTGTTCGCCGTACTGGCTATCTTTGACTTGCTGGGTGCCGTCGTTATCTGGACGGTACTGAAAAACAACCCGGTTTCCGAAGAGGGCGACAAAGGCGCAGACCTGAAAGCCGCACAGCAGCACTGACAGACAAATTTCTGCTTCACGCCCTTCATCCGGTATCATAAGGTACCGGATGAATCATTTCTTCCGGTCAGGCGACAACAGCTAACTGTGACATGGGTGTTGGTCGCCACTTGTTGTAGGTGGTATAACAAATTTATTCTGATTATCATTCTATATACCCCAGGCAGTTCGAGTTGCAGGACAACATGCTCGCGTTTTGAATACAACCCATAGCGCGAGGGCCTTTTACAGATTCAGGTAAGAAAGCCATCGCACCTGCAACACGACGTCTGACGGGTATGTTACCGAAACATCATAACGGGATAGACGCAGTGACGCGCATGGCCTCAGGGAGCGTCATCTATCTTAAGAGCAGGCATCATGGCACTGACAGAATCGAGGCGGCTCTACCAGCAGCTGGCCGCAGAATTGAAGCAACGTATTGAGAATGGCGTTTATCCGGTTGGAGACAAGTTGCCGGCCGAACGCAATATTTCCGAAGAAATGAACGTCAGCCGCACCGTAGTACGCGAAGCGATCATCATGCTGGAAGTGGAAGGCTATGTGGAAGTGCGCAAAGGTTCCGGCATTCACGTCATATCCAACCAACAGCGCCATCTGCTGGCTGCTAACGGCAGCGACGCCGACTTCCTCACCGCCGGGCCGTTTGAATTGCTGCAGGCTCGCCAGTTAATAGAGAGCAATATCGCCGAATTCGCCGCCACTCAGGTCACCCGGCAGGACATTATCCAACTGATGGAAATTCAGGAGAATGCCCGTCAGGAAGACCGTTTCCGCGATTCTGAATGGGATCTCAAATTCCACGTACAGGTTGCGCTGGCGACCCAAAACTCGGCGATGGCAACCATCGTGGAAAAAATGTGGAGCCAGAGAATCCACAACCCTTACTGGCGCAAACTGCACGAGCATATCGACGACAAGTCGATCGAAAGTTGGTGTGAAGACCATGACCAGATCCTTAAAGCGTTGATCCGTAAAGATCCCTATGCCGCAAAACTGGCGATGTGGCAACACCTGGAAAACACCAAACAGATGCTTTTCCGCGCCACCACCGATGATTTCGAATTTAACGTCGATCGTTACATGTTTGCCGAAAACCCGGTTGTCCATCTGGACCATATCACCAACGGCAAGCTCTGATTTATTCCCCGTCTTTCACGCCTGTTGCCCCCACCTTTCGGGGGCAAAAAAAGTCATCCAACGTCGAGTTCTGTCAGAAAGTGTAAAATATGACGGCAATCACACTGTTTTCCCAATAAACAGGTCGTTACACGTTTTCAGAACGTGATATTTTCCTATCTCGCCTTCATGGCTTTTGTTACAGTTAGGACACTTTTTTTACGTTTAATGACTGGAAGAACGACCTGACCGTTAAAAAAACGGAAAGGAATAATGCCGACCGGGAAAAATGCCCTGAAAAGAATAAGTACGCCTCGGCACCTAAATTTCGGGCAGAAAAACTCTGTTCGTCTCCGTGGTTATCAGCGTAAACAGGACATGCCATCGGCCATACACGGACAATGACATCACCCGACCCACACTCATTCGGGTTGCGGCACAGAGCCAGCGCGTTAGACAGGTAACGCCGGCAACGCGCCTGCAAGTTGGAATAAAGAGTACAGGGCAGACATGTGAAGGAGCACGCCACCCGATGTTCAGCAATAACAGCTCTGCGTACCTGACTTGCCAGGATGTCGTTGACTGGCCGCAGGTTCCCAGCGTGGTTTCTCCAACGCCGTAGTAGTACAGGAACACCAGATGGATATCATTAAAGAACTTTTGTATGCGCTCTGGCACCAGAATTTTGATGTCCTGGCCAATCCCAAACTGGTCTGGACGATTTACCTGTTGCTGTTTTTTATTCTGTTTCTGGAAAACGGCCTGCTACCCGCCGCATTCCTGCCCGGCGATAGCCTGTTGATCCTGGTCGGCGTGTTGGTCGCCAAAGGCACCATGAGTTATCCGTTCACGATTGCCCTGTTAACCACCGCCGCCAGTCTCGGCTGCTGGATGAGCTACCTACAAGGAAAGTGGCTTGGCAACACACGAATTGTGCAGGGATGGCTGGCACATCTTCCCTCACACTACCACCAGCGTGCACACCAGCTATTCCATCGTCATGGGCTATCGGCGTTGTTGATTGGCCGTTTTTTGGCTTTCGTCCGGACCCTGTTGCCGACTATTGCCGGGCTGTCCGGGCTGAACAACGCGCGTTTTCAGTTCTTCAACTGGATGAGCGGTTTCTTGTGGGTCATCATTTTGGTTTCTCTGGGTTTTGCTCTCGGTAAAACCCCTGTATTTCGCAAATACGAAGACCAGTTGATGTCCTGCCTGATGCTGTTGCCGCTGGTATTGCTATGCGTCGGATTGGTCGGCTCGCTGCTGGTATTCTGGCGCAGAAGGCGAATGATGGCGCGTGAAAAAAGGAATTGATTGATGCTTAGGAAGCCCCTCATCTGGCGTGCACTGTTGCACCTGCTTCCACTGGCGGTGTTGCTGCTGACCATGTCGTCGCAACGCCTGCCGGACGAAGTGATGCTGCACATCACCCCGTTGCATCAGGGTGCTTCACTGCCGGATGGCTTCTACATCTATCAGCGTCTTAACGAACGGGGTATCGCCATCAAGAGCATTACCCCGGAAAACGACAGTATTATTGTACGGCTGTCTTCACCTGAACAAGGCGGTGCAGCCAAAGAAATATTGAGCACCGTGCTGCCCAATGCCATTGTGATTGCTCAACGCATCCATGGCGCCACACCGATTGCCAGAAGCTGAGGCCCCCGTTCGGGTTTGCCGACGGCTCCCATTTTGCTCCCTTACCCACTTGTTGTTCAAAAATCTCCCGGATATCCGTCGTTTTTCCGTTACTTAAAAAAAGAACCTTGCCGTGGGTTATCGGAATTATCCGTAACGATTACGCTCACAAAGATGAAAATCTGCACTATAGTTAACACGACGATTAGTTAACACTATGATTCATCAAATAAAGGAGTGTTCACATGGCACAAGAATCCGATACCGAACAGCTGCGCGCAGAACTGCGTTCTCTGGGAGATACACTGGAAGAGGTGTTACGTTCCTCCGGCGATAAATCCAAAGCAGAGCTGGAAAAACTGCGTGATAAGGCGGAAACCGTACTGAAAGAATCACGCGAGCGGCTGAATGACACCGGCGAGCGTATTACGGCTCAAGCCCGTGAAGCGACCCAATGTGCCGATAACTTCGTGCGTAAAAACCCGTGGACCGGGGTAGGTATTGGTGCGGCGGTCGGCGTAGTTCTGGGTTTATTGCTGGCGCGCCGCTAACGTATGGCGACTGAATCGCAACGTCAAGGACCAGGCCGTTCGGCAGTGTCTACCGTGCAACGTATTCTCGCCCTTCTGGTCGGCATAGCGGAAACACGCCTCAGGCTGGTGGTGGTAGAACTGGAGCAGGAAAAAAACCTGCTCATTCAGTTGCTATTGATGGTTGGGCTAACCCTGCTGTTCACTGCTTTTGGCCTGGTCGGCCTGATTGTAATTATCCTGTGGAGCCTTGATCCGGCATTACGTTTGACAGCACTATGCTGGATCACCGCCGCCTTGTTTGCACTGGCATTATTCGGCGCACTGTGGACGTTAATACGACTACGTCGCTCCATGTTATTGCGGGATACCCGTAAAGAACTGGCGGCAGACCGGGCACTGCTGGAGGACGAATCCAAATGAACCGCCGTCAGCGGCTGGCTGCCGAAAAGGAACAATTGTTGCGCCGGATCCAACAGCAACGGCTGACGCTGGTCGCGGAGAAAAAACGCTGGCTGGAGATTACCGCGCCTTGCGATGAGTACTGGCGAAAATGGTCGCACATACGCCGTTATCTGCCGTTACTCGCCCCAGCCGTCGCCATTGTGGGGCTACGCCATCCACGCCGGCTGGTCAGGTTTGTACGCAAGGCCGCTGGTGTCTGGAGTGCGGTAAAACTCATACGCGCCACATTATCGCCGGCGTCACGCCAGCCGCGCTAATACGCCGTTTCACGCTTTTTGCCCACAATCGCCGATTAAGCGCCGCTTTTTACCGGTATACCCGTTACCGTTATAGCCGTATTGCACTCCCTCTCTACCGAGGTGACGAAACAGACGCCGCTTCGGCGCGTTTTGTGCGTCCACAAGGACCATAGTCAATTTTTCTGACAAAAAACAACAATTTTACTCGCTGGTTTCTGCACGCATCCGCCCCTAGTATTTCTCCATCGGTTACACAAACGTTTAGACAAGCCACCGCCGGATGCGCCCTTATCAATTCTTGCTCCGGCCGCAAACACACTACTGGAGATATTGATGAAAAATTTTGAGAACGCTCTGCTGATGGTTGCTCGTATCCTGCTGCCAATCCTGTTTATCGTTGCCGGTTATGGCAAACTCGGCGCTTCCTACGCCGCAACCCAGCAATATATGCAAGCAATGGGCGTTCCGGGCGCACTGCTGCCGTTAACCATTCTGTTGGAACTGGGCGGTGGTCTGGCTGTTCTTTTCGGCTTCCTGACTCGTACGACTGCGATCATCACCGCGATTTTTACCCTGTTGACCGCATTCCTCTTCCACTCTGATTTTTCTCAGGGCGCCAACTCGCTGATGTTCATGAAAAACCTGTCTATCGCCGGTGGTTATGTACTGCTGTTCGTTACCGGCCCAGGCGCGTTCAGTATCGATCGTCTGCTGAACAAAAAATGGTAATAACAGTCTGAATAATTGGTTCAGTAACACAATCTGATTATCTCATGGCGGTCAGCGGTATGCTGTTGACCGCCATCGTTATCATTGCGGGAGGAGCTGACTATGGGATTGTTGGTTGACGGCGTATGGCATGACACCTGGTATGAAACCCAGTCATCCGGCGGACATTTCAAGCGACCGCAGACATACTTCCGCAGTTGGATCACCGCCGATGGTGAAGCCGGCCCCACTGGTCATGGCGGCTTCAAAGCAGAAGCCGGCCGTTACCACCTGTATGTATCGTTGGCTTGCCCTTGGGCTCATCGCACTTTATTACTGCGTAAACTCAAAGGGCTGGAGCAACACATTGATATTTCGGTCGTTCACCCACTGATGCTGGACCACGGCTGGACATTCTCCACTGATTTCCCTCACGCCACCGGCGACACGCTCTATCAGCACGAATTTCTGTATCAGTTGTATCTGCACGCTAAAGCGGATTACAGCGGGCGCGTGACCGTTCCGGTACTCTGGGACACTCAGCAGCATACGATTGTCAGTAATGAATCGGCGGATATCATCCGTATGTTTAACAGCGCCTTCGACGATTGCGGTGCCACGCCCGGCGATTACTACCCGCAAGCGCTGCGGGAACAGATTGACGAACTCAACGAGTGGATTTACCACCAGGTCAACAATGGCGTCTATAAAGCCGGTTTCGCCACGACCCAGCAGGCTTATGACGAATCCGTCGGGCTGGTGTTTACCGCTCTGGACAGGCTGGAAACGATCCTCGATAGACGGCGCTATCTGGCTGGCGATCGCCTCACCGAAGCCGATATCCGTTTGTGGACGACGTTGATCCGTTTTGATCCGGTCTACCATACCCATTTCAAATGCGACAAACGCCGGATAAGCGATTATCCGAATCTGTATGGTTATCTGCGTGAAATTTACCAGTTACCGGGCGTATCCGACACGGTGGATCTGGGTCATATCCGCCACCACTACTACCGTAGTCACGGCACCATCAATCCCCACGGCATCATCTCCGTCGGGCCCGACATGGATCTGAACGCACCACACGGGCGGGATAAGCGTTACCCGTAAGCGGGTATGAATCACAGCAAGCGGGTTGCACACCGAACAACGCCGTCGATTGATTTCAGCCAACCGAGGCGTTGTTATGCGGCGTCGACATGCCGCTTCAAAGCGAGTTGAATATGCGTGGTATCTCGCGCAAAAACCACGCCTTGGCTTCGCCCATGCTGTCGCGTCGCCATGCCATGATGATTTGGGCTTCGATGCTATTTTCCGGGCTAACGACCCGCAAGCGCCCTTCGGCGATATCCTGAGCCACACGCTCGTACGGTATAGTCGCCACCCCTAAACCAGCCAGTAACGCCCGCCGCTTGTCATCCATTGAACTTACGGTCAAACGAGGCTGTTTATCCAGTAACTGCACCGTGATGACGGGGCGTTCGCGGGCGGTATCCGCAACCGCGATGCCGCGATATTTCACACGCGTGACCTCTGATAACGGTTCAGGTTCATTATGAATAGGGTGATCCGGGCTGGCTACGTACACATTCTTCATGGAATATAATTTGCGGGTATTGATTTCCGAAGAGGCGCGAAAGTGCATATCCGGCGAGATAACGATATCCGCACGACCTTGTTCAAGCCGCTCCCATGCGCCTGCCAGCACCTCAGTCAATAATGACACCTGGGTATTGGCTTTCAGCGACAGTTTATCTATCAGGGCGAACAACGGCTCCATGGGCACCAACGCTTCCACCACGATGGTCAGGTGGGTTTCCCATCCTCGCGCCAGCGCTTCGGCATCCGTAGTCAACTTGTCGGCGGCTTCCAGCAGAATGCGCCCACGCTCAAGCAGCATTCGCCCAACATTGGTGAATTTGGTGCGATGGCCGGAACGATCAAACAGCACGACATCCAGCTCATCCTCCAGTTTCTGCATGGTATAACTCAGAGCGGAAGGCACTCGTCCCAGTTCATCAGCCGCAGCGGCAAAACTACCCCGGCGATCGATAGCGTCCATGACTCTTAAAGCTTCCAGGGTTAATGCCCGTTCTTTTGCCATTTTTTCACTCATTCAGGATTTTTGAACGTACCGACCAGATTAACTGGCTAACAATCCATCGTCCAGACAATTACTATCGCTTTATCAATAATTATCAGGGTCGAATACCATGATCATTAGCAGAGCAGCAGAACAATGCGGCCAGGCTGACTATGGCTGGTTGCAGGCACGTTATACGTTTTCTTTCGGTCATTACTTTGATCCTGATCTCCTGGGTTTTGCTTCGCTGCGGGTCCTCAATCAGGAAGTCCTGGCGCCAGGTGCCTCTTTTCAGCCGCGGACCTATCCCCGCGTCGATATTCTGAACGTGGTGCTGCAAGGTCACGCTGAATACCGCGACAGCAACGGCAATCATACCCGTGCCAAAGCCGGTGAGGCGCTTCTGCTTGCCACTCAACCCAATATCAGCTACAGCGAACACAATATCAGCGATGATACGCCACTAACCCGGCTACAATTGTGGCTGGACGCCTGCCCTACGCGGGAAAACCAGTGCACGCAACGGCTGAGGCTGGAAGACGAGCGCCCTTATCAGTTACTGGCATCGCCGGATGAATCGGCCAATACCCTCCACCTGCGTCAACAGGTCTGGATCCATCATTTGAATCTGGCAGCAGGCGAACAACAGAACCTGACACTGAATGGCAACCGTGCTTACCTGCAATCGATTTACGGTTCGCTGCGTATTAATGGGAATACCGCGGCGATACCGAATGTATTGCACTGCGGCGATGGCGCTTTCGTTCAGCAGGAAAACAGCCTTATTGTCCAGGCGGAAACCGCCACACGGGTATTGCTGATCGACCTGGTGGTTTAGCGCGCGGTAAAACCCGCCTGAATGCAGCAAGGTGACCACGCGTCAGAAAACTACCCGATAGTACTTGGGTTTTATGGCGAGACAGGGCGCCAGCGCAACCTTGAGGCAGCTATCTCGGCGTTTTTATCCAGTCATGATAATATGCCGACATAATTTCACACTCGCTTCAGGGTTACTGCAATGGATTCAACCAATCCGGACAAACTTGTTGCCCAGGCTGAACAGCTTTGCCAACAACGCAATGTGCGTCTGACACCCCAACGTCAGGAAGTGTTGCGTTTGATGGCCCAGCAACCCGGTGCGATCAGCGCGTATGACCTGCTGGACCTGCTCCGCGTTTCCGAGCCTCAGGCCAAGCCTCCTACGGTATATCGCGCATTGGATTTTCTGCTGGAACAAGGCTTTATCCACAAGGTGGAATCCACCAACAGTTATGTACTGTGCCACCATTTTGAAGAGCACAGTCATACGTCGGCGTTATTTATCTGCGATCGCTGTGGACAGGTAACGGAACGTCAGACGGAAGGTGTGGAGGAAACACTGCATCAACTGGCCAAACAAGCGGGCTTTGCCCTGCGCCACAGTGTGGTGGAAGCTCACGGCTTATGCGGCGAATGCCAAAAAGTGGAATCCTGCGAACATCGAGATAGTTGTAATCACGATCACAGCATCATTGTGAAAAAGCGCTGAACCGAAGAAAAACGGAACACATATAAAAAACGCTGAGTGTGAAGCGTTGCTTCACACTATTCATCCTGAATGCATTATCTCCCTGAATACCTCCGCTTCTGGACACATCGTCTTCCGTTGTATCAATACCCTTTCGGTATCATCAGCTCAGTTGCTGATAAAACCGGGAGGACTAAGGTGCCCATCCAGACAGAGTGAACACCGGTGTAGACGATGTGCAGCAGCGACAACCAAGGGCGGGAACAAAGCGTCAGCTCCAGTCGCTGTTGCGGATTACGCCAACCGCCAACCCTTCGATGGAGAAACTCTGTTCGCGTAAATCGACCACTATCGGCGCAAAATCTTTATTTTCCGCCAGCAGTTGTACCACATTACCCTGTTTCTTCAGCCGTTTAACCGTTACTTCATCTTCTATACGCGCCACCACCACCTGGCCGTTACGAACATCCTGCGTCTTATGCACCGCCAGCAGATCGCCGTCCAGAATACCGATGTCTTTCATCGACATTCCGCTAACCCGCAACAGAAAATCCGCACTCGGCTTGAACATCGCCGGGTCAACCTGATAGTGACATTCAATATGTTGCTGCGCCAACAACGGCTCGCCGGCAGCAACGCGACCGATTAGCGGCAGCCCTTGGTCTTCTTCTTCCATCAATAGACGGATACCACGGGAAGCACCCGTGACAATTTCAATCACGCCTTTACGGGCCAGCGCCTTGAGATGTTCTTCAGCGGCGTTCGGCGAGCGAAAGCCAAGCTGACTGGCAATTTCAGCCCGGGTGGGCGGCATACCGGTTTGTGCAATATGATCGCGAATCAGATCATAAACCTGCTGTTGTCTGGTTGTTAGCGCTTTCATTCCGCCCCCTGTTTGTTTATACAGTTTCGCTGTGAGTATATACAGGGAAAGTGCCGATGGGAACCGTGATATGGCTATTGCGAGGATTTTTCTACGATTCTGCAAAACATCACGCAAAATGACTCCACAGTATTCCCCCCCACACCGTCGCCGCCAACAGGCAGGCGACGAATACTGCCGCCGAGCCAATATCTTTTGCCCGGCCCGACAGCTCGTGGTAGTCCATACCGACGCGATCCACCACCGCTTCGATGGCGCTATTCACCAGTTCAAACAGCACGATCAGCACCACAGAACCGATTAACAGCAACCGTTCCACCATTGAAACCGGAAGCCAGCAGGCAATAATAACGGCGACAACCGTGAGCAATGATTCCTGGCGAAATGCCGCCTCATGCCGCCATGCTTGCTTCAATCCTTGCAGCGAATAACCCGCTGCTTTGATAATGCGGGTTATTCCGGTTGTTTTGTTCATGCTTACTCCGCCTTTTAATTTTTGATTGGCCACGATTTTAACGCGCAGCCATGGTTTCATCACCACAGATATCCTGTCGGGTTTCTGGTATCCTTGGCGCGCATTGCTAACAAGAGGCTTCTGGTTGTTATGTCAGGTTGGCGTAGAATTTACTATAAACTACTGAATTTCCCACTAAAATTACTGGTAAAAAGTAAGGTTATCCCACAGGATCCCGTTAATGAACAACGCCTGGATCCGACGCGGCCGATTTTCTATGTATTGCCTTACAACTCCAAGGCGGACCTGCTGACTCTGCGCACAAAATGTCTGGAGTTTGGTCTGCCCGATCCGTTGCAACCGCTGCACATCGACGGAAAAACCTTGCCGAGCCACGTTTTTATCAATGATGGCCCGCGTTTATTCCGTTACTATGTGCCCAAGCAGCAGTCGATAAAACTGTTCCACGATTATTTGGATCTGCATCGCAATAATCCGGAACTCGACATACAGATGGTGCCGGTCTCCGTCATGTTTGGCCGCTCTCCCGGCCGAGAAGGACAAAGTCAGGAGACGCCGCACCTGCGTCTGCTAAACGGTATTGAGAAATTTTTTGCCGTGTTATGGCTGGGCCGCGATAGCTTCGTACGTTTCTCGGTGCCTGTCTCGCTGCGTTATATGGCGACGGAGCACGGCACCGATAAAACCATCGCGCACAAACTGGCGCGCGTAGCGCGGATGCACTTCTCCCGTTTGCGGCTGGCGACCATCGGCCCGCGTTTGCCGGTTCGTCATGAGCTTTTCAATAAGCTGTTGTCTTCACGGGCCATCGCTAAAGCGATCGATGACGAAGCGCGGGTTAAGAAGATCTCTCATGATAAGGCTCAGCAAAATGCCATCGCCCTGCTGGAAGAGATTGCCGCAGACTTCTCCTATGAAGCCGTCAGGTTATCCGATCGCGTCCTGAGTTGGACCTGGAACCGCCTGTATCAGGGCATCAACGTGCATAATGCCGAACGGGTACGCCAGTTGGCGCAGGACGGGCATGAGATCGTCTACGTTCCCTGCCACCGCAGCCATATGGACTATTTGCTGCTCTCATACGTGCTGTACCATCAAGGTTTGGTGCCGCCGCATATCGCTGCCGGCATTAACCTTAACTTCTGGCCGGCCGGCCCGATTTTCCGCCGCCTCGGCGCCTTTTTCATCCGACGCACGTTCAAAGGCAATAAACTCTATTCCACCCTGTTCCGCGAATATCTGGGCGAGTTGTTTACCCGCGGTTATTCGGTAGAATACTTTGTCGAAGGCGGCCGTTCCCGTACCGGCCGTTTGCTGGAACCCAAAACCGGCACGCTGGCGATGACGATTCAGGCGATGTTGCGCGGCGGTCCCCGTCCCATTACGTTAGTACCGATTTACATCGGTTATGAACATGTGATGGAAGTCGGCACCTATGCGAAAGAGCTGCGCGGCGCCACCAAGGAAAAAGAAGGTTTCCTGCAAATGGTGCGTGGGTTACGTAAACTGCGCAATCTTGGTCAGGGGTACGTCAACATCGGCGAGCCGCTGTCGTTGACCTCGTACCTCAACAACCACGTACCACAGTGGCGAGACGCCATCGATCCCATCGATCCACAACGCCCCGCCTGGCTAACGCCTACCGTGCAGAATATCGCCGACAGCATCATGGTGCGCATCAATAACGCGGCAGCCGCCAATGCGATGAATCTATGCTGTACGGCGCTGCTCGCCTCCCGCCAGCGTGCGTTGACACGCGAGCAAATGGAAGAACAGCTGGAGTGTTATCTGCAACTGCTGCGTAACGTTCCTTACAGCCCTGATATCACCGTGCCTAATCAAACCGCGTCGGCACTGCTGGAACACGCGCTGAGCATGAATAAATTCGAGGTGGAAAAGGACAACGTCGGCGACATTATCATTCTGCCGCGCGAGCAGGCGGTACTGATGACGTACTACCGCAACAATATCCACCACATGCTGGTTCTGCCATCGCTGGTTGCCAGCATCGTGATGCATTGTCGACGTATCACTACGGCGGAACTGTTGCGCCAGATAACACTGATTTATCCGTTACTGCAGGCGGAATTGTTCCTGCATTACGAGAAAGCCGAACTGGCTAACGTGCTGGATGAATTGGTGGCCGAGCTGGCTCGTCAGCAGCTCATTCTGAGCAAGGATAACGGGCTGGAACTGAACCCCGCGCGTATTCGTACGTTGCAGCTGCTGGCCGCCGGCGTTCGTGAAACATTGCAGCGCTATGCCATTACGCTGGCCTTGCTGAATGCCAATCCGACGATCAGTCGCGGTGCGCTGGAGAAAGAGAGCCGCAGCATGGCGCAGCGTCTGTCTGTTCTGCATGGCATCAACGCGCCGGAGTTTTTCGATAAAGCCGTGTTCTCAACGCTGGTTAATACCTTACGTAGCGAAGGGTACGTCAGCGACACCGGCGAGGCGGTACTGGAGCACGTCCAGGCGATCTATGCCATGTTGGGCGAGCTGCTTAGCCCGGAAGTGAAACTCACCATTGAAAGCGCCAGCCTGGCGCAGGAAAGCAGCGACAGTGAACCTGCGGTAAATGCGCCGACACAGGAAGACGCTGAGTAAGACGTTATCGAGGAGCCCTGCGGAAACCCGCAGGGCCATACCGCTACAAGCCGAACAGGATGCCGAAAAACAGCACCATGCCGACATAGTTGTTATTTTTAAATGCCCGGAAACAGTTATCGCGCTCACGTCCGGCAATCAGTTTCTGCTGATACGCGAACAAGCCCGCCGCTGCCAGCACCGACCAGTAAAAGACCTGGCCTAATCCCATCATCCGACCCAACGTCAACATCGACACCAGCGTCATCAGTTGTAATACGCCGATAATCAGCGTGTCATAACGGCCAAACAGGATAGCGGTCGACTTTATGCCGATCTTCAAATCATCATCGCGATCCACCATGGCATATTCGGTGTCATAGGCGATGGTCCAGCAGATATAGGCGAAAAACATGAGCCAACAGGTTGTCGGCAATGATTCACTCACGGCAGCATAAGCCATCGGGATCGACCAACCAAACGCCGCCCCAAGAACCAGTTGCGGCAAATGGCTAACACGCTTCATGAACGGATAAATCCACGCCAGCGCCAGCGCAGCGACGGACAGCCAAATGGTCAATCGGTTCATGGTCAGCACCAAACCGAACGCCAACAGCACCAGGACCACAAACAGTACCTTGGCTGATTGCTCGCTGACTAACCCGGCAGGTAACGGACGCGCAGCGGTGCGTTTAACATGTCCATCGAAATGGCGGTCTGCATAGTCGTTAATGACGCATCCTGCCGCTCGCATCAGGAATACCCCGGCAACAAACACCAGCAGCGTCCACAGTGCCGGCGCGCCTCCCCCAGCCAACCACAACGCCCACAGCGTTGGCCATAACAGCAACAAGCTGCCTATCGGATTGTCGATACGCATCAGACGAAAATACGCGCCCCAGCGTCCCGACGTTAACAATCTTTCCAACGCCTGATTCTCCTTCTGCACTCAGCCCTGATGGGCGTCGGGGAAATAAATGGGGGCATCCGGTAAAAATAGCTCGGTGATCAACAACGGATTGCCCGACAAAAGCAAACGCGCACGCCTGACCCACAGCGCACCGCATCGGCCGGTTTGAATAATATCGCGCGGCGGCGGACCTTGCAGGAACAAGTAGCGACCCAACGGCGTGTTGCCAATCTGCGTCAAGTCGATATCCGCCTCTTCCAGCGTCTGCTCGGGTATCACCGTACGGCCAAATAACCAGGGCTTGTCATCCCCCAGCAGCGTAACTTCACGTAGCCAATAACGCTCACTCAGCGGCAGCAACGTCGACTCGCCGACCATATCCAGTGACGATACAAACTGCTCCTGCCTGACCTGCACCGTCAATCGCATACAATGCAGCTCCAGACGGCGCGTCATAGAATCACCATAAACCAGCCAGTCCATCGCCGACGCAGGTAAATCTTCAGGCGCGCACCACTCAACCGAGCGCAGGCTAACCAACGCCTCATCAGACATCTATCCCATACCACCCGGTGTTTAATAAATAAAACGCGCATATTGTAGCGCAGATGCTCATTGTAGCGAAGGATCGCACACTGATAACAGGTTACGAACCGCGCGTTAACGATTCGAGCGATTTACACACAACCTATCGGCCAGGCTCACACCCTGTTGCAAATCAGCCGAACCATGGCAGATAAAATGCGTCTCTCGCATACCCCGGCACCTCCGCTTCCCGCAGGTTACGCCTGCGGCCTGTCATTATTATTACGGCCTGCCGGATGAAAAAAAACTACCCGGCCGAAGCCGGGTAGTTTTTGTGCGACGGATACTGCAGCGAAACGACCACTGCAACAGCGCGGCTGATTACATCATGCCGCCCATACCACCCATGCCGCCCATGCCGCCGGCAGCACCTAAATCAGGCGCGTCGCCTTTCGGCAGCTCGGTCACCATACATTCGGTGGTGATCATCAGGCCCGCTACGGAAGCCGCGTACTGCAGCGCAGAACGGGTTACCTTGGTCGGATCCAGAATACCCATGTCGATCATGTTGCCATACTGTTCGGTTGCAGCGTTGTAACCGTAGTTGCCTTCACCCGCTTTCACGTTGTTGGCAACCACAGACGGCTCTTCACCGGCGTTGGAAACGATCTGGCGCAGCGGTGCTTCCATCGCACGCTGAGCAACTTTGATACCGACGTTCTGCTCTTCGTTATCGCCTTTCAGGCCATTGATAGCAGTAGCAACGCGGATTAGCGCCACGCCGCCACCGGCAACCACGCCTTCTTCAACGGCAGCGCGGGTCGCGTGCAGCGCATCTTCAACGCGGGCTTTCTTCTCTTTCATTTCGACTTCGGTCGCAGCACCTACTTTGATAACCGCAACACCGCCAGCCAGTTTAGCTACGCGCTCCTGCAGTTTTTCACGATCGTAGTCGGAAGTCGCTTCTTCGATCTGCTGACGAATCTGGGTAACACGACCCTGAATAGTGGCTTCATCGCCCACGCCATCGATGATGGTGGTGGTGTCTTTGTTGATAACCACACGTTTAGCCTGGCCCAGATCTTCCAGCGTCGCTTTTTCCAGCTCCAGACCGATTTCCTCGGAAATCACAGTACCGGAAGTCAGGGTAGCGATGTCCTGCAGCATAGCTTTACGACGGTCACCGAAGCCCGGCGCTTTCACCGCAGCCACTTTCACGATACCGCGCATGGTGTTGACCACCAGCGTCGCCAGTGCTTCGCCTTCTACGTCTTCAGCGATGATCAGCAGCGGTTTGCCGGCTTTAGCAACGGCTTCCAGCACCGGCAGCATTTCGCGGATGTTGGAGATTTTTTTGTCAGCCAGCAGGATGAACGGGCTTTCCAGCTCAACGGAACCGGTTTCCGGCTTGTTGATGAAGTACGGAGACAGGTAGCCGCGGTCGAACTGCATACCTTCCACGACGTCCAGCTCGTCTTGCAGACCAGAGCCTTCTTCCACCGTGATCACGCCTTCTTTACCCACTTTTTCCATGGCTTCGGCGATCAGTTTACCTACGGTTTCGTCGGAGTTGGCGGAAATGGTGCCTACCTGAGCGATAGCTTTGGTATCAGCGCAAGGAACGGACAGTTTTTTCAGTTCTTCTACAGCAGCGACAACCGCTTTGTCGATGCCGCGCTTCAGATCCATCGGGTTCATGCCTGCCGCAACGGCCTTCAGACCTTCGTTAACGATAGCCTGAGCCAGTACAGTTGCAGTGGTGGTGCCGTCGCCAGCCGCGTCGTTGGCTTTGGAGGCAACTTCTTTCACCATCTGGGCGCCCATGTTCTCGAACTTGTCTTCCAGTTCGATTTCACGTGCAACGGACACGCCGTCTTTAGTGATGGTCGGCGAGCCGAAGGATTTGTCCAGTACTACGTTACGGCCTTTCGGGCCCAGCGTAACTTTTACTGCATCAGCCAGCACATTAACGCCACGCAACATTTTTACCCGAGCGTCATTACCGAATTTTACGTCTTTAGCTGCCATTGGTAGTTTCCCTTGAATTCGTTTCGTTCAGATGATTACGTAAGATTAGGCTTCAACAATCGCCAGAATGTCGCTTTCAGACATGATCAACACCTCTTCGTTGTCGATCTTCTCAGTCTTCACGCCATAGCCATCATTGAAAATGACGATATCGCCTACTTTCACGTCCAGCGGTTTCACTTCACCGTTTTCCAGGATACGGCCATGGCCGACGGCCAGGACTTCACCACGGGTGGATTTACCCGCTGCAGAACCGGTCAGAACGATGCCGCCAGCAGATTTTGATTCAACTTCTTTGCGCTTGACGATTACGCGGTCATGCAATGGACGAATTTTCATTGATAGCTCTCCTTTGAGAAAGTCCATATCAGCTTAGGTTAAACACCGGTTGTACTCTGACACCCGGCCTTGTGGTGAACTAAGTGGGGACGTTTCACGACGCTTCAAGGGAGGAAAAAAATTTTTTTTGCATTAAGTTAAATTTTTCTGCGCAACCCCGCACGACGTACGCTGACGCCCCCGCAAGGTCGGATCAGCGATGCGAGGAGTCGTCGGAGGTGTTGTCGTCGCGGCGGTTATCGGGTTTGTCCAGTTGGCCGTGCTCGTCCTTACGCTGAAACTCGCCTTCAAACACATTGCCTTGGCCGCCATGATTCCCCGGCCCCGGGCGGCCGCGCCAGATTTGTAAATACGGCATCAGCTTAAGCGTCAGGTGTTTTTGCACCGGCGGCAGCAGCAACAATAGCCCCAGGAAATCGGTGAAAAAGCCCGGCACCACCAACAAAAAGCCAGCCAGGATCAACGACACGCTCTTGACCAGCTCGGCAGCCGGACTTTCCCCCGCCTGCAAACGCTGCTGCATCAGCATAATATTTTTCATCCCCTGGTTACGCACCATGGAGATCCCAATACAGGACGTCATCACCACCAACAGTAGCGTGACCGCCACACCCAGCACCTCGGCTACGCGGACGAAAATAGAGACTTCGATGTAAACGAACAAAAAAATCAGCAAAAGCGGTAACCAGCGCACCCAAAGCTCCTGTGGTTAATATCCAACGCATTGATAGAAGGGTTTACAACACCACGCAACCATCAGATTTACCTTACGTGGTCATCACAATCAGGTATGAAGATACGACCAGTTGACATGGTACAGTACCTTATACTTTAACGCGCCATTTACCCTTTATTGGCGGTCGATAATAGAGGAGATGGTAGTGCAAACACCCTTTTTCAACCATGACGGCGAGGTATCTGTTTATTTCCGCGCAACGTCATGACTCTTATCACAGTTCGTGCTCCGAAAGAGAGATGACTGCCCATCTGTGATCAGGGCAACGGAATTTCGGCTAATCAACAGAATATCATAATAGCAACAGCAAGCATGGTGGTTAAACATTCTGCTGCTGTCTTCCACGGTAAGACGATACATCCTATAAATTCTAATCGATAGAAGTATAAGAGAAGGCTCTCATGTCAGATAACATTCGTATTGAAGAAGATCTGTTAGGTACCAGAGAAGTTCCTGCTGATGCGTACTACGGTGTGCATACGTTGCGTGCTATAGAAAACTTCTATATCAGCAACCAGAAAATCAGCGATGTGCCGGAATTTGTACGCGGCATGGTCATGGTGAAAAAAGCCGCCGCCATGGCGAACCGTGAACTTCAGACCATACCGCGCAAGATTGCCGACACCATCATCAAAGCCTGCGACGAAGTGCTGGTTAACGGCAAATGCCTGGACCAATTCCCTGTCGACGTATTCCAGGGCGGAGCCGGTACATCCGTCAACATGAATACCAACGAAGTACTGGCCAATATCGGTCTGGAACTGATGGGCCATCAAAAAGGGGAATACCAGTACCTGAACCCCAATGACCACGTCAATAAATGCCAGTCCACCAACGATGCCTACCCCACCGGTTTTCGCATCGCGGTGTATATCAGCATCCTGAAACTGGTCGACGCGGTGACCGTCTTGGCCGATGGCTTTGAGAAAAAAGCGAAAGCATTCGAAAACATCCTGAAGATGGGCCGCACCCAACTACAGGATGCCGTACCGATGACGCTGGGCCAGGAGTTCCATGCTTTCAACGTATTGCTGAAAGAAGAGAACAGGAACCTGCTGCGCACCGCAGAACTGCTGCTGGAAGTGAACCTGGGCGCGACCGCTATCGGCACCCGACTGAATACGCCGGAAGGTTACCAGCAGTTGGCGGTACAGAAACTGGCGGAAGTCAGCAAACTGGCGTGCGTACCGGCGGAAGACCTGATCGAAGCGACCTCCGACTGCGGTGCCTACGTCATGGTGCACAGTGCGTTGAAACGCCTGGCGGTCAAACTGTCCAAAATCTGTAATGACCTGCGTCTGCTCTCCTCCGGACCGCGTGCCGGGCTAAACGAAATCAACCTGCCGGAACTGCAGGCCGGTTCATCCATCATGCCGGCCAAGGTCAACCCGGTGGTGCCGGAAGTGGTCAATCAGGTGTGCTTCAAAGTCATCGGCAACGACACGTGCGTTACCATGGCGGCCGAAGCCGGTCAGTTGCAGTTGAACGTGATGGAGCCGGTCATCGGCCAGGCTATGTTCGAATCGACCCAGATTCTGACCAACGCCTGCTACAACCTGCTGGAGAAATGCGTTGAAGGCATCACAGCCAACAAAGAAGTCTGTGAATCCTACGTGTTCAACTCTATCGGTATCGTCACCTATCTGAACCCGTTCATCGGCCACCACAACGGCGACATCGTCGGCAAGATCTGCGCCGAAACCGGCAAGAGCGTGCGTGAAGTGGTGTTGGAGCGCGGTCTGCTGACCGAAGCCGAACTGGACGACATCTTCTCGGTGCAGAACCTGATGCACCCGGCTTACAAGGCCAAACGCTACACTGAAGACCAAGACGCGTCCTAATTCCGCACTGTCTTCTCCGTAAGGCACGTCAGTCCGTTAGGGCTGCGTGCCTTTGTTCTATCCACTTTTTTTTCCACTCTTTTTTTCCGCGCCGCAAAAGGCCGACCTTTAGCCATAATTATAAGAAAAAGATATGGAAAGACGTTTTGCAATGTCACGGGCAACAAAATCAGAAGGAACATCAACATGGTTATTCTGGAACTATTTATCGTACTCCTCGCTATTTATCTGGGCGCCAGGCTCGGCGGTATCGGCATCGGTTTCGCCGGCGGGCTCGGCGTACTGGTTCTGACGCTGGGGTTTAACATTAAACCGGGTGTGATTCCGTTCGATGTGATTGAAATCATCATGGCGGTTATCGCCGCCATCGCCGCGATGCAGATAGCCGGCGGCATGGATTATCTGGTCAGTCTGGCTGAAAAACTGTTACGTCGTCAGCCGCGTTACGTCACCTTTCTTGCTCCGCTGGTGACCTATTTCATGACGCTGCTGGCAGGGACGGGCCACACCGCCTTTTCCACCCTGCCGGTTATCGCCGAAGTCGCGAAGGAACAAGGCATTCGCCCTTCTCGTCCGCTCTCGATAGCGGTTGTCGCCTCACAAATCGCGATTACGGCCTCGCCTATCTCAGCGGCGGTGGTCTTCGTCGCCGGCATACTCGAACCGAAAGGCGTCAGTTATCTGGCCCTGCTCGGCATCTGTATTCCCAGTACGCTGATCGCCATTCTGCTGACCGCCATACTGACCAATTTCCTCGGCAAGGAATTGAAAGACGACGAGGTTTATCAGGAACGCCTGCGTAAAGGCGAAGTCTCGTTACGCGGCCACGGCCAACTGGAACTGAAACCCGGCGCCAAACGCTCGGTTGGGCTATTTCTTGTCGGCATTATCGCCGTGGTGCTGTACGCCACCGCCATCAGCGACACCGTCGGGTTGATTCATAATCCGGTGCTGCCGCGTAACGAAGCGATCGTGGTGTTCATGCTGACTATCGCAACGCTGATTTGCCTTACCTGCCGCGTCGATACCGCACAGATCCTCAGCGCCAGTACCTTCAAGTCCGGCATGAGCGCCTGTGTGTGCGTAATGGGCGTTGCCTGGCTGGGCGACACCTTCGTCAAAGCACACATTGGCGATATTCAGAGCACAGCCGGTACGCTGCTGCAAAGCCATCCGTGGATGCTGGCGGTGGTGTTGTTCTTCGCGGCAACGCTGCTGTATTCACAAGCCGCCACCGCCAAGGCGCTGATGCCTGCGGCACTATTACTGGGCGTCAGCCCGGTGACGGCCATCGCCTCGTTTGCCGCGGTGTCGGCGCTGTTTGTCCTGCCTACCTACCCCACGCTGTTGGCGGCGGTAGAAATGGATGACACCGGCTCAACGCGCATCGGCAAATATGTATTCAACCATGCGTTTTTGGTCCCCGGCGTGGTGGCGATTTCGTTGTCGGTTGTTTTCGGCTTTGTGATTGGTCACATGGTGCTGTAATCCCCATCGGGATCGTAAAGTTTTTTCGGATCGGCGCTCCGGCGTCGATCCGACCTTACGCTTCCCTACCTCGCACGGTATAGTGTGTCTACCGTTATCGAGGTCACGATGTCAGATTCTCATGACAACTCGTCGTTTAACAATGATATACCGTTAAATAACAAGGCATTACCCAGTAACGCGGTGGTGATACTGTGCACCGCGCCTGATGAAAACTGTGCCCGACAACTGGCCCAATCTGCGCTGGATGCGCGACTGGCGGCCTGCGTCACCTTACTGCCGGGCGCGACTTCCCTGTATCACTGGGAAGGTAAACTGGAACAGCAGACGGAGATTCAACTGCTGCTTAAAAGCGACAGGGAACACCAGTCCGCACTGCTGACTCACCTGAAACAACAGCATCCTTACCAGACACCAGAACTGCTGGTGCTGCCGGTCGAGGGTGGCGACAGCGATTATCTCTCATGGCTCAACGCATCCTTACGCTGACGGCTCTGTGCCTCAGCCTGTTTTTCAGTACTTTGGTTACAGCGCAAAACCCTTTCGGGCGCAGCGCCCAGTCTCAGTTTCTGCCGGTCGATCAAGCCTTCGCGTTTGATTTTCAGCAGCGTGGCGATCAATTAACCGTGGACTGGCAAATTCACCCCGGTTACTACCTGTATCGACAGCAAATCAAGCTCGATAGCGCACTTATCGCACCACCGGGTGTAACGCTGCCGCCGGGCGAATCACACCGTGACGAGTTTTTCGGCGAAGTGGCTATTTATCGCCAGTCGCTGACGCTCACTATCCCCCTACGAGACGTACCGCCCGGCGCATCGCTCAGCATCACCTATCAGGGCTGTGCCGACGCTGGCTTCTGCTATCCGCCGGAAACCCGCTCGGTGCCGCTCAGTGCGATTAGCTCTGGCACACCTGCGGCGCCGGCCGTCATCACACCGCAGCCGGACCGCACCCATACCCCGCAATTACCGTTTTCGCCGTTCTGGGCTCTGCTGATCGGCATTGGCGTTGCTTTTACCCCCTGCGTGCTGCCGATGTACCCGCTGATCTCCGGGCTGATTCTCGGCCGCCAGCAACGCTTGCCCACCGGGCGTACGCTGCTGCTGACGCTGGTGTACGTACAGGGAATGGCATTGACCTACACCTTGCTTGGCCTGGTAGTCGCGGCGGCAGGGCTGCGCTTTCAGGCAGCATTGCAGCATCCTTATGTGCTGATCGGGCTATCGGTCATGTTTGCGGCGCTGGCGTTGTCGATGTTCGGCGTCTACAGCCTGCAACTGCCGTCATCGCTGCAAACGCGTCTGACATTGTGGAGTAACCGTCAGCAAAGCGGCTCCGCTACCGGAGTATTCGCGATGGGGGCGCTGGCAGGGCTGATTTGCTCGCCCTGCACCACCGCACCGCTCAGCGCGCTGCTGTTGTACATCGCGCAGAGCGGTAACCTGCTGGCCGGCGGCGGCTCGCTGTATTTGTATGCGCTCGGTATGGGGCTGCCGCTGATGGCGATTACCCTGTTCGGTAACCGGTTGTTACCCAAACGCGGCCCTTGGATGAACCACGTCAAGGAAGGTTTCGGGTTTGTGATTCTGGCACTACCGGTATTCCTGTTGGGACGAGTGCTGGGCGAGGTCTGGGAATGGCGCATGTGGGCGTTACTTGGCGTGGCGTTTTTCGGCTGGGCGTTTACCCTCAGCCTGCGCAGTCATGCCGGCGGTATGAGAGCCGTACAGATTCTGCTGTTTCTGGGCGCGCTGCTGGCGGCACGCCCCTTGCAAGATTGGCTATTCGCGCCAGCGCAGCCGCAACCCGCCAGCGCCGGCCAATTGCACTTTACATCGGCCAATACGCTGGACGAACTGACTACGGCGCTGGGTCGCAGCGACAACCGCATCACCATGCTGGACCTGTACGCCGACTGGTGCGTAGCCTGCAAAGAGTTTGAAAAATACACCTTCCGTGATGCAACCGTACAGCAGTCGTTATCCGCTATGCAACGGTTGCAGGCCGACGTTACCGCCAACAACGAAACCCAACGCGCGCTGCTGCAACACCTGAACGTGCTGGGATTACCGACTATTCTGTTTTTCGACGCCAGCGGACGGGAGATTCCAGGATCGCGCGTTACCGGCTTTATGGATGCCGCCGCGTTTGCCGCACATTTGCAAACGCTGAAACCGTAGTCAGGCAAAGGCTGGCGGCGGGAGACTTGCAAGATAACGGGGATAAACCACACTGAGTAGTGATGGCTAATGAGCAGGAGAAGCATGATGCAACGGGAAGAGGTACTGGAACAGGCGCTGGCGCTGTTGGAGCGTCGCGGATTCGCCGACACCACGCTGGCGATGCTGGCCGAACAATTGGGCGTTTCTCCTGCCGAACTCCAGCCCTTTTGGCCTGACCGCGATGCGCTGCTGTACGACAGCCTGCGTTATCACAGTCAGCAGGTGAGTATCTGGCGCAAGCAGCTCCAACTGGACGAACACCTCAGCCCGGAGCAAAAGCTGCTGGCGCGTTACCAACGGCTACAGGATGCCGTCAGCCAGCATCGCTTTCCGGGATGCCTGTTCATTGCCGCCTGCAGCGCGTATCCAGACCCGCTCCACCCGATTCATCAAATTGCAGAACAGCAGAAGCAGGCGTCGTATCAGTACACCAAAGCGCTGCTGGAAGAGATGGAAACCGACGATGCCGATATGGTGGCATTACAGTTGGAGCTGATTCTGGAGGGCTGCCTGAGCAAATTACTGGTAAAACGCCAGTTATCCGATGTGACCGTAGCGAAACGACTGGCGGAAGACGTACTGCGTGTTGCCATGTGCCGAAAACACGGCGCACTGGCGTAATGTTTTCACTCCCGGCATCCACCGCCAGACATGACATTCAGCCATAAGCTGTTGCTTATTTACGCAAAAAACGCATAAACGCTGAAAAAGCAGTCAAACCGTCAAAAAGCAGGTGAATTCACGTTGACGCAGGCACCTGAATCCGGTTTAATGCGCCCCGTTGCCCGGATAGCTCAGTCGGTAGAGCAGGGGATTGAAAATCCCCGTGTCCTTGGTTCGATTCCGAGTCCGGGCACCACCTTTCCTTTTTTATGCCTCCTTATCAATCCCTATATTTTTGTGATTCAATAAGTTGGCGTGAAAATCTTTTCCGATGCGTTTTGATTAATCCCTTCGCATCGGGGAATTTGTGGGTCAGATTGCGGGTCATTCAGTTCGATGAACGGGAGTGACCCTCATATGTTAACTGACAGCAAAGTCCGATCCGCGAAACCTCTCGCAAAATCTTATAAGCTCACCGACTCGCAAGGCCTGTACCTCACGGTATCCACCAGCGGCGCTAAGCTATGGTATTTCCGCTATCGCCTCGGCGGTAAAGAAACCCGTCTGGCTTTTGGCCCCTATCCTCAGACTACACTGGCGGAAGCCCGTGAAAAGCGCGATGCAGCACGTAAGTTACTGGCGTCCGGCATCAGCCCTTCTCAGCTTCGCAAAACGAACAACCCCGTCGTTGAGGAATCCCGCACCTTTCAATATGTCGCTCAGGCGTGGCACACCAGCAGCCTCAAGCTCTGGTCAGACGCGCACGCCGATAAAATTCTCATCTGCCTGAAACGCTACGTTTTCCCTACTATTGGCGCGATGGATATCGCTCAGGTCGAAACCCGTCATTTAGCACAGTTGGTTAAGGCCATTGACGACAAAGGCGTGCATGACGTCGCCGGACGAGTGCGCCAGCATCTGACCAAAATCATGCGCCACGCCGTACAACAAGGCGTAATCAAATACAATCCGGCTTACGATCTGGACGGCGTCGTGACCCCGGTCGTGACCCAACATCACCCCGCCCTGCCGCTGAAACGCCTGCCAGAACTGCTGGGGAAGATTGAGAACTACAAGGGCCGGATGCTGACCCGTCTGGCACTGGAGCTGAGTCTGCACGTTTTTCTGCGCTCCAGTGAACTCCGCTTTGCCCGCTGGGATGAATTCAATCTCAAAGCGCATATTTGGAGCGTACCCGCCCAGCGTGAAGCGGTAAACGGCGTGAGGTTCTCAGAGCGTGGCGCAAAGATGAAGGATGAACATCTGGTGCCACTGTCACGGCAGGCGGTCGCCTTGCTGAAACAGATTCAGGCGATTTCCGGCGAATCGGTCTTCGTTTTTCCGGGCGCACATACTCTGAACAAGCCGATGAGTGAAAACACCATCAACAAGGCGCTGCGCGTGATTGGCTACGACACAAAAACTGAGGTATGCGGCCACGGTTTCAGAACCATGGCCTGTAGCGCCCTGAACGAGTCCGGACGCTGGTCAAAGGATGCCATTGAGCGGCAGATGAGTCACAAAGAGCGCAACGGCGTGCGGGCTGCTTACGTGCATAAAGCCGAGCATCTGGAAGCCAGAATCGAAATGATGCAGTGGTGGTCGGACTATCTGGACATCAACCGTGAAGGATATGTCGCGCCGTATATTTATGCGCGAAGTTATACGGCTGGCTAACGCGCTGCGCTTGTTGGCTCCTGACGGGCTTTCTATGTGATAGAAAACCCGTCAGGAGCGTTGTCTTAAAACCATCCGGGCATTCTGCCAAACGTTTCTTACACGTTAGGATCTGCGACATCAACTGCCCGAATCACTGTTAACCTTTGGGTTCGATGCCTCGGGTCTGGAGTTCTTTGCGCAGAATACGCTTTATCCATGTAGCCAATGTCTTGTCGCCATCTTTGTGGGCTTGTTCTTCCAATTGCGCCCGAAACTCGTGGGACAGTCGAATCTGATACTGGTCTGTTTTTGACTTTTCACTTGACATTGTAATTACAAATTCCATAGCATGGTCTTGTTGTAATTACACCGCAATTACACGGTATTTTGCAACGATAAAGAGCGAAGCCCGGTAGTGCTAGGAACACTCACCGGGCTTCTGACCACAACATTATGAGGACTAATGCTATGGCTGACACCGATAGTAACACGGGCCCGTCTTACCAATCACTGCCGGATTGCGAGAGCCTGTATTCCGCCATGAATGCCGCGCTGGCGCGTCTGGATTTTTCAAACATGGACGATGACGAACTCTCGCAGGTGGCAGAGTATTGCGCCGAAACCAGCGCCGGGCTGTGTCATTGCCTGAATTTCATTGGCGATGCGCTGATTACCTTTGCCGATAATGACGTGTGCGAATCCACGCCGGAAAGTTTATGCCAGTTGGGGCATGGGCTAAATGCCATCAGCTTACTCATCCCGGCGCTTAACGATATGCACAGACGCGCACACGCACCGACCCGCCCGATAAGCCTCTGAACCCGCGCCTGATTAAAGCTCTGCCGTGGGTCACTCACGGTCAGGGCTTTTTTGCTGCCATAACTGAATCCCCCTAATTCTTGATATGCGATATTGAGTTGTTTGCAGGCCTCCTCCTCTTTTCCCGATAGCCTTCCCTACCGGCTGATTTCAGTAGGGAGAAGACATGCCCGCTGGTTTTATTTTCGCAACGCTGACAGCGCTCAACAGGCCATCCAGGCACGACGCAGGACGCGACGGGTTTAGGCGGTTGAATGCCTGCGCCCCGCGGGCATTCAACCGTGGTGTGAGGCGAGTAAATTCAATTTCGCAGAAATTGCTAATTTGCGTCACCCGAACCCACCGGCGAGCGTTCCCCCCAAGGGGAACCGAGCAGGCCGGGGGGGGCCGAATAAATTTTGCCGCCCCAGCGAGCAAAAAGACGCGCCCACGCGTCGGTTTATTTGGGGGGCTTCAGCCCCGCACACCGTCGTGGCTAAGTCTCCGGCCACCAGCCGGTAGCGAGGCGCGACTACCCACTTTGAAGGCGTTTTCCCATTTTTTCGCTGACCGGAACGGGCAAAAGAAAAAGTGGGCGAAAAACGGTGTCTCAAAGGGGGTAGTCGCGCGTAGCGCGCGACGGTGTGCCGCCGTTGACGTTGGGGGTTTTGGCGTGGCGTCCAGCCGCGACATTACCCCCATGCGACAGGCAATAAGGGCGTCCAGCCCGCATGAACTGGCGCACGCCGTTCTGTGCCGGGAAATGTATTTCCCGGTGCATGGCTGCGAAGCAGTCACCGTATTCGCCTCATGCTGTCGGCGCATCGCATGGACGCATACCATTCACAGAAATATGAGTCGATGTCATGAGGCGAGAAAGACGAAAAAAGCAACCAGAGGCAAAGGGGGAGCAATGCTGATTTCTGATTACCGTAAACGCCGCGAACGTCATTGCAAAAAGCTCCGGATACTGCTCAATTTTCTGAAAGAAGAAACCTACAGCGACTTTAAAACGCTGATGCTGCTTTTTGATTATAAAAACCACAAGCCGCTTTACCTGTTGCTGGCAAAAGCCATCGACATGGGATTCATTCAAAAGCAGACGTTCTGCACAAGGATGGAGAAAATCTCACTGTGGGGGATAACCAACGACGGATTGGCCGTTGTCATCACGCCAGATGATGAGGGTTTTCCTGCACGCTTCGAGCCTGCGAAAGTCACCGGCTGGATGCTGGAGCAGCATCTTGATAACCAGCTCGCCCGGCTCATTCTGGAAAAGAAAGGCGCTTATGGGTGGGTTAGCGGCACTTGTGCAACGTTCCGCAGCCGCTATCAGGTATATCATCGCCCGGCCGGGGTGATAACGTTACCAGGCGGAACCGTCATCGCCGTTGAGACTGAACGCCATCTGAAAACCAAGGCCCGTTATCAGGCGATTATCACCAGCCATTTACTGGCGCGCACCCAGCGGCACTGGATGTACGTTTTCTATATCGTGCCCAACCCACAGATGAAACGCGCTATTGAGCTGCTGTTCAATAACATCAAACACGTCATCGTGAATCATCAGCACATCCGGCTGGAAACGAAGCACCGCCATGTATTTCGGGTTTATACGTTTGAGGAGTTGAGAGGGTTGGATTTGAATCTTGGTTAATTGCTGAACAACCATGCGAAGTATATACTCACAGTGTGCATAAAAGAGGATCACTATCATGAAACACCGCGTCAGCGTTACCGTAGACAAAGACAATTATCAGGTTCTGAGTGCTGCTGGAGTCAACATTTCCGGGCTGGTGAATGATGCCATTGGCAAAGAAGCCCGCCGCATCAAGGCTGAGGAGTGGAAGAAGGAAAACCGCGAAGGGATGGAAGAAGTCGCCCGATTTATCGCGCAGAATGGCTCCTTTGCAGATGAAAACAGGAACTGGTGATCATGCAATTCATTGTTTATGAATACAAAAGAGCCAGTCACTACAAAATATTTGTCGATGTGCAGAGTGATATTGTCGACACACCAAAGCGGCGCATGGTCATTCCGCTTATCGAAGCACATCACCTGTCTGAGAAAGTGAATAAAACGCTGTTCCCTCAGATCCGCATCGAAGGCGAAGATTATCGACTGATGACGACTGAACTATCGAGCGTTCCGGTTGAGGTTATTGGTGAAGTGATTGCGGATCTTGGCGACTACGCCGATGAGATTAAGGATGCGATTAATCTTATGTTTTGGGGGATTTGAGAAGGAACAATATCATTCAGTTGATCAAGTATTATTCATAGTAGTCTTGTCAAGTGAAGCTCAGAAACATCTCAAAAATAGAATATTGCTATTTTCAAAGAAGGGATAAAGTAGATACTACACTTCATTATTAACTCCACTTCAATTTCTATTTAGAAGAATGGAGATAGAGGATAAAAGTTAGTAAATCAAGTATTATTAATGTATTATGATGCTTCAATACTTTCAAACCCACTTACTGATTTAATTAAGGCAGTTCAATACCCTTAGAGTAAATTATGACTTCCTCACCTCTAAGTTTCCATTGCGCGCTATAATTTAGAGAGTGGTCAGTCATATGATAATCAGAGTAAATTCTTTTTATTTCTTCATTGTTGTCATATGAAACAACCCAATCATAGTCAACCTTTGATAGAATATCCCGAATTTCACAATGATCATTGTGGTTATAAAAATTCCTATATAGTCCTTGTCCCTTAACATAGTAAGGTGGATCTAGATAAACAAAAGATGCCTTAGCCTCACTGTTATTAATAGAAATAAGGAGCTCAGAAGCATCAAGATTAGTGACTTTTATTCTATCGTTGGCATCACCGATAGTTTTTATTTTTGGTAAAAGATTTGATTTGTTAAATCGCGCATCAATCTTGTAATTTCCATTTTGATTTTTCCCACCGATAACGCCACCTTTCAGTATGCCTGAACGATTAGTCCTGTTAAGAAAAAATGTCGCTAATCCAACATCAAGCAAAGTATGTTTTTCAGGGTTAGACATAATACTTTTTTGTAAAAACCATGTCTCCATATTTACAGGCATTTCAAGTATTCTCCTTTGGAATTCACTGTTGTGTTCAGTAATTGATTTCCAAAAAGAATAAACTGCAAAATCAGCATCATTAATAGTGATTGATGAAACATAGTTGTCAAGAAGAAGAGCTAGAGCAACCCCAGCACCACCAGCATAAGGCTCATAGTAATTGCAGCCAATAAGCCCATTGCGTTTGATTATACTTTTTATATGAGGCGCAAGCTTTGTTTTTCCGCCTGGGTAACGTAATGGGCTATAACTCATTCTATACACCTTAAAAAAATCCACAGGTATTATATAGATATTAATCATCATTAGCAATTTTCATATCGAAATCCCACTCCCTCTTTTCGATCCCATTAGCCATGCTAACCTTAAAAAAAACTGTCTTTAAGTCATTGTAAAAATTGGATATTTCCTTATCGTTGTTTTCATCAGAGATCCAATCTCTGAAAACAAGTTCGAAAAATTCTCGATGTTTCTCAAATTGTTTTTTGTTTAAATCGCGGGCAACCCCTTTACTTGTACCAGTAATCTCTTTAACTTGCTTAATCTTTTCTTCAATAGAAGAAATATCTTCTCTGATGTCACTTAAGAACTTAGTTTTCGTATAACCTAACCCTCGGATGGTATTATCACGCCAAAAATCTCTATCGTCACTTTGATACAAATATTCAGCATGTTCGAAGCATATAACCTCCGGTGATTTACCCCCAGGTAATTTTATTGTGCAGCGTTTAATATCTAACTTTTTATCTCCATCAAGAACACATATTGACTTAAGGGTTGTATCTAATAATGAATTATCACTGAAGATAGAAACTAAGTTATCAGCTCCTACTTTACACTCAACAAGATGAAAAAAACGCCTTATCTTAGAGAAATCTTTATTAAGAAGTTCATAATAATCAAATATTGCATTCAGAAAAATCCGAGCCTCGTCATCTTCTGTAAATATTGGGATTTTTTTCTTATTATATATCTCAGAACGAGTTTCGTTTCTTAAATGCATTTTAATGTCAACAATAGATGGTTCTTTAATTTGAAATACTGAATTAATATCATTATGCAAATAAATTAAATTATCTTTCTTTTCTAATACATACTCTAAAAGAGACAAGCTGTGAGTTGTTATGAATATTTGTATTTTATATTTTTCTGAAAAATCGCTCATTATGTCATATAATTTATCCTGTAGAGAAGGATGCAATGTTGCATCGTATTCATCTATCAAAAGGATGCTCACAATATCATCCCCTTTACTAATCAATGAATCATAATAATATGCTAAAGAAACTAATGCCTTCAAAATTATAAATAAATTATCTTCGCCAGAGGAAATAGTATTGGAGTCAATTCCCTCTACAGGGCTCACGAACTCAGGCCCCAATTTAAAATCACTAACCATACTAATTTTAATGTTATCGATTTTAATATGTGTTAGTTTTTCATAAATTGTTGACAGCATATTCATATAGCTATCAGGCAATCCAGATTTCACTTGAACTATATAATCATCCTCAAGCTCTCCAACGGGAAATAGTCTTGAAAGCCCTAAATATATAATATTACAAGAAGGCAATGACTGCCCTCCTGAGTAATATGGTTTAATTGCATATCGTTCATCTTGTTCCGAATTATGTTTCCTAAAACTCAAGGACTCCCCATTAGTGTAATGAACATCAAATAACTCACCTTTTTTCCCTTTGGCTGGGTCACTATAATTCTTAGCATCCCTGACCAAACTTTCAATCTTTGGGTTTATTATAATATTATTATTTTTAACAACTTTTACACATGATGCATTGGAGTAATTATCAGAAGAAACTTTTGCGGCTTTAAATGCATTGCTTACTATGTGTAAAAGAGTGGTTTTACATGTACCATTAGTTCCGGAGATAACATTCATCTTTGGGGTAAATGAAAAATCAATATCCTCGAGTTTTTTATATTTATTGATTATGATTTTTTCTATCACTGTGTGCCCTTACTAAAATATTAAGATTGACTGAAAGTGATCTATAATACAGTAACTACGATGTTCCAATGATAACCTGTTTCCTTTTACGACTATAGTAGTACCATTGCTCATATTATGATATAAGAAGATGTGGTCGCATAATTTGTCACTTTGTGGAAAAACAGACCTACTCTATTCAGTTTTATATACTATCGACCAACTAATCCTGCACTCATCAAACTTAACCTGAATCGCTTTCAAGCAAATTTGCTGTTTACCTGCATGGTAGCCTTTTTTCAGCGTATAATTCCAGATTGTAGGTTACTAAGAATTAATCCAAGCTGCAAGTTTATCAAAGCAATTCAGAGGCAGTGACATCACAGCGCACATAGGCCGTGCGGTCAGTAGGCAGCCCAGCATGTAAGCACATGCTATTAGGTCCCTGGTATTTTTTAAGACCTTTAAACACTATTAAGTTTTTAATTAGGCTGTGTCCCTTAACTTAACAACCGCTTTAAAAATAACCTGATCGCTCCCAGTTTTAGCATACTCAGGTAGTTT